>RFRL01000020.1 GCA_009924545.1 Planctomycetia bacterium | reverse complement strand
GCGGGGCAACCGCGTGGTGTTCGGCGACTTCGGGCTCCAGGCCGAACAGCCTGGGTGGCTGGCGGCCGCCACGATCGAGGCCGGCCGGATCGCGGCGCAGCAGTACCTCCGCAACGAGGGACGCTTGTATGTGCGCGTGTTCCCCCACAAGTCGATCACGTCGATCCCGCTGGAGACGAGAATGGGGAAGGGGAAGGGTGAGCCGGAGTACTGGGCGGCCGTGATCAAGCCCGGGGCGATCCTCTACGAGATCGGTGGCGTGACCGAGGATGCGGCCCGGGTCTGTCTGGCGCGTTTGGCGCACAAGATGCCGTTGCGGGTGAGGTTCGTGAAGCGGCGCTCGATGTGACCGGCGGTGAGGAGCAGGTTCGGCGATGAACAAAGTACGTGAAATCCGTGAGATGCCCGACGAGCAGATCCGGCTTACCTGGAGGGAGGCTGCCGAGACCCTGTTCCGGCTCCGCCTCCAGGCGCAGACCGAGAAGCTCAAGTCGCCGTCCGACGTGAAGAAGCTCCGGCGCACGATCGCCCGCTGCCAGACCGTGCTGCGGCAGCGGGGGGTGCTCGAGACCGCGGTGCGCGAGACTGCCGTGGCGAAGGCCACTCGTGTCGGCCGGGCCCGGGCCAAGGTGGGGCGTGGTCGGGCAGGGGGGGCCGAAACGAAAGCCAAGGCCTCCGCCTCCGCCGCCACCAAGCCTCGGGTGCAGAAGCGGGCTCAGGTGCAGAAGCGATCTCCGGGTGGTTGACCGGGGGAGACCGGTTGGCTGACCGGGGGAGACCGGTTGGCTGACCGGGGGAGACCGGTTGGCTGACGGAAACGAGTTGCGGGATTGAACGGTGGGAGGGGCGACTGAAGTCGCCGTTGGAAACAGCAACATGCCGAAACGAGTGGTCATAGGAACGGTCACCAGCGCCGCCTCGCGCAAGACGCGGCGCGTGGAGATGCCGCGGGTGGTGCGTCACGAGAAGTACGGGCGCATCCTCCATCGCCGTACGGTCTGCCATGTGCACGACGAGGCGGAGGAGTCTGCGCTGGGCGACACCGTGGAGATCGTCGAGTGCCGGCCGCGGAGCCGACTGAAGCGCTGGGAGTTGGTGCGGGTGGTGGCCAAGAGCACCGCGGTCGATCTGGCGTCGCTCCGCAGCGGGGCCCGAGCCACTGAGCTGCGTGAAGCTGCTGCCCGGGCGGAGGAAGCCACCGCCACCGGTCGTGATCAGGCCCCGGCGACGGAAGGAAAGAAGCCGACATGATCCAGATGCAGACCCGGCTCGTCGTGGCCGACAACACCGGCGCCCGCGAGGTGATGTGCTTCAAGGTGCTCGGCGGCAGCAAGAAACGCACCGCCGGCCTTGGTGACATCATCGTCTGCAGCGTGAAGAGCGTGATCCCCGGCAGCGACGTCAAGAAGAAGGCCGTGGTGAAGGCCGTCATCGTCCGCTGCAAAAAGCCGACGCGGCGCGAGGACGGCAGTTACGTCCGCTTCGACACCAACGCCTGCGTGATCATCGACAATGAGAAGAACCCGAAGGGCACCCGCATCTTCGGCGCGGTGGCCCGTGAATTGCGCGACCGCAACTTCATGAAGATCGTCAGCCTGGCCAGCGAGGTGGTGTGATGTTGATCCGTTCCGGTGACACGGTCGAGGTGCGGTCGGGCAACTCGCGGGGCACGCGGGCCAAGGTCCTGTCGGTCGATCCCACGGCCGGCAAACTGGTGGTCGAGGGCGTGAACCGGGTCTATCGCCACATGCGGCGCAGCCAGAAGAACCCGCAGGGTGGGCGGTTGAGTCGGGAGATGCCCATTGACGCCTCCAACGTGCTCTTGGTGTGCACGGCCTGCGGAAAGCCGACACGTCTCGGATGCCGCGTGGCGGCTGACGGTGCGAAGAGCCGCACGTGCCGGAAGTGTAAAGCCGACCTCGGTCGGCTTCACGGCACCAAAACGACCGCGCCACGCCCGAAGGCCGCCGGTGGCTGAGCGGACCTGGTTCACCGACGAACTGAACGAACGACCATTGAGACCGAGCGGGCAGACTGAAACGACGACAAGCAGCGCACGACAGGGACAGCTGTGATGGCGAAGAAGATGAAGGCAGGCGACGGGAAAGCCAGCGGCGCGGGCAAGGTTGACGCGCCGGCGGAGGCGACCGCGGTCGTCGGCACGCCGCGGATGCTCGAGCACTACCTGAACACGGTCCGCCCCGCGCTCGGCAAGGCGCTCAACCGCGCCAATCTCCACGCGATCCCGCGGTTGGAAAAGATCGTCGTCAACATGGGCGTGGGCGTGGCGGTGACGGAGAAGAAGTTCCTCGAGGAGGCGATCGGTGCCCTCGGGCAGGTGACGGGGCAAAAGCCGGTGGCGACCCTTTCCAAGGCCGCCGTGTCGGGCTTCAAGCTCCGGGAAAACCTCGCCATCGGCTGCAAGGTGACGCTCCGCGGGCGGCGCATGTACGAGTTCCTCGACCGGTTGGTGTCATTGGCGCTGCCGCGTGTCCGTGACTTCCGCGGCCTGTCGAGCACCGCCTTCGACGGCCACGGCAATTACAGCCTGGGGCTCTCGGAGCAGATGGTGTTCCCCGAGATCAACCCCGACAAATACACGCGTCCCCAGGGGATGAACATCACGCTCGTGACCAGCGCGCGGACCGACGACGAGGCCCGGCAGTTTCTCCGCGCGATGGGCATGCCGCTGAAGAAGGACGATGGCGACGAGGGGGCGGCTGCGTAACGGACCGTTGAACATTCCGGGCACGCCCCGCGTGGGGCACCGGACCACAGTTGTGGCCGCGACGGCCGCGAATGGAACAGAGCATGGCGAGCAAATCGAAGATCGCGATGGCGAAGCGGAAGCCGAAGTTCTCCACCCGGACCGTGCGCCGTTGCATGCTGTGTGGGCGGCCGCGGGCCGTGTACCGCAAGTTCGGGACCTGCCGGATCTGCTTCCGCAAGTTGGCTGATCAGGGCTGTATTCCGGGTGTCAGGAAGGCGAGTTGGTGACAAGCGTCGATGATGGGGGGCTGATCGCCCGCACGCGCCGGCTGCCGCCGGCCACGATCCACGGAGCTCCATGAGGATTCCCGCGACATGATGACCGATCCGATCGCCGACATGCTGACCCGCATCCGCAACGCCGTGCGCGTGGAGCGTGCCATCGTCGAGATCCCCAGTTCCAAGGTGAAGCGCGGCTTGGCCGACGTCCTCAAGCGGGAGGGCTTCATCTGGGATTGGAAGGAGGTCGAGGCCGAGCCCGTGGCGAAGCTCCAGTTGGAGTTGAAGTACGGTCCCAACGGCGAACGGCTCATCCGCCACATCCGTCGTGTGAGCTCCCCCGGCCGTCGCGTCTACAGCCGTTCCGTTCGGCTCCGTCCGGTGCTCGGTGGGTTGGGGATCTCCATCCTCTCGACGTCGAGCGGCGTGGTCAGCGATCGCGAGGCCCGGCAGCGGAAGCTCGGCGGCGAAGTGCTCTGCGAACTGTGGTGATTCACGGAAAGGCGAGGGTCTCCGGACATGTCCCGTATTGGTAAGTCACCCGTTCCGCTTCCCAAGGGGGTCAAAGCCTCCGTCGAGGGAGGCGTGCTGCGCGTCGAGGGCCCGTTGGGCAAGCTCGAGCAGCGGATCCACCCGCTCGTCACGGTGGCGGTCGACCCCGCAGCCGGCGCCCTCAAGGTCGCGCGCTCGGGAGACGACCGGGCCTCGCGTTCGCTCCACGGCCTGACGCGGGCGCTGGCGGCCAACATGGTCGAAGGGGTCGCCAAGGGCTACGAGAAGAAGCTGGAGATCGTCGGCGTCGGCTACATCGCGGCCGTGCAGAAGAACGTGCTGCAGTTGCGGGTCGGCTTCGCCAACGAACTTCAGGTGCCGATCCCCGCCGGCCTCACGGTCACTTGCCCCGACCAGACGCACGTCGTCATCAAGGGTATCGACAAGCACCTCGTCGGGCAGTTCGCCGCCGAGGTTCGAGCCCGGCGCAAGCCTGAGCCCTACAAGGGCAAGGGCATCAGGTACGAGAACGAGCAGATCCGGCGCAAGGCCGGCAAGGCCGTGACGAAGTAACGGCGGTCACGGCGTCCGGCGGGAGAACTCTCGCCGGGGCACCGCACACCGGTTGCAAACACCATTCCTCCCATCCCAGTGCGTGTCGTCCCATGGACCATTCACGGTCGATCCTCCGCCAGCGGTTGCGTCGGCGTTATCGTGTCAGGCGTTCGATCCGGGGCACTCCGGAGCGGCCGCGCCTGGTGGTGTTCCGCACTCACAAACACATCTACGCCCAGGTGATCGACGATGCCGGCGGGAAGACCCTGGCGGCAGCGAGCACCGTCGACCGTCAGCTCCGTCAGGGCTTGGCCTTCGGTGGAAACAAAGCGGCTGCCGAGGCGATCGGCCGGGCCGTCGCGGAGCGGGCCCGGGCTGCGGGAGTGACGAAAGTGTGCTTCGATCGCGGTGAGTTCCGCTATCACGGGCGGGTCGCGGCGTTGGCCGATGCCGCGCGTGCCGGCGGATTGGAGTTTTGACCGGTAGCGAGCGATCCACCAGCCAGCCAATCCACGGCGGCCAACGGAACAACCCAGCAGCCGAACAGTCCAGCAGCCAGTCCAGCAGCCAAACAGTCCAGCAGCGAGGTGCATGGTGTCGACGAGCAAGGAATCCCGCGGTGGTGAGTTCACCGAGAAGGTGGTGAAGGTGCGGCGCTGCGCCACGGTCGTGAAGGGTGGTCGGCGGTTCAGCTTCGCCGGTCTCGTGGTGGTGGGCAATGGCCGCGGCAAGGTGGGCTGTGGGTACGCCAAGGCCAACGAGGTGCCGCCGGCCGTCGAGAAGGCGATCAAGGACGGGATGAAAAACCTCATCGAGGTGCCGGTCGAATCGGGAACCATCCCCCACCGGGTCGAGGGCACGAGCGGCACGTCGAAGGTCATCCTGCTGCCGGCCAGCCCGGGAACCGGGATCATCGCCGGGGCTGCGGTCCGTGCGGTGTGCGAATCGGCCGGGATCCGCGACGTGCTCACCAAGGCCCATGGCTCCACGAATCCGGTCAATCTCGTCAAAGCGGCCCTCGAGGCCCTGAAGATGCTGCGGACCCGCAGCGAGGTGGAGCGGCTCCGCGGAGTCTCGTTGTCGAATTCGTGACTTCGTCGCGGGGTCCGATCGGTGGGGCACAACGCGGCCGGTCGGCCCGCCGCGTGGTGCGGTGAGTCGGTGTTGCCTTCGGTGGCGTCCAGTGGAGAGGTCAGACCAATGAACATCAGTGACGTCAACCGTGGCGTGAATCGCAATCGTCGTCGGCTCCGCGTGGGCCGTGGTCCCGGCTCGGGTCGGGGCAAGACCTCGGGCCGCGGCCACAAGGGGCAGGGGCAACTCGCTGGTTGGAGTGCCGCGGGGATCTTCGAAGGCGCGCGGATGCCGATCATCCGTCAGATCCCGAAGCGCGGATTCCACAACCGCCATGGGCGGATCGTGAAGTCGGTCAACGTGGCGGCACTGGCCGCGGTTTTCCCCGCCGGCAGCGACGTCACCCCGTCGGCGCTTCGCGACAAAGGCGTCGCCAAGGGGATCTGGGACGAGATCAAGATCCTGGGCGACGGTCAGATCGACCGGGCTCTCAAAGTCTCCGCCCATCATTTCAGTGCCACGGCCCGCGAGAAGATCGTCGCCGCGGGCGGATCGGTGACGGAGTTGCCCGGCCCGGCCCCCGTGGTCAAGGGGAGCGCTGCCCGCAAGGGCAAGGCAACGGCCAGCCGGGACAGGGGTGGACGGGAACGGGGCTCGCGGAAACCAGGCTCGGCCTCGTAAGCTGCGGTGGCGTCGGGCTTCCCCGTGAAGGCCGACAGCGGTCCACCGGAGCCTGGTTGCCCGGCGGCACTCCCGACCCCCGTCAGCACTCACGGTTCTCAGCCAGACTGATCACTGCCCCCGGATCAACAGAGGCCCCCATGCTGGAAAAGATCCGCACGATCTTCACGATCCCGGAACTGCGGCAGAAAATCCTGCTGACGCTCGGCCTGTTGGCGATCTACCGCGTCGGCTGGTGGGTCCCCCTGCCGATCGTCAATCCAGACGCCATGCGCCGTTTCGCCGAGGAGGCGGGTGGCTTCGGTGACGTCCTCAAAACCGTCGCGGTGTTCTCTGCCAGTCAGCTCACGCAGGCCACGATCTTCGGCTTGGGCATCATGCCCTACATCTCGGCGTCGATCATCTTCCAGTTGCTCGGCACAGTCTGGCCGCCCCTCGAACGTCTCACGAAGGAAGGGGAGTCGGGGCGGAAACGGATCAACGAATACACCCGCTACGCGACCGTCATCATCTGCATCGTGCAGAGCTGGGCGTACGTGGCGTTCCTCGCCAACACGCGGGTCGGTCAGGAGTCGCTCATCCAGCCGGCGTTCCTCGTCGACGGGAAACTGCCCTTCATCTGGCAGTTCGTCGCCGTGATGACGATGACGGCAGGCACGATCTTCCTGATGTGGCTCGGGGAGCAGATCGACGAGTTCGGCATCGGCAACGGGATCAGCCTGTTGATCATGGCGGGGATCCTCGCCGCAATGCCCAGCGCCCTGCTCGACCTCCGGGAGAACTCCAGTTGGGAATTGGGGGGTGGTGGTGGCAAGCTGGGTGTCGACAAGATCCTCCTCCTCATCGCCATGTTCATCGCCGTGGTCGCCGGAGTGGTGTTCATGACACAGGGGCAGCGGCGGATTCCCACCCAGTCGGCGAAGCACGTCCGCGGTCGTCGGGTCTACGGGGGCACGAAGCAGTACCTTCCCCTCAAAGTGAACCAGGCCGGGGTGATGCCGATCATCTTCGCCAGTTCGCTGCTGCTGTTCCCGCAGATCCTGCTGCAGACGCTCTACCGGGCTTACCCCGGCAATGCCATGCTGGCCGCGTTGCACGATTCGTTCACCCGCGGGCAGTCGTTCATCTACAACCTGCTGTTCGTCGGTCTGATCTTCTTCTTCTGCTATTTCTGGACGGCGATCTCCTTCAATCCCAAGGAGGTGGCCGACAATCTCAAGAACCATGGCGCGTTCATCCCCGGATACCGTCCGGGCAAACGCACCGCCGACTACCTCGAGCGGGTGATGGAGCGGATCACCTACGTGGGCGCTGCGTTCCTGTCGCTGGTGGCGATCATCCCCACGCTGGTCGGTGGGTTTCTGGGCATTCCGGCCCAGATCGCCGGTTTCTACGGAGGCACGGGCCTTCTCATCGCCGTCAGTGTGGCATTCGACCTCGTCCAGAAGATCGACAGCCACCTTGTGATGCGGAATTACACGGGGCTGCTGGAGAAGTCCTGAGCCCGGATCGCGGTGGCGGCCGCGATCCGGTCGTGCGGACGTGCCATGCGGATCATCCTCATCGGACCTCCGGGAGCGGGCAAAGGCACGCAGTGCGAAAGGTTGATCCACCACCTCCGTGTGCCGCACCTGTCGACCGGGGAAATGCTGCGGCACGCCGTGCGGGCCGGTTCGCCCGAAGGTCTCGAGGTGGCGCGGTACATGGATCAGGGGCAACTCGTCCCCGATCCGATCATCCTCGGCATGGTGACGAAGCGACTGGAGTCGGCCGACTGCCGTGCGGGTTTCCTGCTCGACGGTTTTCCACGGACGCTCACCCAGGCCGCCACCCTCGATGAACTGCTCGAGCGGCGCGCGATGGCGATCGACTGTGTCGTCGAGTTGGCGGTGCCTCGCGAAGAGCTCGTGCGGAGGATGCTCGCCCGCGGCCGTTCCGACGATGATCCGAGCGTGTTCGCGACGCGCATCGCCAGCTTCGAACTGCAGACCGCGCCGCTCCTGGCGTACTACGCGCGACAGGGGAAACTCGTGAGCATCGACGGGATGGGCTCGGCGGATGCGATTTTCGAGAGGGTGAAGGCGTCGATCCGCCGCTTCGGCCCCGCAGCCCCCCGTCGGTGAGCACGTCTTGGCCGCGCGGGGAAAGTCCTCCCGGAGCTGGATGTCGGGCGCGGTCGCCGGCGTCCGCCCTCGAGGGGCGCCCAGCTTCGTCATCGCGGGGAGGTGTTCACGGCTGTCCGCGACCCGGGGCCGTTGCCGGGCCTGAGGACTGCGGTCGGACGGTGGATCGGCCGTTGCGGAGCCCACCCTCGGCAACGCTATACTCGGGGCCGCGAGTGGATCGACGAGGCGAAGCTTCAGGTTCCTCCCCTCCGTCTGTACCGGTGTCGCCCCGTGGTGAATCTCCGCTCAGCCCGTGAAATCACCTCGATGCGGCGCACAGGGCTGGTGGTGTGGGGCGCACACCAACTCGCCGCCTCGATGGTGCGCCCGGGTGTGACGACCGGAGACATCGACAAGACCGTCGAGGAGTTCTTCATCCGGCACGGCGCGGTACCGCTGTTCAAGGGGGTCCCTGGAAAGGTTCCATTCCCGGCGGTCTGCTGCATCTCCGTGAACGACGAGGTCGTCCACGGGATTCCGGGCCCCCGGGTCCTCGTGAACGGTGACATCGTCAGCATCGACACCGGTTGCAGTTTCAATGGCTGGTGCGGTGACTCGGCGATGACACACCCGGTGGGCTCGGTCGATCCGCAAGCTCGGAAACTGCTGGAATGCACTTCCGGCGTGCTCGCCCTCGCGATCCAGTTGATGGGGCAGCGCAGCCGCTGGAGTGACGTCGCCACCGAGATGGCCCGGTACGTGCGCGAACATGGGTTTTCGGTGGTGGAGAACTTCGTCGGGCACGGCATCGGGAGGAAGATGCACGAGGACCCGCAGGTCCCGAATTTCTGCACCCCGGCCTTCCGGCGGAACCACGACTTCGAGTTGGTGCCCGGGTTGGTCATCGCGGTCGAACCGATGGTGAACATGGGCACGAAGAAGGTCCGCGTGATGCCCGATCACTGGACGCAGTGCACGGTCGACGGCCTGCCGAGCGCGCACTTCGAGCACACGATCGCGATCACCGAGACGGGGCCCGTCGTGCTCACCGCCGCGCCGGTGTCGGGCGAGTCTCTCGAGCCGCGATCCTGACATCGGCCCGGGGGCGCGATGGATTGGGGGGCGGCCGGGCGCTGGCCCCTGGATGGTCGTGGCCGCCACAGGATCATCGTCACATTCCAGGACCGTCCGCCAACGCCCGGATCTCGCGACTGAGAGGGACTTTTCGGGCGGACTGATTCGGGGGGGTGCCCCTCTGGTGGCGGCGATCGAACAGTACCCCTTGTGGGAGGCCCCGTAGCCGACCTATACTGCGTGACTCGACATTTGCCCCTGCGCCGGCGCTCCCGCCTCTGGGGGGCGACGGGCGCTGCAGCAAGGGATTTGGCCATGAAGGTCCGTGCCAGCGTTCGCCGCGTCTGTGAGAAGTGCAAGATCGTGCGCCGACGCGGCGTCGTGTTCGTCGTCTGCGCCGATCCGCGTCACAAGCAGCGGCAGGGGTGAAACGGTGCGGCGCCGACCGCCGTTTGTAGTTGTCGTCGCAACTGCGGTGGCGGCGGAGCGTGGTTGACCACTGCCGTTTCCGACCGCCCGAATCAACGTCGATTTTTCCCTCGTCCTCTCATCCGCCTGCCCTTCAGCGATCCAGCACCATGCCCCGATTGCTCGGCGTCGACATCCCCTCCGAGAAGCGGACGATCTACTCGCTCCAGTACTTGTACGGCGTCGGGCCGCGGGTGGCCCGCGAACTGTGCCACAAGGCCGGCGTCGATCCTGAGGGGATCGCCCGGTCATTGCACGAGGACGAGCTCGCCAGGCTCGCCGCCTTGCTCGACAAGGACTACGTCGTCGAGGGTCAACTCCGCCGCCAGGTGGCGCAGAACATTTCCCGTCTCAAGGATATCGGCAGCTATCGGGGTCTGCGGCACCGCCGGGGCCTGCCGGTGCGTGGCCAGCGAACTCGGACCAACGCGCGGACCCGGAAGGGGCCGAAGAAGACGGTGGCGGGGAAGAAGGGTGTCAAGGATCTCAAGTGATTCCGGTGTCGGCCCCGCCGGTGCGGGGCCGGGCTGTGAACCGTTCAGGAAAGGGCTGGGGCACGAGCGATGTCGAAGGTGGCGAAAGCGAAAAAGAAAAGTGTGTCGGCGGGGATCGCTTACATCACGGCGAGTTTCAACAACACGACCGTGACGATCACCGACACCAAGGGCGACACGCTGTGCTGGGCCAGTGGTGGCACGTGTGGTTTCAAGGGAAGCCGCAAGGGCACGCCGTACGCAGGCCAGTGCGCCGCTCAGCAGGCTGCCGAAAAGGCGGCGAAGTTCGGCGTCAAGGATCTGGAGGTTCGTGTCCGTGGTCCTGGCAGCGGCCGGGAGAGTGCGATCACCGCCTTGCAGGCCGCGGGCATGAACGTCAAGAGCATCGAAGACATCACCCCGTTGCCCCACAACGGCTGTCGCCCTCCGAAGAAGCGGAGAGTCTGACGGCGGCCGGCGGGATTGGCTGGATCGCGGTGCGTGTTTGATCTTCGGCCGCCCGCCGCTCATTGTCGTGGTCGGGCAGTTGATTCGGGTCGTATTCGACAAAACAACGAGAATTCAACCGTTCTTCCTCTCGGACAACCATGGGACGCATCACCGGGCCAGTTTGCCGCCTCTGCCGTCGTGACGGCTTGAAGTTGTTCCTCAAGGGCACCCGTTGCGACACGTCGAAGTGCGCATTCGAGCGGCGGTCGTCGCCGCCGGGGATGGTGCAGAAGCGGCGTGGCAAGCCGACCGAATACGGCCTCCACTTGCGTGAGAAGCAGAAGGTCAAGCACTACTACGGGGTTCTCGAGCGGCAGTTCCGTACCTATTTCGCCCGTGCGGAGCGCGGCAAGGGTAACACCGGCGAGACGCTGATGTCGCTCCTCGAGCGTCGTCTCGACAACGTCATCCATCGCCTCGGCTTTGCCACCTCCCGGTCAGCGGCGCGACAGTTCGTGCTCCACGGGCATGTGACCGTCAACGGGCGGCGCGTGGACGTGCCCAGCTATCTGGTTCGGGCGGGGGACGTGCTGCGGGTCAAGAACCGGACCAAGAGTCTGCAGTTGGTGCACGCCGCCCTGTCGTCGATGCGGCGCGACGTCCCCGATTTCCTTTCTCGTTCGGAGGGGGGTGTTCCGGAAGGCCGGGTCGATCGCCTGCCGACGTCCGAGGATGTGTCGATCCCGGTGCAGGCCAACCTGATCATCGAGTTGTGTTCCAAGTGACCGCTTTGCTCGTGGGTCGTGGCGGCGCCGCCTGATGGCGAGTGGCCCGCCTGCCGCGATCGCGGGCGAGCGGGGATCGCGGTCCGGGGCGGGCTGCGGGGCAAGTAGGGCCGGGGCCCGGGCGGGTCTCGGTGAACGAAGGAGAATCGCATGCACATTCGGTGGCGTGGTCTCGAACTCCCGGGAAATGTGGTTGCCGATCCCAAGACGCTGACCCCGACGTTCGGGCGTTTCGTCGCCGAGCCCTTCGAAAGGGGTTTCGGCACGACCGTGGGCAACAGCCTGCGCCGGGTGCTGCTGTCGAGTCTCGAGGGCAGCGCGGTCACGCAGATCAAGGTGGGCAGTGCCCTTCACGAGTTCACGACCCTCAAGGGTGTGTTGGAGGACGTGACCGACATCGTCCTCGCGGTCAAGAGCTTGGTGGTCAAGAATCACAGTGACTCGACGCGGGTCATCCGCGTGGAGAAGCAGACCCGCGGTCCGGTCACGGGGGCGGACGTCCAAACCGACGAAGCCGTGGAGGTGATCACCAAGGATCTGGTCCTCGCCACCCTGACAGACGACGTGCCGTTCGAGTTGGAGATGGTGGTGGAGAACGGCCGCGGCTACGTCCCGGCCAGCGAACACAGCCCGGAGGCGCAGGAGATCGGCATCATCCCCGTGGATGCCGTGTTCAGTCCGGTGACGCGGGTGCGCTACGAGGTCGAGGAGACCCGTGTCGGGCAGAAGACCAATTACGACAAGCTGACCCTCGAGATTTGGACCAACGGCACGGTCACTCCGGAAATGGCCCTGGTCGAAGCCGCCAAGATCCTGCGGAAGCACCTCAACCCGTTCGTCGGGTACTCGCGTCCCGGTCCGACGGTCAGTGGCCCGGCTGCTGCGGGCGTGCTGGCCATCGAGGCCCCGCTGGAGAGTCGGCTCGGCATGCTCGTTGCCGATCTGAAACTTTCGCTGCGTGCCAGCAACTGCCTGGAGACCGAAGGCATCGCCACGCTCCGCGATCTGGTGTCCAAGAGCCGTGAAGATCTCCTCGACGTGCGGAATTTCGGCGAGACCACCTTGCAGGAGATCGAGGAGAAGTTGGCGGAGCTCGGCCTCCGCCTGGGGATGAGCGTCGGTTCGGCCGTGGAAGCCTGAGCCGCGCGGGTCGCCCGCGTGCTTGACAGGTGTTGCCTGCGAGCCGGCACCGGTCACACGAGCCATCGGAATGTCAGCGGATCCACGATCGAGTTGCGGATCGCGCCCGTCACGAACATTTTCGGAGTCGTCACCATGCGTCATCGTCGCAAGGGCCGCGTGCTCGGTCGCAGTCCATCCCACCAGCGGGCTTTGCTCCGCAACCTGGCCTCGGCCCTGTTCTTGACCGAGCGGTCAGTGGAGGCGGATGAGCCGGGGGCGCCGAAGGTGGCCGGCCGGATCGTGACCACCGTGGCGAAGGCCAAGGAAGTGCGGCCGCTCGTGGAGCGGTGCATCACCATCGCCAAGCGGGGGCTCGCGCAGTCGCAGCGGGCGGGGGAATTCGCCGTGTCCGCTGCCCGAGACACGGCCGAGTGGCGACAGTGGCGGGCCAGTGACCGGTGGCGGCAGTGGGCCCAGGCCTCGGCGCCCGCCGTGAGCGCCCGCCGTCGTGTCATCCAGTTGCTCGGCGACAAGCAGGCGGCGCGGATCGTGTTCGAGAAGGTCGCCCCGCGGTACACCGAGCGTCCCGGTGGCTACACCCGGATCCTCAAACTCGCCACGCCGCGGCTGGGTGACGCCGGCCCGCGGGCGATCCTGGAATTGGTGGGCACGGCCCCAGCCGCCCAGCCGGCGCCGACGGTCAAAGCGCGGAAGTCTTCCCGCTGAATCGCCCGGGCGGTGGTGGCTCCTGACGGCGATCCATGCCGAGGCCGCAGGGGGGTTGCCGCCCGGAACGATCCCTCCAGGGATGCGGGACTTTGTCTACCCTCCCGTGGTCGCTCCCGACCCCCCCTGCGATTGCCCGTCGGCCTTCGATCGGGTATTTTATGAGCTGTGGAGATTGATGTGCGGACGGGGCCCCGCACAGGCCAACCCGGGGTGGTCGAATGGCTATGGTGCGGTCCATGCACTGGACACCTCCCGGTGACCGCCCAGCCGGTGGTTGCTGCCCGGTGCGTTATCTCGCCCCCCGGCACGCCTCCCGAGTGCTCGCCGGATGGTTCCTGATCTTCGGCGGCATGGGCCTCTCGAGCGGGATGGCGCGCGTCAGTGCCGCCGATCCCCACCACGGCATCACCCAGGTTCGGTTCATCAACGAACAGGTGGCGGCGGGGTGGGCCGATGCCAATCTGCAACCTGCCGCGCCGGCGACGGAAGAGGAGTGGTGCCGGCGCGTGCACCTCGACCTGATCGGTCGTATCCCGTCGGTCGCCGAGCTCGACGCGTATCTGGCCGGATCCTCCGAGACACGCCGCGTCGACCTCGTCAATCACCTCCTCGGCGAGGAAATGGTGGATGAGTACGCCCGCAACTGGACCGACATCTGGACCACGGTGCTCATCGGGCGCGACACGGAGAACGAGCGGGTCAATCGGAGCGGCATGCGGCAGTGGCTGCGGCGTGTGCTGGCCAAGAACATCCCCTACGACGCCTTCGTCACCGAGTTGGTGACCGCGACCGGGGTCAACAAGTCCGGCCAGAAGGGGTTCAACGGGGCGACGAACTTCCTCTCGGGGAAGCTCGATGAAAATGGCGTCCAGGCCACGGCGAAGACGGCCCAAGTGTTCCTGGGGATGCAGGTCCAGTGCACCCAGTGCCACAATCATCCCTTCAACAAGGGGAAGCAGAATCAGTTTTGGGAATTCAACGCCTTCTTCCGCCAGTCCCGCGCCCTGCGCCGTTTCGACGGCACGCGGGACATCCAGGCGATGGAGCTGGTCGACGAGGATTTTGCCGGCGAGGGGAGCGGCGGCAAGGCCGATGAGGCGGAGCTCTTCTACGAGCTGCGCAACGGGCAGGTGAAGGTCGCCTTCCCCGTGTTCGTCGACGGCACCGCGATTTCCAAGTCGGGCTATCTTCCCGGTGCGTTGGAGGACGGGACCGCGTATGGCGTCAACCGCCGCGGCGAACTGGCCAAATTGATCGTCACCAGCCCGTTGATGCCCAAGGCGCTGGTCAATCGCATCTGGGGTCACTTCTTCGGGTTCGGTTTCACCCGGCCGATCGACGATCTCGGCGAGCACAACCCGCCGTCACATCCGGAACTGCTCGACGGGCTTGCCGACCGTTTC
This sequence comes from Planctomycetia bacterium, assembly GCA_009924545.1. Classification (GTDB taxonomy): domain Bacteria; phylum Planctomycetota; class Planctomycetia; order Pirellulales; family UBA1268; genus F1-20-MAGs016. The sequence goes on along the minus strand of RFRL01000020.1, from coordinate 16,321 downwards.
CGCGAGCAGAGTCTCGACGTCAAGGAGTTGATGCGCTGGATCGTACTCTCGCGACCCTACGGACTGTCGAGTCGAACCACGAAGGGCAATGCCAAGGACGACCCGTTCGTCGGTGAGCAGCCCCGCTTTTCCCACTTCTATCTCCGCCAGATGCGTCCCGAGGAGCTCTACCAGTCATTGCTCACGGCAACCGAGGCCGATCGGGTGGGGGGTGACGGCGACGGCCCTGCCGAGCGTGGGGAAGCGGCGGCGCGGCGGAAGGACGAGTGGTTGTCGCAGTTCATCATCGCCTTCGGTACCGACGAGGGGGATGAAGCCACCACCTTCAACGGCTCGATTCCCCAGGTGTTGATGATGTTCAACGGGGATCTCGTCAAAGCCGCGACTGCGGTCGGGAAGGGGGGCTTCCTCGACCGCGTGGCCCGGTCCAACGACAAGAATGCCGGCAAGATCGACATGCTCTACCGCGCGGCGCTCGCCCGCCGACCCACCGCGCGCGAGGTCAAGGTCGCCAACCAGATGATGACCGCCCGCAAGGGTGACGCAGCGGCGGCGTTGCAGGACATCTGGTGGGCTGTGCTCAACTCCAACGAGTTCATCATCAATCACTGACGTTCGCCGAATTACCGGTCCCTTGTGTCACCGGTTCACAGCCCACACCATCCGCTGCAGTCCGTCCCGTTGCAGGTCGTCCCCGTTGCAGGTCGTCCCCGTTGCAGGTCGTCCCCGTTGCAGGTCGTCCCCGTTGCAGGTCGTCATCGAGGAGTCCACCGCCATGAACCCCTTCCCCGCCGCCGGTGCATCCCGGATCGCCGCTCCCCGGTTCATGGTGCCCACCGGCATGAGCCGTCGGCATTTCGCCAGCCACCTGGCGGGGGCGGCAGCGCTCGCCGGCCCGGCGACGGCCTTCACCAACACGCTGCTGGCCAACGCCTCCGATCTCCGCAAGCGGCACAAGGCGGCGATCCTTCTGTGGATGGGTGGTGGGCCGAGCACCATGGACATCTGGGACCTCAAGCCGGGGGCCGCCACCGGCGGGCCCTTCCGGCCCATCTCCACCAGTGCCGACGGGGTGCAGATCAGCGAGTACATGCCGCTGATGGCCAAGCAGATGCACCACATGTCGATCGTCCGGTCGATGAGCACCCGCGAGGCCGACCACATGCGCGGCCGCTACTACATGCACACCGGCTACGTGCCCAACCCCAACGTCGAGCATCCCAGCTACGGGGCCGTCATCGCCCACGAACTTGCGGCGCAGGTTCCCGATCTCGAGGTGCCGCCGTTCGTCTCCGTGGGCAGCGGCAGCGTCGGCCCGGGCTTCCTCGGCATGACATGGGCGCCGTTCGTGGTCGACACCAACGGCAACGTGCGCAATCTCGACATGGGGATCGATCCCGCGCGGATGACCCAGCGGCTCGAGATGCTGGCGACGATCGAGAAGGGCTTCATCGGCGAGAAGCGGGGCGGCGCCGCCGAGGACCACGCCAAGGTGCTCGACAAGACGGTGAAGATCCTCAAGAGCCAGCAGATGGACGCCTTCAAGGTGATGCAGGAACCGAAGGAGGTCCAGGACCGCTACGGGGCCACCGGATTCGGTCGGGGCTGCCTCATGGCCCGTCGTCTCGTGGAGATCGGCGTGCCGTTCGTCGAGGTCGATCTGGGCGGCTGGGACAACCACGCCGACATCTTCCCGACCCTCAAAGATCGCAAGCTGCCGGAGCTCGATCAGGCGATGAGCGCCCTGATCGCCGACCTGGCCGATCGGGGACTCCTCGACGACACCGCGGTGATCTGGATGGGGGAGTTCAGCCGGACGCCGAATATCAATGGCAACGCCGGCCGCGACCACTGGGCCCGGAGTTGGAGCGTGGTCGTCGGGGGGGCAGGGTTCAAAAGGGGTGTCGTCGTTGGTGAGACCAGCTCGGACGGCAAGGAGGTCACCTCCGAGCCCTACGCCTCGCAGGACGTGATGGCCAGCGTCCTCAAGTCGCTGGGCATCTCGCTGGAGACCACGTTCACCGCCAAGAACGGCCGGCCGATGAAAATTGCCAACGCCGGAAAGGTGATCAAGGAACTGTTCGTCTGAACATTCCGGATGGCCGCCGGCCGGGTTATTCGGATCGCGACGGGTCAGATTTGCCGGACGGTCAAGCGCCGGGGGGCATCACCCGCTCGGCTGGGATTCTGTGGCCGGTCGTACGCCTCGCTGCTCCGGTGCTCCTGGAGCAGGTGCTCGCGCTGACGGTCGGCTTCACCGACAAATGGCTGGCGGGCAACCTCCTCGAGGGGCCCGAGTACTTGGCTGCGGTCGGGCTGGTCGCCTACTGCATCGGCTTTCTCCCCGGGCTCTTCGCCGTGCCTGCCGTGGCTGCCACGGCCCTCGTGGCCCGCAGCATCGGAGCGGGCGATCCGGCCGCCGCGCGCCGGTCGGCCGCGCAGGCGATCCTCCTGGGGGGCGGGTTGACCCTCGCGGTTCTCGTCGGCGCCCTCGTCCCCGGCCGGCGGTTGGTGGCCCTGCTCGGTTTGCCACCGGAGAGCTCCCTCCTGGCCTGGCAGTACATCTCCATCGTCCTGCCGGCGCTGCCGGCGATCATGCTCATCACGGTCGGCGTGGCGGTCTTGCGCGGAGCGGGCGACATGGTGGGGGGATTGGTGGCGATGTCCCTGGTGAACCTTGTGAACGCCGGAGCCAGCTACGCGCTCTCCAGCGGCTGGGGCGGTCTTCCCCGTCTGGGCTGGGCCGGCCTCGCCTGGGGCACCCTGCTGGGCTACCTGGTCGGCGCGGCGTGCGTGACGGTGCTGCTGGCACGCCGTTCCGCGGGGTTGCGGCCGACGGCCGCCGACTGGCGCCCCGATCCGGCGCGGCTGCGGCGGATCCTCGGCGTGGGCCTCCCGGCCGGTGCGGACGCCATCGGCAACACGGTCTGCCACCTGTGGTTCTTGTCGATCGTCAACCGGTTGGGCAACGTCGATGCCGCCGCGCATGCGGTGGCGATCACCATCGAATCGCTCGCCTTTCTCCCGGGCAGCGCCTTCGGTGTGGCGGCGGCGACGCTGTCGGGTCAGTTCCTCGGGGCCCGCGATCCGAAGCGGGCCCGCGGCAGCGTCTGGTTGGCGGCGCTTGCCGGTACGGCCCTCATGGCGGCGGCCGGAGCCGGATTCCTCGCGGCTGCCGACGGGCTGGCGGCCTGGTTCGTCGGCGGGGCCGACCGGCAGCCCGCGGTGGCCGTGCTCACGGCGCGGTTGGTGCGGATCGTGGCCTTCGCCCAGCCGCCGCTGGCCCTCCTGATGGTGTTCTCCGGCGCCCTGCGCGGTGCCGGACTCACGCGGCCCCCGCTGGTGGTGAATTTCCTCGGACTGATCCTCGTGCGGCTGCCGTTGGCGATGCTCCTCGCCTGGGACTCGGTGCCGCTCCCCGGGGTGACGCTGCCCGGCTGGGGGTTGGGAGCGGCCGGGGCCTGGTACGCGATGGCCGCCGATCTGGCCGCCCGTGGCCTGGCGATGACGTGGCTCTACGAGCGGCTGCAATCCCGTGGCGCCACGGCGGGGTGAGGACGTCGCCGCCCGGGCGGCGCGGCGAGCGGTTTGCCATGGTGCATCGGAGGGGACACGCTACACTCCGAAAGTCGTCCTCGCGGCCTGGGCTGGCGTCCATGGTCGCGCCCGGCGACACCCCCGGGAGCGCCCTGATGGCCGTCGATCTCGACGTGGAGTCCTGGAGCACCGCCGATGCCGCCGACCTGTACGAGGTGGCCCGGTGGGGCAACGGTTATTTCTCGGTGGGTGCCAATGGCCACCTCCTCGTCCATGCCGACAAGGACCCCACGAAGAGCATCGATCTCAAGGCACTCGTCGACCGGCTCCAGATCCGGGGCATCGACCTGCCGATCCTCCTTCGCTTTGGTGAGATCCTCGAGCACCGTCTCGGGGAGATCCACGGGGCATTCGCCACCGCGATCCGGGAGAGTGGCTTCCGTGGCGAGTATTGCTGTGTCTACCCGGTGAAAGTCAACCAGCAGCGCCAGGTCGTCGAGGAGGTGCTGCGTTTCGGCAAGCCCTACCGGTTCGGCCTGGAGGCGGGCAGCAAGCCGGAGTTGCTCGCCGTCATCGCCCTGGCCGACAACGACACGCCGATCATCTGCAACGGGTTCAAGGACGCCGAGTTCATCGAAACGGCGATGCTCGCGCAGAAGATCGGCCGGCAGATCATCCCGGTGGTGGAGCGCTTCTCGGAACTGCACCTGATCCTCGAGTACGCCGAGAAGCTCGGGGTCCGCCCCCGGATCGGGATGCGCGTCAAGCTGGCCACGCGCGGCAGCGGCCGCTGGCAGTCGTCCGGCGGGTTCCGCAGCAAGTTCGGGCTCACCGTGGGGGAGATCCTCAAGGGGTTGGAGTTGCTCGCCGCCCGCGGCATGGAGGACTGCCTGCAACTCCTCCACTTCCACCAGGGGAGCCAGATCACCAACATCCGCCACATCAAGGGCGCCCTCAACGAAGCCTCGCGCGTCTATACCGAGCTCGTGAAACGCGGCGCGGGGCTCCGCTACCTCGACGTCGGTGGTGGGCTGGGGATCGACTACGACGGCTCGCAGACCAACTTCGAATCGAGCGTCAACTACAGCCTGCAGGAATACGCCAACGACGTCGTCTACCACGTCCAAAACGCCTGTGACGAGGCGGGGGTGCCCCACCCGACGATCGTGTCGGAGAGTGGGCGGGCGGTGGTGGCCTACCACAGCATGCTCATCTTCGGCGTCCTCGGCGTTTCGGAGCACGGTTTTCCCGGTGCCCGGGGAGCGTCCGGCGAGTCGTCGTCCGCCGCGGATGCCAACGGGACGGCGGACATCATCGAGCCACCCGCCGATGCCGAGCAGCCTCTCCACGACCTGGTGGAGACCTGCCGCAATCTCAACGTCCGCAACCTGCTGGAGAGCTACCACGATGCCCAGCAGGCCCTCGACACGGCGATGGGCCTGTTCGCCAGCGGCTACCTGCCGCTCGACCAGCGGGCCATGGTGGAACGGCTCTACTGGATGATCTGCCGCAAGATCAGCAAGTTGTGCCGGCAGTTGGAGTTCGTGCCGGAGGAGCTGGAAGGGCTCACGGCCACCCTCTCCGACACCTATTTCTGCAACTTCTCGTTGTTCCAGTCGATCCCCGACAGTTGGGCGATCAAGCAGCTCTTTCCGGTGATGCCCATCCACCGTCTCAACGAGCGTCCCACGCACGAGGCGGTGCTCGGTGACGTGACGTGCGACTCCGACGGCAAGATCGACCAGTTCATCGACCGGCGCGACGTGAAGCGCACGCTGCCGCTCCATGGGTGGCAAAACGATCCCTATTACCTCGGTGCCTTCCTGATCGGCGCTTACCAGGAGATCCTCGGCGACCTCCACAACCTCTTCGGCGACACCAATGCCGTCCACGTCAGCACCGACGCCCGCGGTGAGGTGGTCGTCGATGCCGTCATCAAGGGGGACACCGTCCGCGAAGTGCTCGGCTACGTCGAGTTCGACTCGGGGCTGCTCGTCCAGCGCCTCCGCGGCGCGATCGAGCAGGCAGTCCGCGAGGGGCGGATCTGCGACCAGCAGGCAGGCCGCTTCCTCCGCTTCTACGAAGAGGGGCTCGGGGGCTACACCTACCTCGAGGAGCCGTCGAAGACGTGACGGCTCCCGGGGCATGGTCGCGGGGCAACGGGCCGCGGCCGGCAGATCGGCCCGTCAGGCCCGGACCAGCGCCTCGAGTTGCTCCCCGCGGTCGAAGCGCACCAGGTTGCGGACGGTCTGGTCGGCGATCGCCTTCAGCGCCTCCCGGGTGAAGAAGGCCTGGTGCGCGGTGACGACGACGTTGGGGAACGTGAGCAACCGCATGAAGACGTCGTCGCCGATGACCTCGTCGCTGCGATCGTCGAAGAACAGACCCGTCTCCTCCTCGTAGACATCGAGGCCGAGATGGCCGAGGTGGCCGCTCTTCAGCGCGGCGATCACCGCCCGGGTGTCGACCAACCCGCCGCGGCCGGTGTTGATCAGCACCGCACCGCGTTTCATCAGCCCCAGGCGCCGCGCGTCGACGAGGTGCTGGGTGGCGGGGGTGAGCGGGCAGTGCAGCGTGAGGATGTCGCTGGCAGCCACGACGTCGTCGAGCGGCAGGAAGGGCACTCCGCGGGCGGCGAGCGCCTGGTTGGGCTGTGGATCGTGGGCCACGACGCGGCAGCCGAAGCCGAGGAGGATCTCCGCCACTCGGGATCCGATCCGGCCGCTGCCCACCACGCCGGCAGTGCGGCCGTGGAGGTCGAAGCCGAGGAGGCCCTCGAGGGAGAAATTGCCCTCGCGGACCCGGGCGTAGGCCTTGTGGAGGCGGCGGACGAGCATCAGCACCAGGCCGATGGTGTGCTCGGCGACGGCGTGGGGAGAGTATTCCGGCACACGGACCACCGTCATGCCGAGCCGGTCGGCGGCCGCCAAGTCGACCTGGTTGAAGCCGGCGCAGCGCAGGGCCACGAGCCCCGTTCCCTGCGCCGCCAACCGGGCGAGGGCGTCGGCGTCGAGCCGGTCGTTCACGAAGCAGCAGATGGCCCGGGCCCCGGCCGCCAACGGCGCGGTGCGGGCATCGAGGGGAGCCTCCAGCCACCGCCACTCGAGCGGCGTCCCGGAGGAGGCTGCCTCGAGGGAGCGGCGATCGTACGGCTGGGTCGAAAAGCAGGCCACGATCATGGCGGTCTCCACGGGCGCCGGCTGCGGTACGGGCCGGGGGAACCGGCCTCGCCGCAACCGGGCGACGATGCTACAGTCCCGCCCCCCTCCGGAGCCATGACCGTGCAACCTCCCCAGATTCACGGCTGCGGACCGCTGGTCCGTCGGTCGCTGGCGCTGCGCCAGGCGGCGGCCGGCGTCGTCACCGTCTTACCGGCCCTGCTCGCCGCGGTGGTTGCCCCCGGGCAGGTTCCGGTGCCGCGCCCGGCGACCCCGCCGGCGACGGTGCGGCCCACCGGGTCGGGCCAAGTCGTGGTTCCGGTCGCGGGCCAGCCACCCCTGGTGGGCACCGGTCAGGGAGCGGCGGCGTCCCCGGGAGTGGCGCCGCAGGCAGTGGGGCCAGCCGCCGCGCCCCCCCTGTCACCGGAGGCCGCGGCGGCACTGGAGCGATTGCTCATCGCCTGGGAGGCACGCAACGCCGCTGTCCGGACCTGGTCCTGCGGGTTCTGGAAATGGGAGTACAACGCCTTCGGCCCGGTCGGTCCCAAGGGGGACCGGCTCGCCTTCTCGGAGAGCACCGGCGAAATCAAGTACGCCATGCCCGACAAGGGTCTGTTCCGCGTCAAGGACTCGCGGCAGTGGAACCCGCAGACGTCGCGCTACGAATCGCGGGCCGGGGATGTCGGTGAGCACTGGGTGTGCAGCGGCACGAGCATCTACGAGTTCCGCCACTCGGAGCGGCAACTCCGCGAAACCAGGTTGCCCCCCGAGATGCGTGGCAAGGCGATCAGCGACGGTCCGCTCCCGTTCGTCTTCGGCGCCAAGGCCGAGACCCTCAAGAAGCGCTACTCGATGCGGATCATCACCCCCCCGGGGGTCACCGAGCAGGTGTGGCTGGAGGCACTGCCCCGCTACCAGGCCGATGCCGCCAACTTCTCCAAGGTCGAGTTGATTCTCCAGACGCGCGACCTCATGCCGTTCGCCATCCGCATTTTCAAGCCGGGCGGCCAGGATCATGACGTTTTCCAATTCGATCCGAAAACGAGTCTGGTCGACAAGGGCCTCGACCTGATCCGCGATTTCTCCAAGCCGGTCACCCCCTTGGGCTACACCTTCATCCTCGAGGATGCGGCGGGACCGCCGGCCGCCCAGCAGACCGCCGGTCAGCCCGCCACCGCGCCGCGTTGAAGCGGCCGCGGAACGGTCGGGCTTGGCGGGGATCGGAGCGGGGTATACTGACGCGGCAAGGCGCGGTCCGCTAGCGGGCCACCGGGCCTCCTCGATCCCGCCGGAGGGTGGTCATGCCCATCGTCGATCCGTCCCACCCCTTCGGCCAACTGCTCCAGCGGGACCGGCGCTACAAGATCGACGCCTACCTCTTCGTCCTCGAGGCCCTCTCGTTCGCCCAGGAGTCGCTCGGGTTGGGCGCGGAGCCACCGGCGGATGAGTTGGAGGCGGAGGGGGCCGAGCACGGCGACGAGCCGGCCGAGGAACGGTCGACCGCCCCGGCGGGGCGTCGGGCCAAGCCTGCCCGGCGTCGGAAGCGGGGCGGTGAACGGCATCTCACCGGCCAGCAATTGTGTGAGGCGTCCCGGCTCTACGCCCTGCAGCAGTACGGGCTCCTCGCCCGCACGGTGCTCGGCTGGTGGGGCATCCACAGCACCGCCGATCTCGGTGAGATCGTCTTCAACATGATCGAGATCGGGCAGATGCGGAAAACCCGCCGTGACAAACGCGAGGATTTCCACGGGGTCTACGACTTCGCCGAGGCTTTCTCCCGGGATCCGGTGTTCGTGCCCCCGGACGACGAGGAGTGATGGCCGGTAGCCCGCCAGCCGTGACGCCGTCGCGCGCGAGGAGCGGTCCGTCGGCCTGGATGCTCCCCGTCGTGGCGACCATCGAGGTGGCGTGGCTCGTGTTCCTCGCCTGGCTGGCGACACGGTAGCCTGGCACACGGTAGCCTGGCGGGTCGAAGGCGTCGGCCTCCGCTGGTCCGTTCGCTGAGGTTGCACGCTCCCCAGCGCCGTCATGGTGCGGCGTGTTCCGGCACAACTCCCCGCATGGCCACCGCCCGCTTCCCCATACCGCCGAACCAACGCCGATGAACCGTTTCTTCGACGGCATCCCGCTCTGGTCGGCGCTGGTGCCCCTGGGGCTCTACCTGCTGCTCGTGGGCTGGGTCCATCTGCGGCGCCGTCCAGTGGTGATCTCCGGGGCCTGGGATGCCGTCGTTCTCGCGCTCGGGCTCGGGGGATTGGCGCTGGTGGGGCCCCTGGCCCTCGTCCGTCCTGCGGCCGGCGGTTCCCCGTGGAGCTGGCCGATCCTCCTGTTGGCATTGTGCCTGGGGGTGGTGCTGGCCGTGCTCGTCTCGCGGCCGCGGTTGGTGGTGTACAACATCACGCCGGAGCAACTCCGGCCCCTCGTCGCCGAGGTGGCATCCGGGCTCGACGCGGCGGTGCGCTGGGCCGGCGACACCGCGGCCCTGCCGAGCCGTGGTCTGCAGGTGCACATGGATGGTGACGGCGCCCTCCGCTGCGTGAGCCTCGTGGCAGTCGGCGGGCGGCCGAGTGTGGAGGGTTGGGGCGAGTTCGGACGCCGCCTGCGGCGGACCGTGCGCCGGTTCCGGGTGCGCCGTAACCTGTGGGGGCTGGTGCCGGTGACCCTCGGGACCGCGGTCCTCGTCCTCGCCGGTTGGCTGGCCGTCGGCTGACCCCCCCCCAGGAGCGTGTGATGTCGATCGAGCTCTCCGGCGTCGGCATCACCCGTGCGACCGCGATCCGCAACGCGCCCCCGCCGCGCCTCTACGAGGCAGCGTTGGCCGATGAGCGGGCGGTGATCGTGGCCAGTGGCGCGCTGGCGGTGCGGTCGGGGGCCCGCACCGGCCGCAGCCCGTCCGACAAGCACGTGGTGCAGCATCCACGGTCGGCGGGCGAGGTGTGGTGGGGGAGCGTCAACCAGCCGGTGGCGGAGCCCGACTTCCTCGCCAACCGCAAGCGCGCGGTGGAGTTCCTCGACGGCCATGACGTCGTCCACGTCGTGGATGGCTTCGCCGGATGGGATCCCGCCACGCGGGTCAAGGTGCGTGTCATCTGCAACCGTGCCTACCACGCGCTGTTCATGAGGAACATGCTCATCCGCCCCACGGCGGCGGAGTTGGCCGCGTTCGGCGATCCCGACTTCGTGATCTACAACGCCGGGGCGGCCACGGCCGACCCGACCCGGTCCCCCTCGGGCAGCGGCACCGCCATCGACTTGTCTCTGGAGCGCGGGGAGCTGGTGATCCTCGGCACCGAATATGCCGGTGAAATGAAGAAGGGGGTCTTCACCCTCATGCACTGGCGCCTCCCGGGGCGGGGGGTGTTGTCGATGCACTGTGCCGCCAACGAAGGCCTGGCCCACGCGGGCGGCGGCGGGGACGTGGCTCTGTTCTTCGGCCTCTCGGGCACCGGCAAAACGACGCTCTCGGCCGACCCCCGGCGGCGGTTGATCGGCGACGACGAACACGGCTGGGGCGCTGACGGCGTGTTCAACATCGAGGGGGGATGCTACGCCAAATGCATCCGCCTGACACCCGACCGGGAGCCGGAGATCTTCCGGGCGATCCGCTTCGGCACGGTGCTCGAGAACGTCGTCGTCGACGAGACGAGCCGCGAGGTCGATTACGATTCGGCGGCGATCACGGAGAACACGCGCGCCGCCTACCCGATCGACTATATCGACAACGCGCGGATCCCCTGCGTGGCGGGGCATCCGCGGAACGTCATTTTCCTCACCTGCGATGCCTCCGGCGTGCTGCCGCCGGTGAGCCGGCTGTCGCGGCCGCAGGCGATGTACCACTTCCTCTCCGGGTACACGGCGCGCGTGGCGGGCACCGAAATGGGCGTCGTCGAACCGCAGGCGGCGTTCTCGGCCTGTTTCTCCGCCGCGTTCCTCGTGCGTGATCCGGCGGTCTATGCCCGGCTGTTGGCGGAGCGGTTGGAGCGGCACGACGCCCGGGCCTGGTTGGTGAACACCGGGTGGACCGGCGGGGGCCATGGTCAGGGGCGGCGGATCGATCTCGGGGCCACGCGTCGCATCATCGACGCGATCCACGCCGGTTGGCTCGATGACGCCCCCACCACCCGGGATCCGGTGTTCGGTTTGGAGGGTGTAACGCAGGTTCCCGGCCTGGCGGAGGAACGCCTCCTCGACCCGCGGCGGGCATGGTCCGATACGGCAGCGTGGGAACGGGCAGCCCGGGGGCTGGCCGGCCGCTTCCGCGACAATTTCGCGCGGCTCGCCGCTGGCGCAGGGGCCGACATCGCGGCGGCCGGGCCGGCCTGATGGCGGGCCGACAGACTGGGGTGGATATACTGTGCGACGGTTGCGTGGCGTGGTCTCGAGCCCGCCGCTGGTCTGTCGTCCACTGGCTTTTCACCCTGGTAGAGGAGTCGTCGTCATGGCGTCCAGTTCCCTCGTTTCCCGGATGGTGGTCCGCGGGTGTGTCGCCCTGGCGGTCGTGGCCTCGGCCCTGACTCTCGCCCCGGCCCGGGCCGATTCGCCGCTCACCGGCGAGATGAAGAAGATCGATGGGAGTGCCGTCGATCTCGGCTCCTACAAGGGCAAGGTGGTGCTGGTGGTCAACGTCGCCAGCCGGTGCGGGTACACGGGCCAGTATGCCGGGCTGCAGAAGCTCCACGAGCAGTACAAGGACAAGGGGCTCGTCGTGCTCGGCTTCCCGGCCAACGAGTTCGGTGCGCAGGAGCCGGGTACCGACGGTCAGATCGCCGAGTTCTGCTCGTCGAAGTACGGCGTCACCTTCGACATGTTCTCCAAGGTCGTCGTCAAGGGGCCGGGCAAGGTGGCGCTGTACAAGACCCTGACGGAGTCGGCCAACCCGCCCGGCGAGGTGTCGTGGAACTTCGAGAAGTTCCTTATCGGGAAAGACGGTCGCGTGGTGGGCCGCTACAAGTCGGCCGTGGCCCCGGACGACGCGAAGCTCATCGGCGCCATCGAAGCGGAACTGGGCAAGTAGGCGGTCAGACCAAGTCGGCCGTGGGTGGCCGGGCCGGCGGTCAGGCGGCGCGGGCGCGGGGGATGGCGGTCGTCGCCAACCCCCGCCCCACGCGCCGGCGGACGATCCAGGCCGGCCGGTGCTGCGCTTCGCGATAGATGCGCACGACGTATTCCCCGACCAGCGCCGCCGCGGCGGTCGGGCAGGCGGCCACGGCGGCGGTCACCGCGAGGATCGCCGCCAGGCTCGGCGCCGGTGGGCTCACGGGTCCACCACCGGACGGCACGCCCCACGACACGCTGGCGATGGTCATGGCGACGAGCGACACCGTCACCAACCCCCCCGCGATCACCCACGTGAGGCGCACGGGGGCGTCGGAGGAGATCACCAGGGCATCGGCGGCCAGCTTGGCGAGCTTGATCACCGAGTAATTGGTCGAGCCCGCCAGGCGAGCGTGGCGGTCGTACCACACCGGCTCGTGGCGGAAGCCGGTCCAGGCGACCATGCTCCGCAGGTACCGCCGCCGCTCGGGAAGGGCGACCACCGTGTCAACCACGGCCCGGTCGAGGAGCTTGAAATCGCCGGTGTCCACCGGGATCGGGTGCGGCACGAGGCGTGACAGGAGTCGATGGAAGAGCGCGGCGGTGACCAGCTTGAAGCGGGTCTCCCCCTCGCGTGACCGGCGTCGTCCGTAGGCCACGTCGACGCCCTGCCGCCAGCGCGCGACCATCTCGGGGATCACCTCCGGGGGATCCTGGAGGTCGGCGTCGATGAGCACCACCGCGTCGCCGGCCGTCTCCGCCAGCCCTGCCGACATCGCCGCCTGCTGGCCGAAGTTCCGTGACAACTGCAGCACCCGGGCCCGCGGGTCGGCGGTGGCGATCCGCTCCAGGCAGGCGAGGGTCGCGTCGCGGCTACCGTCGTCGACGTACACCAGCTCGAACTCCAGGCCCGTCGACTCGAGCACGCCGACGAGCCGGCGGTGCGTGGTGTCGATGACCGCTTCCTCGTTGTGGCAGGGGATGACCACCGAGAGCCGGGGCCGGGCCGGGCGGCCGGGCACCGCCGGCGCGGCATCGGGCGCGGCGTCATACCGGTCGGGGAACGTCGTCATCGGTTGAGCCTCGCGGGGGTGGTGCCGATGGTCGTCGCGGAATCGGGCTGTGTGCCGACGAGCAGGAAATCCTGATCCTTGAACAGTGGTCGGCCGCGGCCCACCACGCCGGTCCGCGGTGGCAGCCAGGGTTCGAGGGTAGTGAGCCGGTCGGCCGGGACGATGAGCACCGCGTCGGGGCCCGAGCGGAGGAAGGCGGCCGCCGCCGCGCCGTCGCACCACTCGTGGACCAGGCCGCGCGCGTAGTAGACGATGTTCGGGGTGTTCTGGGGAAAGGTCGCCAGCCGGGCCGTGCCGCCGGCATGGCGATGCGCCGTCTCGACGAGTGCCGGCAGGGCGTTGGCGTCGGCGATCCGCCGCGCCGCGGGGCCCACCGCCAGGGACGTGTAGACCAGGCCGGTGAGTGCCAGCGCCGCGAGCGCACCCCGCGGTGACCGCTCCTTGAGCCACCAGCAGGCCGCCGCCCCGGCGACCGGCACGAGGCCCACGGCCGCCGCCGCCTCGGCGCCGGCGAGGCCGTAGGCCCCGGCCACGAGCACCGTGGCGGCGGTCGCCACGCCACCCAGCGCCAGACTCACCACCCCGGCCGTCAGCCAGCGGGGGTGCGGCCAGCTCGTCCGCCGGCAGGCATCGACCGCGAGCACCGCCACGACGAGGGCCGCCGCCGGATAGGCCGGGAGCACGTAGTTGGGGAGTTTCGTCGCCGAGAGGGAGAAGCCCACGAGCCACACCGTCAGCCACACCACGGCCAGCGACAGGGCGCGGCGGTGGGGCACCGGTTCGTCACTCCGGAGCACCCTGTGGCCCGCCACCGCCACCGACAGGGGGAGGAAGCACGACCAGGGAAAGAAGCCGATCAGCATCCCCACGACGTGAAACAGCAGTCCCCCGCGGTGGTTCTCCATGGGAGCGGCGAAGCGGCCGATGTTGTGCACAAAGAAGAACCCGCTCGTCCACTCGCCTCCGGTGCGCAGGCTGACGGCGACATACCAGGGTCCCGCCACCGCCAGCGTCCCCAGGCAGATGAGCACCGGCCGCAGCGCGACCGCCGCATCCCACCCTCCGGCCAGCGCCGCGCGAGGTCCACGTCGCCCCGCGGCGTACACCCGTGCGGCGGTGGCCCACCCCCAGGCCCACAGGCCCAACACGGCCGCCGGTGCCACCAGCCCGATCGGCCCCTTGCACAGCACCGCCAGTCCGCACAGGCCGCCCACGGTCAGGGCCCGCCAGGGCGTGAGCCGGGCCGCCGTGGAGGTCGTCGCTGCCACCAGCGGTTCCGCCGCCAGGATGGTGGCCCAGGCCGTGGCGGCGGTGAGGATGGCATCGGGCGTGGCGGCATGGGCCTCGATGCCCACGAGCAGACAGCCGACGAACGCCAAGGCTGCGGTGGCCCCGGTGGCCGGCGAGAACCAGCGCGTCCCGGCCCGCAACAGCGCCAGCGCCGCCAGCAGGGTGGCGACGGCCGCCGGCAGGCGGGCGGCCCGTTCGTCGGGGCCGAAGAGGGCGAACGCAGCCGCCATGCACCAGTGCATCAGCACCGGCTTGTCCACCGCCAGCGTACCGTTGTAGACCGGCACCACCCAGTCGCCGCTCTCCAGCATCGTGCGCGCGATCGCCGCGAACCGCGGTTCGTCCTCGTCCCACAGCGGCATCGGGGCGAACCCCACGGCCAGGCAGGCGACCACGGCAACGACGACGAACACCGGCCCACGGCGCGGATCACCGGGGGACCAGGCCACCGTGCGGGTGCCGGAAGCATTCAGGGGGTGGTCGGTGCTGTTTGGCATGCCACGAGGCTCTCCGCGACGGTGCGTCGGCCGATCACCAGCAGGTCATCGGTGAACGGCAGGGGGACCCGATGGACGACGTCACACGCGCTCGGCAGGGCGGCGGTGAGGGGATCGCCGTGTCCCCGCGTGGCGAACACCAGCCCATCCGGCCGGCCGTCGAGATGGGCCACCGCCTCGGCCACCGACGCCACCCGCCGGATCGTGGCCCCGGTGTAGAAGACGAGGCTCGCGGGGACCGGCCCCAGCGACACCCAGGCGTCAGCTGCAGTGGTCGCCGGGAGGCTGGTGGCCAGATGCCGTGCACCCACCGATCCGGCCTGCACGGCGGTCGGTCCGAGGCTCGCCAGCGGTGCGGTGAACAGTGCGGCGGTGGCCGCGAGCGTGGCCAGGGAGTGGATCCGCCGGTCGCACCGTTGCGACCACCAGCAGAGGCATCCGCCCGCGGCGGCCAGGCCGCACGGCAGCGCCAGCACGCGTGCGGAACGGGGCAGGTGATCGCCGGCGAGGCCGACGGCCAGCATGCCAGCCACACCCGCCACGACGAGGATCGACCAGGCCAGCGCCAGCACGCGATCGGGCCACCGGCTGCCGTCGGCACGCCGGCCGGGGAAGGGGAGCCGGTCGGTCGACCACTCGGCGAGGAAGGCGCCCGTGAGCACCGCCAGCGCCGGGTAGGCGGGCCAGACGTAGCCGGGCAACTTTGTCGCGGAGGCCGAGAACGCCACCAGCCAGGTCGCCAGCCAGACGGTCGTGATCACCGTGGCGCGGTGCCGTGGCGTGCCCGGTCGCCCCGCCAACAGGAGCGCCCGGCAGGCCACGGCGGCGAGGACGATCGACCAGGGAAAGAACCCCACCGCCAGCACGGCGGGATAATAGAACCATGTTCCACAGTGGCCCTCCATCGCCCCGGCGAAGCGCCCCAGGTTGTGCACGAGGAAGAAGCCACGCAGCCACTCGCCGTCTGTGCGCGCCGTGACCCAGGCATACCACGGGCCGGCCACGACCAGCGCCGCGGCGACGATCCAGCCGGGGCGGGTCGCCACCATGCCATGCCATGCCCCGGTCGCCCGGCTTCCGGCCGGGAACGCCAGGAGCAGCCCGCTGGTCAGGAAGGCGACGAGGGGCAGCACGAGGCCCACCGGTCCCTTGGCGAGCAGCGCGGCACCGCAGGCCGCACCGATCGCCAGCCCGCGCCGGCGCGAGAGTTGCGGGATCCCCTCCGCGTTACATCCTCCGACGAACCATGCCAAGGCGAGCGTGGTGAAGAACACGAGCGGGGCGTCGGGTGTCGCGGCCCGGCCACCGACGGCGGTCCAGACGCACGTGGCCATGGCCAGACCGGCCACCAAGCCGACCGCGGGACCGTGCAGGAACCGACCGATCCGCCAGGTGAGGAGGCAGGTGCCGATCGAGAGCAGGGCACCACCGATCCGGGCCCCGGTCTCGTTGCGGCCGGCGAGCGCGTAGCCGGTCATTTGCAGCCAGTTGACCAGGGCCGGCTTTTCCGTCCGTAGCCGGCCGTTGAACATCGGCACCACCCAGTCGCCACGGTCGAGCATCGTGGCGGAGCAGGCGGCGTTGCGCGGCTCGTCCTCGTCGTGCAGCGCGGGCCCCCCAAGGTTGACCAGGAGCACCAGTGCCGCGACGGTGGCGACGAGCGGTCCGTGGCTGCGGTCGGGGAGCACGGCGCGAACCCTGGGTGGGATGAGGAACGGTTCCGCGGCGCGCC
>RFRL01000190.1 GCA_009924545.1 Planctomycetia bacterium | reverse complement strand
CGCGGCGCGATCTGCTTCGGTGACCCCCGGGCGTGTGCGATCGAGAAGGCGGTCGCGGCCAACGCCTCCGCCGTGCGGGAGTGGGACTCCAACGGCACCAATTTCGGTTTCGACGCGACGAAGGGCCGCACGGCCGGGGAGTTCGGCCACAACGACTATTATCCTGTGGGCCTCGCGGCGGCCCGCGAGGCCGGTCTCGATGGCGACGCCACGCTCCGCGTCATGCTGCTGATCGACGAGATCCGCGGCCGGCTGGCGGAGGTGTTCGCCCTGCGGAAGTACGCGATCGACCACGTCCATCATGGAGCGGTGGCGAGCGCGGCGGCCTACGCGGCGGCCCTCGGTGGCACGGAGGACGAGATCGAGTCCGCGATCGGGATGGTCGTGGCCCACTACGTGCCGTACCGCGCGATCCGCGCCGGCCATCAACTCTCCGACTCCAAGGGCGCCTCGGCCGCGCTGGCCGCCGAGGCGGCGGTGAAGAGCGCCCAGCGGGCGCTTGCCGGCTTCGTCGGCCCACGCGACGTGTTCCGCAATCCGCTCGCGCTGTACCGTCGCTTCGAGCCCTGCCCCGACGGCCAGAGCCCCTTCGATTTGGAACTGGGCTGGTCGGGCTCGGCCTTCGCCGTCCATGCCATGCACTTCAAGCTCGGTCTCTACGAGCACCAGTCGGCGGGCTGCCTCCAGGCCCTCGTCGATCTCCTCGCGGCGGCGCCGCGCCTCGCAGCCGACCTCGACGCCATCGGGCGCATCGCGGTGCGGATCTACGAGCCCGCCTTCTCGATCATCGCCGATCCCGCCAAGCGCACCCCCACCACGCGCCAGTCGGCCGACCACTCGCTCCCCTACATCCTCGCCCGCAGCCTCCTCAAGGCCCACGCCGCCACGGGCGGCGCGGCCCCGGGGTGGGAAGCCCTCATGCTCCTCCCCGACGACTACTCCGAATCCGCCATCGCCGACCCGGCGGTGGCGCGGCTCATCGACCGGATCGTGATCGAGCCCGGGGGGCCCGGGTTCGACGCCCTCTACCCCGACGGCATCCCCACGAGCCTCGTCGTCGACCATGCCGCGCTCGGCCGGCTCGACAGCGGCCTCGTGCGTTATCCGCTGGGCCACGCCCGGGCCGACGCCGGGCGCACGGCCGAGCTTGTCGACCTCAAGGTGACGCGCCTCGCTGCCGACGGGCTCACGCATCCGGAGGGGTTGGCCGACATGGTGCGGCTCCGCGGCCGCACGGCCGCCGAGGTGGCCGCGCTCTACGCCTTCCCGATCCGCGGCTGCCCGGGATGAACCGGCCCAGCCCCGCTGGACTCGTCGCGCCCCGGTCGGAAGCAGGTACAGTGATGACCGAAGGGTGGCCCGTGTCCTGGAGCGACGGTCCGCAGGCGTCCGCCCTGTCCGCCGAGGAGCATTCCCGTGAGTCGTGTGCGTGAGCGTTTGGATGGGGGCGTGCGTCGTGGCAGCGTGGGCCGCTCCGTCGCGGCCGCAGCGGCAATGATGCTGGTGGGCTGCCTGCCGGGGGCCCGGGCCCAGTCGCCACCCGCGGTACCCCCTCCCACGCAGTCGCCACCGGCACCGCCTTCCGCACCACCTGCCGAGGCACCGCGCCGGGGGCTCGGCGGTCTCCTCGACCGGGCCGGTGACCGGCTCCGCGCCGAGGCGATGAAGCGCTTCGACCGCAACGGCGACGGTCGTCTTGACGACGGCGAACGGGCCGAGGCCCTCGACACGCTGAAGAAGAAGGGGGGCGATCTGGAGGGGCAGGTCCGCGCGTTCCTCCTCACCCGGTACGACGCCGATGGCAACGGCAGCCTCGACGAGGCGGAGCGCAAGGGGGCGCTCGACGACGTCCTCCAGCAGGTCGAACGCAACGGTCCGCTGGTGAAGTCGACGATCCTCGGTGCCGCGGTCCGCCGCTTCGACATCGACGGCAATGGCACCCTCGACGGTACCGAGCGTGCCGCGCTCGGCGACGAGGTGGCGCGGCAGTGGCTGGGCCAGCCCGCGGGAGAGGCGGCGCGGACGGTGTCGCGCGACGACGTGCGGAAAACGCTCCTCGCGCGCTTCGATGCCGATCGCGACGGCCGCCTCGATGCCGCCGAGCGTGCCGCCGCACGCGCCGAGGTCGAGGGCCTGCTCAACGAGGTGGAGTGAATGATGCGGAGTGGCCCGCGCTCTCCTGGTCCCGCGGTGTCCTGAGCATGCGGAGTTGGGGTCGCGGCAGGGTCGTTTGGAGGCTTCAGGCTCGAAGTTGACGGCGATCCTGCGGGCGACTGACGCTGCGACATGCGTCCCGACGTGCTCTCCCCTTCGGACTTCCCGCCGCACCGGTCGGAGGATGTCGGTCTCCCGACTGCCTGACGGCGTTCCTGTGATCGAGCCTGCCCCTGCCTGCCACAACCCTCCGACTGTGCCGGGGGCATGTTGAGCATTTCCCGACTCGCCGGAATCGTGCCCGTCGACAAGCCTCCCGGGGCGACCTCGCGCGCGGTCGTCGACGTCGTCGCCCGGGCGGCCGGCACGAAGTCGGTCGGCCATGCCGGCACGCTCGATCCGCTCGCCCGCGGCGTGGTCGTGGTGTGCGTCGGCGCGGCGACGCGCCTCGTCGATTTCCTCCACGAGCTCCCCAAGCACTATCGCGCGGTGTTCGCCTTCGGGCGCTCGAGTCCCTCCGACGACCTGGAGACGCCCGTCGAGTTCGAGACCGACCCGCCACGGCCCGGAGCGGCGGAGGTGGCCGCCGCCGCCGCCGCGATGGTGGGCGACATCCTCCAGCGCCCCTGCGACTATTCCGCCGTGCACGTCGGCGGCAAACGCGCCTACCGGCTGGCCCGCCAGGGGCAGAGCGTCGAACTGGCCCTGAAAGCGGTGCGGATCGAACGGCTGGAGATCCTCGCCTACCAGTGGCCGCGGCTGGAAGTGGAGGTGGTCTGCTCCTCGGGCACCTTCATCCGCGCCATCGGCCGCGACCTCGCCGCGGCGCTCGGCACCCGGGCGGTCATGGAAGCGCTCGAACGGACGGCGATCGGGCCCTTCTCACGCGCTGCCGCCGTCGAGCCCGACGCCGTGAATCCCGTGTCGCTCCCCGGCCTGCTCCTGCCGCCGCTGGCCGCCGTCCCGCACCTCCCCACGGTGGTCGTCCCGGCCGCCGACCTCGACGGGCTGGCGCTGGGAAGGCCGATCATCCTCCCGCCGGGGGCCGGAGACGCCCTCGCCGCGGTGGACGACGCGGGGCGGCTCGTGGGCATCCTCCGGCGGCTGCCCGCGGGGGGGCACCGCCTCCGGCCGAGCTTCATCGGACGGACTTGAATGGCGCGATCGTGATCCCCGCCGCGACCAGCGCCGTGCGCACGGCGCGGGCGAGCGTCACCGTTCCCGACCCGGCGGCGACGTCGACCACGCCGGGCAGCGGCGCGGACCGAAGGCGGTCCACCGTCACGCGGACGAGGTCGATCGTGGCGACGCTCCCCGCGTCGGCATTCGATGCGACGTGGACCACCAGCGCCGCATCACCCACCGACGAGATCCGCACGCAGTTCTCCCCACGGCGCCGGCGGGCGGGAAAGCCGGGTGGGGGCCGCGCCGGGGCCACGGTAGAATATGATGTCGTCCGGGCGGCGAACCGCCGCGGGTGGATCGACCCTGGAGCGGGTGCGCCATGAACCGAGTGCGGCTGGCCGGCGCCGTGGCCGTCGTGGGCCTGTCAGGTGCGGTGCTCCCCACGGTGCTTTCCATGGAGGCGGGCCGCAGCGCCGCTGCCGAGCCGGCGGCGATCTCCTTCGACCGCGACATCCGGCCGCTCCTCTCCGACTCCTGTTTCGCCTGCCACGGGCCCGATTCCGCCAATCGGCAGGCGGGGCTGGCGGTTCGTACACCGCCCCTGCGGCGATCCACCGGCGAAGCAGGTCGACCTGGTCGGCCGCCAGCCTTCCCAGTTTCGCCTCCGGCGGCCAGCGCCCTTGTCGCCCGGATCACATCACCCGATCCCGATCTGGTCATGCCGCCGCCGGAGGCGAAACTGGGAAGGCTGGCGGCCGACCAGGTCGACCTGCTTCGCCGGTGGATCGCCGCAGGGGCGGTGTACGAACCGCACTGGGCGTTCGTGGCGCCGGCCGACTTGGCGCTGCCGCCGGCGACCGAGGCCAGTGGCGACCACCCGCTCGACCGGCTCGTCGCCGCCCGCCTGGCGGAGCGCGGCCTCGCCCTCCAGCCCACGGCCGACCCGGTGACGCTCATCCGCCGGGCGAGTTTCGACATCACCGGCCTGCCCCCCACGCCGGCCGAGGTGGCGGGGTTCGTCGCCGACCGCGAGCCGGGGGCGTGGGAGCGGCTCCTCGATCGTTTGCTGGCCAGCCCGCGCTATGGCGAGCGGATGGCGGCCGACTGGATGGACGTCTCGCGCTACGCCGACAGCTACGGCTTCCAGGTGGATCGTGATCGACCGATGTGGCCGTGGCGCGACTGGGTGATCTCGGCCTTCAACCGCAACCTCCCCTGGGACGACTTCGTCACCTGGCAGGTGGCGGGCGACCTCCTCCCCGGAGCCACCGACGAGCAGATTCTCGCCACCGCCTTCAACCGCCTCCACCAGCAGGAGGCGGAAGGGGGCAGCGTCGAGGAGGAGTACCGGGTCAATTACGTCAACGACCGGGTGACGACCTTCGGGACGGCGTTCCTCGGTCTGACCCTGGAATGCGCGCGCTGCCACGACCACAAGTTCGATCCGGTGACGCAGGCTGAGTACTACCAACTGTTCGCCTTCTTCGACGACGTCGACGAGGCTGGTCTCTACTCGTTCTTCACACCGGCGGTGCCCACGCCGAAGCTGGCCCTGCCCGACGCCGCCACGCGCACGGCGCTGGCCCGGGCGGAGGCCGAGTGCGAGCTGGCGGTCGCGGAAGTGGCGCGTGCCGAGGCCGGTGCCGCCGCGGTCGCCGCCGACTGGGCCGCCGGCCGCGGTGCCCTGCCGCCGGCGGTGCACCGCGGCGAGGTGCCGGGGGAGCTCGTGCGCTACGACTTCGACGCGCGCGGCGCCGACGGCAAGTTCGCCAGCCGGCTCTCCATCCGCGACGGCGCCACGAGTCCCGGCGAGAACCGCCTCGGGCCCGGGCACGACGGCCAGGCGGTGCTCCTCACCGGCGACCATCCGGTGCAGACCCCGGTGGGCAACTTCCGCCGCAGCGATCCCTTCACCATCGCCGCTTGGATCCGCGTGCCCGAGGCGTTTCCGCGGGCGGTCGTCTGGCACCGCTCGCAGGCCTGGACCGACGCCGGGAGTCGGGGCTACGAACTGCTCGTCGAAGACGGCCGGCTCAAGTGGTCGTTGATCCACTTCTGGCCCGGTGACGCGGTGAGCGTGCGCACGGTGGAGCCGGTGGCGCTCGAGCGCTTCGTGCACGTGGCGGTGACGAGCGACGGCTCGGGGCGCGCGGCGGGCCTGCGGATCTTCGTCGACGGCCGGCCGGCGGCGCTGGAGACCGTGCGTGACGGCCTGTCGCGGGAGATCACCGGCGGCGGTGGCGACCACGTGCGGATCGGCGAACGGATGCGCGACCAGGGCTTCAAGGGGGGGCTGGTCGACGACTTCCGTGTTTTCGCCAGGCGCTTGTCGGCGCTCGAGATCCGGGAGCTGGTCGACCCGGGCACGATCACGGCGCTCGTGGCTCATGCCCGCGGGAGCCCGGCCGAGCGCGCGGCGGCGGCGGCGCTGGTGGGCGACTACGTGGCGGCGGCGATCGACGAGCCGGCGGCGGCGGCCCGGCAGGCCCTCCAGGTGGCGCGACGGGCACGCGACGATCTGCGCGAGCGCCCACCCGAGATCATGGTGATGCGCGAGATGCCGGTGCCGAAGACCGCCTACGTACTCCACCGTGGCGACTACGACAAGCGGCGCGAGGCGGTGGCCCCCGACCATCCACTCCTCGCCCGTGTCACGGTCAACCGCATCTGGCAGGGGCTGTTTGGTCTGGGGCTCGTGAAATCGCCGGAGGACCTGGGGAGCCAGTCGGTGCGCCCCGAGCACCGTGCGGCCCTCGACTGGCTGGCGCGCGACTTCGTGGGGGGCGGCTGGGACCTGAAGCGCCTCGTGAAGACGATCATGACGTCGCGCACCTACCGGCAGCGGAGCAGCGCCGCGGCCGGCGTCGAGGCTGACGACCCGGCCAACGTGTGGCTGGCGCGTGGCCCGCGCCACCGCCTCTCCGGCGAGATGATCCGCGACGGGATCCTCGCCGCGGCGGGCCTCCTCGTCGAGCAGGTGGGGGGGCCGGGAGTGAATCCCTACGACCTGCCCGAGTCATTCAAGCCCGCGGCTGCTGGCAGCGGAGACGCCCTCTACCGGCGCAGCCTCTACACCTTCTGGCGGCGCACCGGGCCGGCGCCTGTGCTGGAGAGCTTCGACGTGCCCAAGCGCGTGGTGTGCGTGGCGCGGCGCGACGTCACCAACACCCCTCTCCATGCCCTCGTGCTCCTCAACGGGCCGCAGTTCGTCGAGGCGGCGCGGGTCCTTGCCGAGCGTCTCCTCGCCGCCGGCACGGCGCCCGACGCGGCGCTGGGCGCGGCCTTCGAGCGGCTCACCAGCCGCCCCCCCGACGCCGCCGAGGCGACGATCCTCCGCGACATGCTCGCCGCCCAGCGGGCCTGGTACATGGCGCATCCCGAGGAGGCGGGGAAGCTCGTCGCGGTGGGGAGCATGAAGCCCGCGGCCGACCTGCCGGTGGTGGAGGTGGCGGCGCTGGCCGCCGTGGTCAACGCCCTCATGAGCCATGATGGCTGCGTGGTGAAACGATGAACGACACCTTCCCTGGCTGGCCGTGGAAAAAGTCGTCCGGACGTTTTTCCACGGATGAAAACCTGCGGTTTTCACGGGTGCCATGCACCCGGCACGTCATCCCTGACGTTCAGCAGGCTGTTTATCCGCAGCCTGCTAGGCCCCTCCCCGGCCCCCACGCGACAGGCATCGCGGGGCGCCGTGCGTGGCTCTCCGCCGCCGGCCTCGGCTTCGGTGGTCTCGCCCTCGCCAGCCTCCTCGCCGGCGAGGGTGGGGCTGCGGAGGGCGGTCACGCGGCCGCCATCCCGCCCGGCTGCCACTTCGCGCCGCGGGCCAAGCGCGTGATCTACCTCTTCCAGTCGGGCGGTCCCTCGCAGCTCGACCTCTACGACCACAAGCCGGTGCTCCGCGAGCGCACCGGGGAGCAACTCCCGGAGAGCGTGCGCGGTGGCCAGCGGCTCACCGGCATGAGTGGCAACCAGAGTTCGATCCCCATGGTGGGCTCGCCGCTGGGGTTCGCCCGGTACGGCGCCAGCGGGGCGTGGTTGAGCGAGGCCCTCCCCTTCACCGCCCAGGTGGCCGACCGGCTGTGCTTCGTGAAGTCGATGTTCACCGAGAGCATCAACCATGGTCCGGGCGTGACGTTCATGCAGAGCGGGTCGCAGATCCCCGGTCGGCCGAGCATCGGCGCCTGGCTCGACTACGGTCTGGGCCGCTCCAGTGACGACCTCCCCTCGTTCGTCGTGCTGATCACGAAGAACAA
>RFRL01000189.1 GCA_009924545.1 Planctomycetia bacterium | reverse complement strand
ACCGGGCACGCCAGTCGTTCACGCTGGTCGACGATGCCACCGCCCGGCCGGCACCGCCCCCGCCCTCGTCTCGGGGCCGGCGTCGCCGGGACTCGTCGCCCGTCGCCCCTCACCCCGACTTCACCCCCGAGCGGTTGTCGGCACTGTGGGGCTCGACGCCCGCCGCACCGGCTGACGCTGACGACGACGGGGGTGCCGAGTGAAGCCGGCCCGAGTGCTACCCCCGGGAACCGTGCTGCCGCCCCTCGTGACGGGCGACGCCGGCAAGGGGGCATCCAATCGCCGGCCGGGCCGCAAGGGCAAGAGAACGCCCGCCCGGCGTTCCCGTGGGCAGCCGGGACGGTTCCACGTGCTCAACGGGTTCGTCGACGGCGTCATGGCGACGCTGCCCCGGGCTGCGGTGTGCGTGTGGCTCGCACTCTACCGGGACACGAAACCCAACGGGCTCGCCCGTGCCGGCGTGGCCGACCTGGCGAAGCGTGCCAAGTGTGACCGCTCCACCGTGATTCGGGCGGTGCGGCTGCTCGTCGAAGGGGGGTCGCTCGACGTGGTGCGGCGGGGCGGAATCGGGCGGGGGCCGTCGGTCTACCGGGTCAAGTAGGGTCGCACCGATGCGACCCTATAAGGTGGCGTTCAGATGCTTTTCACGGTGGCACCGGTGCGACCCATCCCATAAGGGACCAGATGCGTGCGTGCACACACACGCACACGCCACCAAAGAAACGGCTTGAACGTAACCGATAGGGGGGTGTAAGGTAGCAAACATGGCACGCACGACTGGCACCATGACCGAACTTCTCCGGGCGGCACTGCTCGCCGCCCCGAGCCTCAACGCGATTGAAAAGGCAACGGGGGTGCGGCGGCAAACGCTGGCATGGTTCATGCGGGGGGAACAGGTTTCGATTCACCTGGCTTCCGCCGACGCACTCGCCGACTACTTCGACATCGTGTGCACCATGCCGGCCGCACCCAAGCCGAAGCCGAAGCCGACGACACCGAAACGGAAAAGGGGCTGACATGGGCACCGTCTTCCGGCCGTACCTCACCCGGCCGCTGCCCGAGGGGGCCGACATCGTCACCCGGGCCGGCAAGCTCGTCGCCGTGTGGACCGATGACGCCGGCAAGAAACGTTCGGCACCAGTCACGGCCGGCACCCCGCCCCGTGTCCGGGTGCGGGCCGGCACGTTCGTCGCTGCCTTCCGCGACGGTGCAGGGGTGAAACGGCGGGTGGCGACGGGGTGCCGCACGACCTCGAACGGCGTGCCGAGAAGGTGCGGGCCGGCGTTGTCACCCAAGCCGAAGCGAACGTCGCCGAGCACGCCGACACCCCGGTCGCCGAGCACGTCGCCGCCTACCTCGAACACCTGGCCCACAAGCGGGGCAAGGGGGCTCGCCGCACGGTCAACGCCGAGCACCTGGCGAACGTACGCCGGTCGCTGCGGCTTGTCGTCGCCGAGTGTGGGTTTCGCCGGCTGCGGGACTTGAACCGTGACGCCGTCGAGCGGTGGGTGCACCGGCTGCTCGAACTGCCCGACCCCGGCGTAGTCGATGCCGCTGGCACCCCGGCGGCACCCGCCCGGCCGGCTGCCCGCACCGTGAACGTGCGGCTTGTGTCGCTGACATCGTGGGGAAACTGGCTCGTCGAGTCGGGCCGGCTCGTCGCCAACCCCTTCGCCCGGCTGCGGAAGCTCGACGAGCGGGACGACGTGCGGCGGCAGCGGCGGGCACTCACGACGGACGAACTGCGGCGGCTGCTCACGGTGGCCCGGCTGCGGCCCCTCGCCGAGTATGGACGGGGCACCGTGCGTGTGGTCGATGACGCCCGGCCGGCGAAGTCGCGGGCGACGTGGCAGCGTGCCAAGTTGACGTTCGACGACATCGTCGCCGCCGCCGAGCGGGGCCGTGCCCGGGTGCGGCCCGACGTGGCCGACCGGCTCGAACACGCCGGCCGGGAACGGGCACTGGTGTACGCCGTGCTCGTCACGACCGGGCTGCGGAAAGGCGAACTGGCAGCCCTCACCGTGGCCGACGTGCTGCTCGACAGGGAGCACCCCGCCGTCGTGCTGCCGGGGGCCGACGCGAAAAACGGGGTGCGTGCCACCCTGCCCCTACGGGCCGACGTGGCGGGCGAACTGCGGGCGTGGATAGCCGAGAAGACCGAAGCGGTGTGCGGCCGGCGTATCGGCGTCGCCGGCGTGATGGTGCCGCCGGCCGACTTGCCCCTCTTCTACGTGCCGAGCGGGCTCGTGCGGATTCTCGACCGTGACCTCGTCGCGGCCGGCATCCCCAAGCGGGACGACAGGGGCCACACCGTCGACGTGCACGCCATGCGGCACACGTTCGGCACGCACCTTGTCGCCGCCGGCGTGGCCCCCCGGACGGCACAAGCCGCTATGCGGCACTCGTCGCTCGACCTGACCATGCGGGTCTACACCGACCCCCGGCTGCTCGACGTGGCGGGTGCCCTGGCAGCGTTGCCGGCTCTGCCGACCAACGGCTCGACGCCCGAGACGGGCCGGGCGACGGGCACCGATGACGCCCGCGCCGTTGCACCCAGCGTTGCACCCAACCGGGGCCGCAGCCGTCAAAACGGGTCCGTTCGTGACCGTTCCGACGAATCGACCGGCGAACCCGGAAGTGCACGAACCCGCAGTAAAACGCACGATTCCCGACGAAACCCGAGTAGCGGCGGCCGGACTCGAACCGGCGACACCCGGCTTATGAAGCCGGTGCTCTAACCAACTGAGCTACGCCGCCCCGTCCCGGAGCTACCGCACGGGCGACTCCGGAGGACTTCAAAGTAGGAAGATCGCCGCGGCCGCACCCCATGATCGTCGCGGCCGCAGGCGGAACAAGCGCTCGCAGTCAGCCCCGCCGCTCCCTGGCGAGGCCCACAGGACCAGCCCCCCGACTGGAAGTCGGCCGAACGCTCCATGCCGCGGACCTGGCGACGGCACGCTGACCCCCGCATCGGACCCCCGCGGTCGGAGGCTGCAAGGTCGCCGACGCCGGTGCCCCGGGAGGGAACCGCCTCTCTTCCAGGCCGGGCCGCAGCGGAAGGGGTGGCCCGGGAAGGAGCAAAAAAAAAGCGGCCCGGGACGAGTCATCCCGGGCCGCCGGAATCGTCGCTGTGCCTGCCTGCCTGATCCGGCTCCCTGTCGGAGTGATCAGGCCGGGGCACGCACGCAAGACATGTGGAACATCACTCGACGAGGCTGCACGACGCCTTGACGACAGCGTCGATCTTGTCGTCGGTGAGCTGGCCCTTGGCAAAGGCGTGGTTGGCCTTCACGGTGCCGCCCTTGTAGCAGACCACCGTGACGTCGGCATCGGGGGCGATCTTGAACTCCTCGGGACCGTTCTTGACGTCGTCGGGGACGACGAAGGCGATCCGCTTGATCTCGTGCTTCTTGACGAACTCACCAGCGGCCTTCTTCAGGCTGTCGGCGTCGGTGCCGATCATGTTGACGAAGCCGGTGAGCTTCTCGTCGGCATGCTCCTCGAGTTCCCCCTCGAGCTTCTTGAGGAGCTTGGCGAGCTTCTCGTCGGCCGAGCGGGCGAACACCATCACCACCGGGCGGGCGCCCATCTTGCAGCGGTAGCAGAGGCTCTTGCCGTCGGCCACGCCGTCGTCGGGATTCCCGGCCACCTTGGTGACGGTGAAGGCACCGATCGAATCGCCCGGCTGTGGACCGCTGGTCACCTCGGCCACCGCCACCGAGGCCGTCGCCAGGGAAACCACCGCCACCGCCGTGAACCATGCACTACGCATCACTGAAAACTCCTTGGGGTGCTGTGCCCCCGCATGGGTCCGGTCCTCCCGGAGCCCGGTTGGTCCGGAACGGCAGGCACGTCTGCCGCCCGGTTCGCTTGTCGCCGAAAGCGTACCGCAGTTACCATCAGACCGACAAATATCCGGCGGCGGAGGGGGCCGGGGGACGCCGCTGCCGGAGGATTCAGACCTCCCAGTCTCGCCGAGGATGCCCAGATGGTGACCGCCACATCGGCCCGACCCCGTCCGCGGATCCGGCAGACGCAATTGTTCATCGGTGGCCAGTGGGTGCCCGCCCGCAGCGGGAAGACCTTCGTCACGGTGAACCCCGCCACCGAGGAGCCGATCGCCGATGTGGCCGAGGGGGACGCCGCCGACGTCGAGGCGGCGGTCCGGGCCGCCCGCGAAGCCTTCGACAACGGGCCCTGGCCGCGGCTGGACGCGCGGGCCCGCGGCCGGCTCATCCACCGCCTCTGCGACCTCATCGAGGAAGAGATCGACGAGCTGGCGGCCCTCGAGTCGCTCGACAACGGCAAGCCGGTGAGCGACGCGCGGCTCGGCGACATCCCGCTGGCGCTCGACTGCCTGCGCTACTACGCCGGGTGGGCCGACAAGATCCACGGCCAGACGATCCCGATCAACGGCAACTACTTCTGCTACACGCGCCGCGAGCCGGTGGGGGTGGCGGGGCAGATCATTCCCTGGAACTTCCCCATCCTGATGGTGGCCTGGAAGTGGGGGCCCGCGCTGGCCGCCGGCTGCACGATCGTGATGAAGCCGGCGGAGCAGACGCCGCTGACGTGCCTGCGCCTGGCACGGCTGGCCCAGAAGGCGGGGATCCCCGACGGCGTGATCAACGTCGTGCCGGGCTTCGGCCCCACCGCCGGCGCCGCGATCGTGAAGCACCCGGGGATCGACAAGGTGGCCTTCACCGGATCGGGTGAGACGGCGCAGATCATCATGAAGCAGGCGGCCGACCAGTTGAAGCGCCTGACCTTCGAACTCGGCGGCAAGAGCCCCAACATCGTCTTCGCCGACGCCGATCTCGATGCCGCCGCCGTGGGCGCCCACGTGGGCATCTACCTCAACCAGGGTCAGTGCTGCTGCGCGGGGTCGCGCTTGTTCGTCGAGGACTCGATCCACGACGCCTTCGTCGAGCGCGTGGTGGCGGGGAGCCGGAAGCGGCGTGTGGGCGATCCGTTCGATCCCGCCACCGAGCAGGGGCCGCAGGTCGACAAGGCGCAGTTCGACAAGATCATGGGCTACATCGAGGCCGGGAAACGCGAGGGGGCGACCTGCGCCACCGGCGGCAAGCGCGTCGGCGAGCGTGGCTTCTTCATCGAGCCGACGGTGTTCACGGGCGTCACCGACGGGATGTCGATCGCGCGCGACGAGATCTTCGGCCCGGTGCTCTCCGTGTTCCGCTTCGCCGACGTGGAGGAACTGGTGCGGCGGGCCAACGCCACCTCGTTCGGCCTCGCCGCCGCGGTCTGGACACGCGACGTGGCCCGGGCCCACGACGTCGCCCGCCGGCTGCGGGCGGGCACGGTGTGGGTGAACTGCTACGACGTCTTCGATGCCGCGGCGCCGTTCGGCGGCTTCAAGCAGTCGGGCTTCGGCCGCGAGCTCGGCGAACGCGGCCTCGAGCCGTACCTCGAGACGAAGACCGTCACCGTGAGCCTGGCACCTCCGGGCGGCCGCTGACCCTGGCCGCGGCCGGGATGCCGGGCGCGCGATGCCGGGGGTGTGATCCCGGGGTTTCATCGCCGGTTTGGAGACACCGGCTGAGGGAGGGTGTGCCGTGCCCCGCGTGCCGGCCCGGGGGTTGTTTTCGCATCCGGTTCCTTGAGCCGGTGGCCGGGGTTTTTTTATCTTGCCCCTGGAGAACGTCGTCCCCGAGCAAGCAAGGAGCAGTCACTGATGAACCGGCGTCGTCGCGAGCTCCCTGTCGTGGCCCGCGCTGAAAGAACTTTGGTGAAGTGCCGCCAGGCGGCGGTGACCAGCCTGCTGGCCGCGTGCACGGTCGCCGGGCTCGGCTGTGGGAATGCCGTGGCCCAGTCGCTGCCCACCGCGTACGACCTGCGCTCCATCGCCACGCTGTCGGGCACCGTCGCCTGGGTGACGTCGGTTCAGGACCAGGGGACGGCGGAGGACTGCTGGAGCTTCGCCTCCGCGACGGCGATGAACTCCAGCCTCCTCGTGCAGGGGTTGCTCGCGCCCAGTGCCATGCCGCCGGCGCCCGTGGTGTCGAGCTGGCATCTCTCCACCGCCAACGGCAACCCCAACCAACTCGACCCGGCGCTGGCCTTCAGCGGGCGGAGCGGCTCCCGCGCCTCGAACTGGGGGGGATACGAGTACCAGGCTCTGGGCTACGTCACCCGCGGGTCGGGGCAGTGGGCGATCCCGACGCCCTACCTCCTGCCGTCGTCCGTGCCGGCGGTGACCACCTTCGGCGGCGGACCGGTGGCGAACGCGACCAACGCGCTCAACACCTTCCCCACCCAGATCTCGACCTACCAGGGCAGCCCGGCGTCATTTCCGATCAACCCGCTCACACCGCTCGTCCCGCCGGTGAATCAGCCGACGGCCTGGCGCGTGACGAACGTCTCGATCCTCGACCAGGGATTCTCCAACAACGTCAAGCTCCCCACCCCCAGCGGGACCGTCGCCATCGGCGGGGGCGACAACCCCACGCAGTACCTCACCTACACGTTCAACCAGGGGGCCGCCGATCCCCAGGTGCAGGCCGTCAAGGCGGCGATCCTCGCCAGCGGCGCGGTGACGACCTACATGAACGCCGATTACTCCGCCTTCACCAACGCCCCCGGCAGCACGGAGCCCTACACCGTCAACTACGTCAATCCCTGGGCCGCCACCGGCAATTCCAACCATTCGGTGACGATCATCGGCTGGGACGACACCTACTCCATCGCCTCCGTGAACGGCGCCACGACCGGCGCGTGGCTGGTGCAGAACAGTTGGGGTCTCTCCGGCATGGCCTCCGGCACCAACACCGGCACCTTCTGGGCCTCCTACGACGACGCCGTCATCGGCCGCTCCGGCGTGGCGTCGTACGAGCTCGAGTCGATGGCCGGCTGGTCGCAGACCGTCCTCCAGAACGAGCTCGGACCGATGGCCTACGCCTCGAACTTCAACGTGGTCGCCGGGGCCGCCTACGACAAGGCAGAGTGGATCGGCAGTCCGACCGGGATGGCGGCGGTCGACGCCTCGAGCGTGATGTCGATCCTGACGCCGGCGTCGACGGAGATCCTCACCGGTCTCGGTCTGGCGACGCAGGTCGCCAACGTCACCGTCACCGCCTCGATCTACCAGTGGGATCCGGTCCACCTCACGTTCGGGCCGTTGCTCCAAACGGCCACGTTCACCAACGATGCGATCGGCTTCTTCCTCGGCCGGCTCCCGGGGTCGGTCGTCCTCCAGGGCGGCCAGTCGTACGCCGTGCAGCTCGCCTATGCCCAGGGGGGCAGCGCGATCACGGGGGCGGCGCCGGTCACGATCGGCTTTTCCGGCATCAACGGCTTCGCCGACACGAACGTGAACCAGGTCGACCCGGGGTTGTCCTACTACCTCGACACCACGACCGGCCAGTGGGTCGACATGAACACGCTCCGCTTCGAGTCGAACTCCAACCAGGTGCCCAACGCCGCCGGGGGCGTGCTGTTCCTCAAGGGCTACACCAGCAGCGTGCCGGAGCTCGACCCGGCGGGGTGGGGCGGTGTGACGGGGCTGATCCTGGCCGCAGCCGGCCTGCTGGAGCGCCGGCG
>RFRL01000188.1 GCA_009924545.1 Planctomycetia bacterium | reverse complement strand
AGGCCGTCGCCATCGACGTCGCCCCAGGCGATCCCCATGTTGGCGGCGGCGCGGCCGAGGGCGTCCACCGCCACGCCGCGGATCACCGCCTCGTCGGCGAACGTGCCGTCGTGACGGTTGATCCACAGACGGTTGGGCTGCTGGTCGTTGGCCACGAAGATGTCGTCCCAGCCGTCGGCGTCGAAATCGGCGCAGAGGATGCCGAGCCCCGCCCCGGGGCGCTCCGCCAGGCCGCTCGCCACGCTCGCATCCTCGAAGCGCACGGTGCCCGCGGTGCCGACGTTGTGCCACAGCGCGGCCGCCGCGCCGGGAAAGTCCTTCGGACCGCAGAACTCGCGCCGACCGTCGGGGGCATGGCAGGTGCGGCCGGGGTCGTAGACGACGTAGTTGGCGAGCACGAGATCGAGCCGGCCGTCGCGGTCGTAGTCGAGAAAACTCGCCGCCGTACTCCAGCCGGTGCCGGTGAGCCCGGCCGCCGCGGTGACGTCGCAAAACGTCC
Organism: Planctomycetia bacterium; assembly: GCA_009924545.1. Lineage (GTDB taxonomy): Bacteria > Planctomycetota > Planctomycetia > Pirellulales > UBA1268 > F1-20-MAGs016. The sequence continues at coordinate 7,070 of RFRL01000188.1, read as the reverse complement.
GCCCGGCGTCGTTGCGCAGCAGGCGCAGGCCCCCGTATTCGGTGAGGCACAGATCGGGATAGCCATCATCGTCGACGTCGCCCACGGCCACCCCCGAGCCGAAGGCGGCGATGTCGAGGCCGCTGCCGGCCGTGACGTCGGCGAAACGCCCCCCTGGCTCCTGGCGAAACAGCCGGTGGGTCCCCTTCCCCTGCGGCCCGGCGCCCCCGAGGAGGAGGATGTCGAGCCGGCCGTCGCGGTCGAAATCGAGGAACGCGGCGCCGTTGCCCATGCTCTGCGGCATGAAGTGCGAGCCGGCGGGGCCGGGATCGTTGACGACGTCGAGGCCCCTGGCCGCAGCCACGTCGCGGAACCACTCCGCCTCGCGGGAGCGCGTGCAACCGCCACTCCCGGCCAGGGCGCACAGGACCGCGGCCGCCAGCGTCACCCACCGCGTGCCTGCGCCCATGGCGTCATGATCCCGGCAGGGGAAATGATGGCGGACTGTTCCGGTTGACCGGTCCACGGCGAGCGCGGGGCAGGCCCGTCAGGGACGCGGCGGAAACGGCGGCGGCTCGGGGAGCGACTCCAACCGCTTCACCTCCTCGAGGAGGAAGTCGGGGAGCATGAACGGCTCGGCCCCCACGTGCTGCCAGCGCATCCGCCCGTCGGCGGCGATGAAGCAGGTGGCGTGGAGCGGCCGGCCCTCGAAATCGTCCCAGGCATCGAGGGCCCGGAAGGCGGTGCCGTCGGCACCCGAATGCACGGTGAAGGGCCGCGGGGTGGTGATGGCGGCGATCTCCGCGGGCGTGTCGGTGCTCACCACGACCACGGGCAGACCCGCGGCGGCGAAGGCCTCGGTCTTGGCGGCGAAGGCCTCGAGCTGCTTGTTGCAGTGGACGCAGGCCTGCCCGAGCGTGAGGAGCACGAGGTGCGGCCGCCCACGCAGCGCGGCCCCGCTCACCGGCGTACCGTCGGCGGCGGTGGCCGACCAGTCGCCCGCCGGCCAGGCATGCCACTCGCGCGGGCCGAGGAGCGATAGATCAGGGCGCTCCCCGAGATCGGTGGCCGGGGTGGGCGCCACGCGCCAGTCACCGCTCACGCCCGCCGCCTCCGCCACCGCGGCCAGCCGGCGCAGGAGCGGCAGGTCGGGATCGGCGACCGCGGCACGAGCGCGCACCGTGGCGAACGACTCGAGCGCCTTTTCCTTCTGCCCCGCCTCCCACTCCAGCCACGTCACCAGGGCGGCCGGCAGGAGCCGGTGCTTCTCCCGGCCATCGAGGGCCCGGGCCACCTCCAGCGCCTTGGCTGTGTCGCCGAGGGCGTGGTGGATCAGCGCCAGCCGCCCCTTGTCGATGTCGGCGACCGCCCCGAGGAGTCCCTTCGCCTCGTCGCCCCGGCCGGCCGCGAGGTGGCCACGGAGCCGCAGCTCGGCCAGCGGCACGCGCAGCCGCTCGATCTGGTCGGTCAGCGGCTGCATCGCCTCGGCCATCGCCTTGCTGATCTCGGCGGCATTTTTCTTCTTCCCGCGGGCCTCTTCTTCGGCCCGGGTGGCGGCGGCGGTGCGGTCGGTGCGCAGGCGTGTCTCCAGGGCCTCGAGGCGCGTGAGAGCCGCCGCGCCGGCGCCCGTATCGCCGCGGCCGAAGCCCGCCAGACCGAGGAGGTGCTCGCGGCGCCACTGGTCGTCGAACTCCCGCCCCGGCTCGAGGTAGGGGGTGTCGGCGAGCGCCGCCACGTCGCCCCACAGTTCCCAGTCGAGGAGCGTCTCGAAGAGGCGGTTGCGGCCGTGCTGCCAAGCGCTTCCCTCTTCCTCGAAGCGCTGCTCGGCATCGGGCTTCGCTTCCTTGGCGCGCGGCACGCGCGGCATCGCCACCATGTTGGCGGCGATCGCCAGGCCGTCGCGGACACGGCCCACGTGGTTGAGGTTCCGCACCAGCCACTCGCTGTTGTGGGCGAAGTTGTGGATCTGGTCGGGATAGAGGTGGGCCCGGAGCATGTGGGCATGGTCCACCCGGGCCGCGGCCTCCTGCTGCCAGGCGGCGTCGTGCCACCGTTCCGATTCCGAATACACGTGGCCGGGCATGTGCCACATGTGGGCGATCCCGGGCGCCGCGGGGCCGCACGCCGCCGCCGACCGGAGCGCGCGGGGGGGACGCTCGCGATCCCAGAGGTGGATCACGTAGTGGTGGATCGGGTGCCGGGGATTCCGCGCCAGCACGGTGTCGGCGAGGGCATCGACCGCAAGCAGGCTGGGGATCGGCACACCGCCGCGGCTCTTGAACCACCAGGAGAAGCCCACGAGCAACGCCCGCGCCTCGAGGTCGTCGGGGTTGTCGAGGGCGATCTTTTCCAGCGCGGTGAGGAACTCGGTGGCGGCGCTCTTCCGCTGCGCGTCGTCCTTGTGCTCGGCGAACAGCTTCCGCGTGGCCTCGACCCAGGCCTTCTCGCGCGGGCTCGCCTTGTCGAGCGCCGGCCCGGTGGCCAGCGCGATGAACTGCCGCGCCCGGGCCTCGTTTTGGATGTTGGCCATGGCCAAACCCCAGTGGGCCATGACGCACTCGGAATCGAGCGCCCGCACGGTGCGGAACGACCGCTCCGCCTCCCAGTAGGCGAACCCGTGGAGCTGCCCCACCCCCTGTTCGAAATACGCCTGGGCCTCGGGCACCGCCGTGGTGACCGGGAAATGGACGATGCCACAGCCGGCGAAGGGGGGCAGCCGCCGCCGTGGTCCCTCGCTGAAGGCCTCGCCGTGGAGGGAGTGCCCGGGGACGACGGCACCCGGCTCGGGCGCGGGGTCGGCCAGCGCGGCGACCGGCCACGGGACCACTGCCAGGAGCACACGGGTGAGTCGGCAGGAGCGCGAAATCATCCCGTGAGGATACCTGGCGGGCAATGCTATTCCAGAAGCCGAGCCCGCCGGCACCAGACTGTCCACACGGCACGCAGCACGATGCCCCGCCCATCCGGGGCCCGCCATGGCCACCGAACCTGCACAGCTTTCCGCGCCGCGCCCCGCTTCGGCCTCCCGCTGCCGCCTCTCCTTCCCGGCCCCCGGTGATGCGCCCGGGGTGGCTTGACCGGGCCGCAGAATCGTTCGCCGGGAGCGGTCACCGGCGCCCCGTCGGCCGGCGCCACGGCCGAAAGGTGAATGGGGAATTGCATCATGCACCACGCACGATCGATCGCTCTGGTGGGAGCGCTCACGATCCCGTGGCCCTGTCTCGCGCGGGCCACGCCCCCCGGGTTCACCCTCGTCGCGCCACACCCGGCGCACGACTCTCTGCGCGGAGGGCTGCGCACCGCCGCGCCACCAGACGATCCCCTGTGGACCGATCGCGCCACCGATGCCCCGCGCCTCACCATCAGCGGCCTGCTCGGCCTCTCTCCCGGCACACCCGGCACACCCGGCACGCTCCCGGCGGCGGCCGCGGCGGAGAGTCCGCTCCTGGCGGGCACCATCTTCTCGGGCGACGGTGCGGTGGGGATCGACTTCCCCAGGCCGTGGGGCGCGGTGCGCGTGGAGTGCGAGGCACGGGGACCGGGCGTGGTCGGTGCGGCAGCGCGGCCGGGCGCGGTGGGCAGAGGCGCCGGGGCGGTGCTCGCCAACGTCTGGCACGACCTCGACCTCACCGAGCGCGTGGCGGTCTACGCGGGTGGTGGCGTGGGCCTGGGCACGAGCCCGGCCAGCGCCGGCCACCAGCGCTCCGGGGGCTTCGCCTGGCAGACGGGCACCGGCATCACCTACGACCTCACCGAGCGGATGACCCTCGACATCGGCTATCGCTTCGGCGGCCAGGAGCCACTCACGCCTGCTGCGGCCACGCTGCCGGCCACAGGCACCATGGTGCTCGCCGTGCGGATCAACGATCCCTTCCAAGGCTGGCGGGAACGCCAGCGCACGCCGCGCACGGTTGCCGTGGCGTTACCACCCGTCGTGCCCCCATCGCCTTGAGGCGCGCGGGCCGCGGAGGGACTTTGTCCACAGGCGGCGGATGAAGCCGGTCAGGGCTGCGGCGTGGCGCTTCCGGCAGCGCCGTCGCCCGCCGGCGGGGGAACCGGGAGGATCCGGCCGAACATGTGGCCGCCCACCGCGTCGTGCTGCCACGTGCCCGCATAGCGGCCTCCATCGAGCACCACGCGGGACGAGAACGTGCCCAGACCGGGCACGGTCACCTTGTCGAGGGTGATCACGGGGGTCTCTCCTGCCCACTTCACCTCGACCGGCACCGGCAGCGTGAGATCGACCGTGCCGTACCGGATCCGGGCGAGCACGGTCCACCAATCACCATCGCCCAGCTTGGTGACGGCGGAGATGACGTATTCCTCCTCGCGCGCCGGCTCCCGTTCCCCCCCCGCGCCGGCGCCGGGTGGCGGGTCGATCGTGAACCGCCCCACCAGGCGCACCCCCGTGAGCAGTTTGCGGAAGCGCTCGTGACGGGCCTGTTGATCGCCGTCGGCCGGCTTGGCCTCGGCGGCGGGCTCCGGCGCCGCCGCCACCGGGGCGGCAGGCCGATCGGTGGGGGGTATCTGCGCCACCGCGTGAGGCTCCGTCAACCCGGTGCCCAGCCCCAGCACCGCCAACAGGAGGGTCGCCAACCGCAGGCAACGGGTGATGGCACGATCCCGAGGGACCGGAGACTGACAGGGGCATTCGCGGGGCGTTTTCGCTCGCGACGTCGATCGTGAAGCCATGTGTCACCTCGCCCCGTATGGTGTCGTGAAGCCGCACCGATCGCGACGGCCTTGGGCAACATGACCAGGATACCAAGTCGCGCGGCCTGCTCCCGAACGCCAGCGGGACTACCACTGGCCGTAAGTCCGGGGCCGCCCACGCCCCGTCGCCGGACGCTCCCGGTCGGCAACGCGGGCTCTCAGCGCCGGGGCGGCCCACGCCCCGTCGCCGGACGCTCCCTCCGGCAATGCGGGCTCTCAGCGCCGGGGCGGCCCACGCCCCGTCGCCGGACGCTCCCTCCGGCAATGCGGGCTCTCAGCGCCGGGGCCGCCCACGCCCCGTCGCCGGACGCTCCCTCCGGCCTTCCCGGCCTCCGGTCGCTCGATGCTGACTGCGCTTCGCCATCCATGGCTCCGCTGGTCAGCAACGCCGGCTCTCGGGGCATGGGCGGCCCCTGCCAACAAGGCGGTGCTCGGGGAGGCGCGGGACGTGGTCGGCACGGGAGGCAAGGGTGACGATTCTCCGCGAGCGCGCGGTCATGCCAGCCGTTTCCAGCCACGTTCGAAGTACAGGGCACGCATGATCCGCGGCGCGTAGAACGGGTAGATCACCTGGCTGAGGCCGAGTGTCGCCGCGAGGAGCACCACACTCCGCAGCGCGTGCCGCCGGTGGCCCACGATCAGGAAATACACCGGCCCCAGCAACAGGCACCCGAGGAAGGTCGGCAGCGGCGCGACCACGCGATTGCGCCCGTCGGGCGGGTTGCGGAACAGGGCCCGCCCCCCCTTTCGCGCCTCGTCCCACGCCAGCGTCAGTCGATCGGGCGCCACGGCCGGCGCTGCCGCAGGGGCGGCAGCAGATGCGCTCGCCGCACCGACCGGCGCCGCTCCCCGTGCTGCTCCACCCTTGGCTCCCTCGGAAGCTGCGGTCGCGGAGGTGCCCGGCTTCGGCCCGTCGCCGGCGGCGAGGAACGGGTCGTCCTCGTTGAAGCGCACTCCCGCCAACTGCGCCGCCTTCACCCACCGCGGCAGTGACTCTTTCCACACCATGTCGCCTGGCGCCAGCCGGCCGTCGGCACACATCGCGCGCAGCTCGGCATTCGTCACCGGTCCGTGGCGGGAGCCGTTCTTCTCGAAGTACCACTCGGAGGCCATGCGATCCTGCACGCGAGCACGGGTCGGGGGAATCACACCCTGCCCGGCGGCGCGTGCCGCGGGATGGGGTGACGAAGATGGTCGCGGTGTTCAACGACGCCCGCGACCGGAGCGGCCGGTGGCCGCCCCCTTCCCTTTCCCGACCGTGCCGGTGGGCTTCGCCCCCGGTCGTTTCACCGCGCCGGTTCCCCGGCTCCGTCCCCCGCCGCCAGGCGACACCTTGCCGCCGGGCCGCGCCGCTCCCAGCCGGTCCACCGTCGCCTTCGCCGTGGCCTTCTTTTTCACGGGCGTCGTCTTGGTGGATGCCCCAGGTTTTTTCCGGGTTTTCTTCGGCGCTGGCTGCGGAGCCTTCTTCGGTGCCACCACCGCAGGAGCCGCGTTTCGCCGTGGCGGGGCCGCGGCGAGCCCGTCGAGAAACTCGGTGGCGGCCGCGTTCAGCTCCGCCACCGTGAGGGTCTCCACCTCGTCGAGGATCAGCAATTGGAGGCGCCCGCGGTGCTGGGCGTCCATCAGCGTCTGGTATTCCTCCAGCGAGAGGTCTTCGTGATCGTGGTGCTGGCTGGAGAGGAACTCGAATCCCACCCGGGCCTTGCGGTCCCAGCCGTCGCAGTCGAACGACACGCCGAATTCACGGAACGGCACGTTCCGCTCGATGGCGTAGCCCCGCTTCTCGAAGAGGCGGGTGAGCATCGCGCAGGCGCGGCTCTCGGAGAGGGTATCAGCCATGGTGGTGGGGAAAACCGGGGAAAAAGGGGATGAATCGATTGCTGTGGGAAGGATGCCGGCAGGATACACGATCCCCCGTCCGCCGTCGGCCCCGCGGCCCGCTGGCTATTCCCGCATGATGCCGCCCCGCGCGGATGCCGATACGTCCCCTGTGGGGCGGCGCCGCACGGCGTCCGGCCGACCGTGAAAACCTACAATGTCTCGGGGGCGAATCCCGTGCTCGTCGGCCAGTACAACCCCGTGATGCCGCCGCGAACCGCCGGCATCTCGGTGACGACGCAGTCGCTCTCGTCCTCATCGGCCGTGGACGTACTGGTCGCCGGGGGCCGCAACGCCGGCTCGGCGGTCGGCGTCTACGACCCCGCGAACACGCGGATTCGCAGCTACAACACCTTCGCGTCGCTGGCCAAGCCGAACGCCCCGGTCTATGCATCCGCCGTCGCGCTGACGGGCGGCGTCGTCGACACCATCTTCATGGCCCAGGGCGACGGTGGCAGGAACACGATCAAGAAGGTCAACGCGGCGACCGGCGTCGTCGA
>RFRL01000187.1 GCA_009924545.1 Planctomycetia bacterium | reverse complement strand
CCGCGTTCACGCTCGTCGAACTGCTGGTCGTGATCGCCATCATCGGCACGCTCATCGGCCTCCTCCTCCCCGCCGTCCAGGCGGCGCGCGAGGCGGCCCGGCGGATCCAGTGCCGCAACCACCTCAAGCAGGTGGGGCTGGCGCTCCACAACATCAACGATGCCAAGCGCTACCTGCCGCCGATCACGGCGCCCACAAGCCGCGATCCGCTCCTCACGCGCGGTCCGTTCTACGGCGTGGTCGGCTTCACCGTGTTCACGTGGCTCCTGCCCTACGTGGAGCAGGCGCCCCTCTACGACCTGGCGATGACGCAGCGCACGGTCTACACCCCGGTGCCCGGGGCTCCCGGTGCGGGTGTCATCTACTCGGTGTCGATCCCGCTCTACCTCTGCCCGACGGAAACCTCCAGCCCGGGTGGACTGGGGGCGACCACCAGCGGGGGTGCCAACCAATGGGCGGTGGGCAACTACGCCACCAACTACAACGTCTTCGGCAACCCGGGCGCGGCCACGCCCGACCTGCGGATGCAGGGTGCTTCGCGCATCTCGCAGTCGTTCCCCGACGGCACGTCGAATACCGTGATGGTTGCCGAACGGTATGGCACGTGCGGGTCGAGCGGCGTGGCCGACGACCCGAGTACCAACGGATGCCTGTGGTCCGACAGCAACAGCCGGTGGCGGCCGGTGTTCTGCGTCAACGAGACGATGCAGTCGCCTTCGACCCAGGGGTACACCGCCTGCGCGATGTTCCAGACCGCGCCCAACTGGCGGAGCGGCTGCGATTCTTCGCGCGCCCAGACGCCCCACAGCGGGATCATGAACGTGACCCTCGGCGATGCCAGCGTCCGCGGCGTCGATGATTCGATCTCACCCGCCACCTGGGCCAACGTCTGCCACCCCGCCGACGGGCTCACGGTCGGCGACTGGTGAGCCTGTCGGCCAGGCGCCGTTCGTGGAGCCGGGCGAACGGCCAGTAGATCGCCATCGCCAACGGGATCGACACCAGCCCCCACAGCGCCGCGCGCCAGTCGCCGCCGGTGACCAGCCAATGGCCGATCACCGGAGGGGTGGTCCAGGGCACGTTGACCACCGGACGGCCGATGAGGTTCCACGTCATCAGCAGCCACGTGGCGGCGGTGAGCACCAGCGACGACGCCACGTAGGGGACCATCAGCAGCGGATTGAGTACCACCGGCAGGCCAAAGAACAGCGGTTCGTTGATCTGGAAGATCTGCGTGGGGAGTGACAGCCGGCTGACCTGCCGGCAGACCGGATCGCGGGACCGGAGGAGCACCAGCGCCAGGGCCAGCGTCGCCCCCGTGCCCCCCACGTTGACGAACGTGGTGAAGAACCCCAGGGCGGTCACGTGCGGGGCGGCCTGGCCCTGTTCCCAGGCGGCGGTGTTGGCCGCCAGTTCCTGGAGGAAGATCGGGGCGACGACCGCATCGAGGGCGTTGTCGCCGTTGATCCCCAGCGCCCACAGGCCGGTGACCAACAGCGCGTAGACGAGGATCCCGGGCAGGGTGTCGAGCGCGGCCAGGAGCGGCCGGCAGACGACCTGCACCGTCGCGGTGAGGTCGACCCCCAGTCCGAAGCGCAGCCCCCACACCGCGCCGAGCAGGATCGTCAGCGGCACCAGCGCCGCGAACGATTCCGCCACCGCCGCCGGCACCTCGGCGGGGAGGCGGATCACGAGGCGCTTCCGCGCGAGCCAGCGCTGCAGTTCGACGGCGGCCACGGCGACGAGGATCGCGGTGAGGATCCCTTGCGCGCCCAGCGGTCCGGGCGCGAGGCTTCCCGAGGCCGGATCGACCGCGAGGAGGAGGAAGGCGGCCACGGCCGGCAGCGTCGCGGCGAGCGGGTCGAGGCCGCGGCGGACCGCGAGGTCGTGCGCCACCGCCAGGCACACGAACAACGCCAGCGCTCCGAACGTGACCGCCACCGGCACCTGGAGCAGTTCGCGCCATCGTCCCAGGCCCGCTTCCCAGGCGGGCACCGGTGGATTGGCCAGGAGCACGAACAGGCCCCCCACGATGGTCAGCGGGACCACGGCGACCACGCCGGTGCGGATGGCGGCGAGGATCGGCGTGTCCGTCCAAGCGGTGACGTGGTCGGCGAAGGCCGTGACGCGGGTCGCGCGGTGGGGCTCAGTGGGGGGCATCGGATCAGTCCGGCAGGGGAAGGGGCCGGCCCATGAAGACGCAGCCGTCGGGACCGGGCCGGCGCTCCAATTCGGTGAAGCCGAGGCGCCGGTAGAAGGCCTGGGCGCGCACGTTTGCCGTCGCCACCGCCAGATGCACCCCGGGCGCCCCGCGCCGGCCCAGGTCGGCCAGCAGGTGGGCGACCATGCGGCTGCCGAGGCCCTGCCCCTGGGCCCGCGGGAGGAGATCGATGTGGAGGTGGGCCGGGTACCGCCCGTAGGGCTCGGGGCAATGGAAGTCGGGGTGGTGGTACAGCCAGTGGACCCGCTGCACCGCCGACCAGCCGTCGGCCGGACCGACGGGCTCCGGGAACCGCTCCACGAGGTGCGGTCGCCAGTCACGCTCGTAGCGGGCGTAGAAGGCCCGTGAATCGAGCGTCCCGAGGCAGTAGCCGCACACCCCCGCGTCGTCCTCGACCACCAGTGCCAGGCCCGGTTCGATCGCCATGTAGGGCCAGACGTAGATCCGTGCCAGGGCGTCTGGATCGGTGGCGAACAATTCCGATCCATCCGCCCCGTCGGCACCCGTGCGCAGGCAGACGAGGCTCGCGGCGGCCTCGTCGTCGGGGCGCGCGGGGCGGAGGAGGAACGGCCCGGCAGCGCGCGGTGCGGCGCCCCGGTCGGGGAAGGGGACCGCCGTCCGCAGGTCGGCGAGGATGCCGCCGCGGAACGTGCCCGGGAGGTGGTCGTCGTCGGCGACCGGCGTCGCTCCCGTCGCCGCGCGCCGGCGGTTCTCCACGCGGCGTTCGAGCAGCGACACTTCCTCGCGCAGGTCCCAGAGACGGCGGAAGAGGGCGTGGAACAGATCCCGATCGAGGAGGCCGTTGAGTTTCTCGCACAGGCCGCCGAGTAGCCGGGCGATGCGCCGGCTCTCCTCCGCCTCCGCGCCCCACCCCTGCGGAGGTCGGGTGAGGAGGGTGGGCAGGCCGGCGAGCAGGGCCCGGCCGCCGGGGCCGTACCCGTGGGGCAGATGGAAACAGTCGGCCAGGAGCGAGAGCTCTTCCTCCGTGACCTGCCCCGTGGCCAGGGCGAACCGGGGCAGCCACGCCAAGAGGGCGCTGCGGTGGGCGCCGGCGGGGTCCTGGTCGGCGGTGCCGTGGAGGTAGCTGCCGAGCGTGTGGATCGGTACGAAGTTCAGCGGCAACTCGTTGGCGGCGTTGAGTAACAGCCCGCCGATCGCCGCGCGCAGGGCGGGCGGCCGCCCGGCATAGGGGCCGACGAAGAACCGGGTGCCGTCGTAGTCGTTGGCATGGAGGTTGTCCCAGATCACGGGTGGGCGGCCGATCCGCCGGGTGAGACCGGCGACGTGCTCCGGGGTGATCGTCGGAGAGATGATCTCCGGTCCGGTCCACAGCAGGTCGATCCCGGGGGCGAGGTTGGCTCCCATCGTTTCCAGGTAGCCGGGGCCGCCGAGGCCGGCCGCCGCCATCCGGCCGCAGTAGGGGGTGGGGCAGACGAGGAGCCGGCCGCCGGGAGCCCGGTCGGCGAGCCACTGCCGCGTGTCGTTGGCGAGGCTGGCCTGGGCCGTGGCGAGGCTGCCGAAGCGGGCGGCATCCTCCGTGGCGAGGCGGTCGGGGATGTCGTCGAAGAGCAGGGCGACGTCGCGGATGCCGAGGGTGGTGGCCTGTGCGATCCGGTCACGGAGGTGGCGGCGGTCGGCGGTGGCCGCGTAGCGGATGTCGAGTCCGGGGCTCAACGCCCAGATGAACGCCAGGCCGTGCTCGTGGCAAGCGCGCACCAATTCAGCGAGCCGCGCGGCGGCGCCGGCGGAGGAGGGGTCGCGCCACCGGCCCCGGTGGAGCGGGTCGTCCTTCGGAGCGTGGAGGTAGTCGTGCAGCCGCGCGTCGCGCATCCACGCGAAGAGCGTGAGCCGTTCCTCGCGGGACCAGGGACGGCCGTAGAACCCCTCGATGACGCCCCCGCGCGGTCCGTCACGGTCCGTCGCGGCCCGTTGTCCCACCATGTGCCGCGTGCTCCCGGAGGGCGCGTGCCATCCACCCCTGACCGCCGGCGCGATACCGGACCGCCGGCACGATACCGGCACCGCCCGGCCCCGGCCAGGCAGGGGCTCACGGCTCCCGCGTCGCCGCTCCGGGAAACTGTGCGACGATGGCCGCCACCGCGGCCGGGTCGCGCGGCTGGTCGGCCCCGACGCGCACGACCGTGATGCCCGGGTCGGTGCCGCCGGGGTGGGCCAACGCCGCGGCGGCGATCTCCGCGGCCGTGATCGGATCGCGGTCGGCGAGTTGGCCGGCGACGACCTGTTCGGTGGCATCGGATGGGTCGTCGCCCCCGGCCCGGCCCTGCACGCGGGCGATGGCCACGGCCGCCGGGACATCGAGATCGAGCCACACCATCTCGGCGCCCGCCCGGACGGCGGCGCCGGCCAGGATCCCGCGCTGCCAGCGCTGCAGGCAGGCCGCATCGACCACCGCCACCCATCCGGCCGTGAGCACGGTGCGGGCCAGGTCGGCGAGGCGTTCGTAGGTGCGCCGTGTCATCTCCGCGGAATAGACGGCGGCGGTGGCGGCGGCATCGGCGGGCCGGTCATCGGCCGCCATGCCCGCGAGGCGCTTCCGCTCCACGTCGCTGCGCAGGCGGATGCCGCCGGTGGCCGCGGCGACCGCGGCGGCGAGGGTCGATTTGCCGCTGCCGGAGATGCCGCTGGTGGCCACCAGGAGCGGCCTCCGCGGCGCCGCCAGCCGCTCGGCGAGGAGCATGTAGCGGTCGCACTCGGCGTGGCTCGTGGCCCCCACGCTGCCGGTGGGTGTCTGTGCCGCCCGGATCGCCGCCACCGCCGCGCGGACGATGGCCCGGTAGACGAGATACACCGGCATCAGCGTCAGGGCATGGTGGTCATCGGCCGCCTCGACCCAGCCGCTGATGACGGCGGCCGCCAGATCCGCGCGGCCGCGGGAGCGGAGATCCATCGCCAGGAAGGCGATGTCGCTGGCCGCGTCGATCCAGCGCAGCGACTCGTTGAACTCGATGCCGTCGAAGGCCACGATCCGGCCGCCGTGGCGGACGAGATTGCCGAGGTGGAGGTCGCCGTGGCACTCGCGGATCCGGCCCCCGGCGCGGCGCGTGGCGAGATCGGCGGCGTGGAGGGCGAGTTGCCGGTCCACCCACGCCGTGAGCGCCGCGACCCGGCCCGTGAGGTCGGGGCGATACTGGTGGAGTTGGTCGAGGTTGAGGTGGACGATCCCGCGGAACGTGTCGGCCGTGCCCCAGCGTGACGCCACGGCGGCGGTGGCGAGCCGGTCCTGGGCGGCGGCGATGTCGGTGGCGAGGGTGAGGCAGTCGGCGGCCGAGAGGCCCCCGCGGTCGAGCACATGGTCGAGCCGGTCGCGCTCCTGGAATTGCTCGAGCCGCACCGCCCACTCGATGGTCGGGCCCGGGCTCCCCACCCGGGCCGCGGCGGCCGGGCCGGCGATCGGCACCGCGTCGACGTAGAGCTGGGGGGCGAACCGGCTGTTGAGGCGCACCTCCTCGACGCAACACGCGCGGCGCTTCTCCAGCGTGGTGAAGTCGAGGAAGCCCAGGTCGACCGGCTTCTTCACCTTGTAGGCGTAGGTGCCGGTGAGGAACACCCACGAGATGTGGGTCTCGACGAGCTCCACGCGCTCCACCGGGTGCGGGTAGGCGTCGGGCGACAGCAGCCGGTCGACGAGCGCAAGGGCGGGAGTGGATGCCATGCGGACAGTATGCCGCGTGGCACCCGCCGGGCACCGGCACGCTCGGCAGGGCGTGGCGACCCAGCCGGGGCTTGTCCACGCCGCCCCACCAACTGGGCCGCTGTCGCGGGAGTGGGCGTCACCGGCCGGTCAGCGTGCAGCCGGAGGTAGCGGCACCATTTCCGGCGCCACCGGAGCCCCCGCGGCGGGCAGCTCGGCGGGGAGCATGAGCGGTTGGCTGTCGCGGCCGAGCGAGGTGTCGGCGGCGCGCAGGTCGCTGTCGGCCCGCCAATACTCCTGGCGCGCGAGGATCTCGAGGATCTGGGCGTCGAACTTCGCCTGCTCGCGGAGTGTGACGCGGAGGATGTCGCTGCGGCCGAGGCGCAGCTGCTCCCGTTCGGCGCGGGCCACGAGCGTGGCCAGTTCGGCCTGGCGCACGGTCTGCCGGTAGAACTCGTAGGCCCGTTCCAGCAGGGAGAAGGCATCCTGCACCTCGGCGCGGACGTTGTCCTCGGCGTACTGCAACTGGCGGTCGAGCTGGATGAGCTGGGAGTCGATCGTCTGGAGCTTGCCACGCGCGTCGCGCCGCTGCGCGGGGAGTTGGAACACGAGTGAGGCCTGGAGGACCTGCCGGTCGAGCCCGTCGGGCCCCGACAGCGGGCTCTTGCCGAACGCGGCGTCCTGGTTGCCGACGAGTTGGCCGTCGATCACCGGCTGGATCTGGTTGGCGGCGAAACGCCGCTCGACCACCAGCTTTTCGCGCTGCAGGGCGAGGCGGGCGAATTCCGGTCGCTCCGCCAGCGCCCGGGAGAGGGCCGCGTCGAACGTGGCCCGGTCGGGGGCCACCGGCTTCGCCATGGCACGGATCCGGCGCCGCGTGGCGAGGAGGGGCCGGCCGCCGTCGTCGCGGTGGAACAGCGACAGGTCGATCGTCGCCTGCTGCAGGGCGCGGTCGGCCTTGACCACCAGGCCGTTGCGCAGGGCGACGTTCTGCTGGTTGTCGATCCGCTCGATGTTGGCGGCAGTGCCGCGCTTGACGCGGGTTTCGAGCGCGGCGTCGCGCTCCACGGCGAGATCGACCAGTTCCTCGGTGGCTTCCAGCCGCTCGCCGCTGCCGAGCCAGTTCCAGTAGCCGCGCGCGGCGGCACGCATGTAGTCGAGGCGACTGCGTTCGATCACCGGTTCGGCCAGGGAGACGTCGAGCCGGGCCTGGTCACGCGTGGCACGCGGCCGGTCGATGTCGCGGTTGCGGGCCAACGGCATGGTCAGGCCGCCCCGCCATTCGCCGCCGGTGGCCGTTTTCTGGGCGAGGTTGTAGGTGGGGAAGTCACCGTAGCCGTTGCGGTAGCCGCCGAAGGCGCTGATGCCGGCGGTGGGGAAGAGCTGGGTGAGACCGAAGTCGGACCGGTAGTTCTCGTATGTGCCCGGTGCCAGGGCGTTGCCCGACATCCCGATGTTGGTGTCGAAGGCCCCCATCGCCGTGGTCAGTCGCCCGGACGCGATCCCGCGCTCCCGCTCGATGGCCTGGAGGAGCGGATAGTGAAGCTGCACGCTGCGCAGCACCTCGGCGAGGAGGAGCGGCTCGGCTCCGTCGTCGATCTCGCCACCAAAGAACTCCGACGGCTTGGCCGGTGGAGGGAGCAGGGTGTCGGGATCGGCGGGATTGCCCGTCGGCAGCGTGCCCGAGTCGGCCACGCGCTCCAGGGCGGTGTCGTCGTCGTCAGGGGCGTTCGGTGCGGGGAGCGCGTCGGCGGCCTGGCCGGCAGTGTCGCGCGGGGGCGCG
>RFRL01000186.1 GCA_009924545.1 Planctomycetia bacterium | reverse complement strand
GATTCAGTCGAGGTTCCACGTGACTCGACCTACTCAGGGTACCCTCCGCAACGGAGACAGCTCGGTTTTCGCGTACGGGCCTGTCACCCTCTGTGGACGACCTTTCCAGATCGTTCCGCTAACCGGCTGTTTTGTAACTCCTTGGAGGGCCCTACAACCCCGCGGTGGAAACCACTGCGGTTTGGGCTATTTCCCTTTCGCTCGCCACTACTGAGGAAATCGATTTTTCTTTCTATTCCTGCGGGTACTGAGATGTTTCAGTTCTCCGCGTTCGCTGCACGTGTCCTATGGATTCAGACACGGCCAGTTCGGGTATCCCGGGATCATCACCTGTTTGACGGTTTCCCCGGGCTTATCGCAGTCTCCTGACGCCTAGACATCCCCCATGCGCCCTTTGGAGCTTGACCACCCGAATCGAGTGCTCGCCCCAGCAGAGCCACCAGTTTCCTGGCAGCCCCCGGGGAGGGCTGGTCGATCCGAGTCGTGTCACCCCATCCCGAGTCATCGCCGGCAAGCGCGCCGACCCCACCCGGGAAAGTAACGTTTACTCGCTCGCCGCGGGACAGCCAGCGGAACAACCGGAACCGGTTGTCCACAGACTCCCCACGACATTTTTTGAGCCTTGGGAGAACGCCTCCGGCAGCCGATCTCGCGAACGACTACCGTCGGCATTCAATCAAGATGCCAACTACCACAACCGGATTGTCAATGAACGAAACAAGCCGACGACACTGCCACCTGGGCAATGACCTCGGCTCGTGCTCCCGACCACGGCCGAACCGTGGACAGAGGTTCGTGCCGGATTGCCTCGCGACGAAAGCGCCTCGAGACCAACCGAAACGGGCCTCAACCCACACCGACAGCCACGGATCCGTGACGACTGGACAATGCTCCCCAGAGAGCTCATCCAGCCGACACACATCCGCCCGACAGCACGAGCGAACAGGCGGGAACCGATCCCAGCTTACGAGGATCGGCCGCACGACTCCCAAAACTTAGCCGGCGCGGACGCGGGGGTCAAGTGGCGGGCGACGTGGTTCCGGCCGTCCCCCGGTAAAAAGCCAGGTTTCCGGGCCTGAAAGGCCTGTTGGCGGTCTGATTGGGGGCCCCAGATTCATCTGCCGGGAAGTGGTTGCCGCGGTTTTCCTCCGGGCTGGTAGAGTGCCCATCCTACCCGACCATCCCGGAGGTGTTGGCATGGCGATGGTGAACAAAACTCACGCGGCCTGGCATGCCGTTGATGCGGCGGCGGAGGGGATCCGGAGGGGCTCACTGGCCGAGCTTTTCGCCCGCGATCCCGGCCGGGCGGAGCGGTTCACCACCTCGGCCGCTGGCCTGTTGTTCGACTACTCGAAGCAATTCGCCACCACGGATGTCGTGGAGCGGTTGGTGGCCCTGGCGGAAGCGGCGGGCCTGCCCGACCGTATCGAGGCCATGTTCCGCGGCGACCGCATCAACACCACGGAGCAGCGGCCGGTGCTCCATGTGGCCCTCCGCGCACCGCGCGACGCCGTGATCGAGGTGGACGGGCGCAACGTCGTTCCCGACGTCCACGATGTGCTGGAGCGGATGGCCGCTTTTGCCCGGGAAATCCGCTCTGGAACGTGGCGCGGGGCGAGCGGGAAACCGATCCGCGCGGTGGTGAACATCGGGATCGGGGGATCCGATCTGGGGCCGGCGATGGCGTATGAAGCCCTGCGGTTCCACGCCGACCGCGGGATCGAGTTCCGCTTCGTTTCCAACGTCGATGGGACCGACTTCGCCGAGGCCGTCCTCGACCTCGATCCCTCGGACACGTTGTTCATCGTCTCGTCGAAGACGTTCACGACGATCGAGACGATGACCAACGCCCGCACCGCGCGGGAGTGGATCCTCGCGGCGTCGGGGGGAGATGCCACTGCCGTCGCCCGGCACTTCGTCGCCGTCTCCACCAACGCCTCCGAGGTGGCCCGTTTCGGCATCGACACCGGCAACATGTTCGGGTTTTGGGACTGGGTCGGCGGCCGCTACTCGATGGGCTCCGCGATCGGCCTGTCGACGATGATCGCCATCGGCCCGGAGGCCTTCCACGACATGCTCGCCGGCTCCCGGGCCGTCGACGAGCACTTCCGCACCGCCCCCCTCGCGGCCAACATCCCCGCCCTCCACGGCCTGCTCACGGTGTTCAACGCCAGCCTGCTCGGGCACGCGACGGCGGCCGTCCTCCCCTACGACCAGTACCTGCGGCGGTTCCCGGCCTACCTCCAGCAGCTCACCATGGAGAGCAACGGCAAACGGGTCCGGCTCGACGGCAGCCCGGTGGAGAGCCCCACCGGCCCCGTGGTGTGGGGGGAACCGGGCACCAATGGCCAGCATTCCTTCTATCAATTGCTCCACCAGGGCACGGTGGTGGTGCCGTGCGACTTCATCGGTTGCCTCCGCCCGCTCCACGAATTCGGCCAACACCACGCCATCCTCATGGCCAACATGATCGCCCAGGCGGAAGCCCTCGCCTTCGGGAAACCGGCGGCGGCAGTGGCGGCCGAGGGGGTGAGTCCCGAGCTGGTGCCGCATCGGACCTTTCCCGGTAACCGCCCCTCGAGCACGATCCTCGTCGACCAGCTCACTCCCCGGGCCTTGGGCACCCTCGTGGCCCTCTACGAGCACAGCGTGTTCACCCAGGGGGTGGTCTGGGGCATCAACTCCTTCGACCAGTGGGGGGTGGAACTGGGGAAGGTCCTCGCCCAGCGGATCATCCCCGAACTGGAGAGCCCGACCGAGCCCGTCCTCGGTCATGATGCCTCGACCAACGCCCTCATCCGCCGGGTCCGTCGGGCCCGGTCCGGTGGATCGACCGACCCGTCGTGACAGCCCAGGCACCGCCCCTGTTCCAGGGGTATAAGTGGATCATGACGGCTTCGGTCCCTCCCCCGCCATCCGTGGCCTTTGTCCACGCGAAAACTTCCAGTTTTCACGGGAGCTGCGCTCCCGGCACCTCATCCCTGAGGTGCCGCAGGCTGCTCGGCCACAGCCTGCTAGCCCGTGGACCGCGGCCGGTGGCCGGCCTGTTCCTCGTCGGGCTCGCGGCGCTCGTCCCCCCGGCTCCGGCCCAGCCCCCCGGGGGTGGAGCCGCCCCTCCGCCGCCCGTCGTCGTGGCGCCGGCCGAAGACCGCCAGCTCGCGGCGGGACAGTCGTTCGTGGGCACGGTGTTCCCGGCCCGCGTCAGCGACGTCGGCAGCGCCGTCGACGGGCGGCTGGTGCGGCTGCCGATCCTCGACGGCCAGCGGGTCGAGAAGGGCGAGACGATCGCCGAACTGCTCCGGGGACTGCTCGAGATCGAGCGGCAGGGGGCGGTCGCGGAGCTTGAACGCCTCCGCCAGGCGCTGGCCGAACTGGAGGCGGGATCGCGCCCGGAGGAGCTGGCCCAGGCCCGGGCCCTCGTCGAGGGATTCGACGCCCGACTGGAGTTCGCCCGGAGCCGGTTGCAGCGCCTCCGCCGGCTCGCCGAGCGGGGCACGAGCACCGTCGAGGAGCTCCACGACGCCGAGACCGAGCAGCGGCAGATCGCCGCCCAGTTGGCCGGGGCCCGGGCGACGCTGGCCCTCGCCGAGGCGGGGCCGCGGAAGGAGCAGATCGCCCAAGCCGCCGCCGCGGTGGCGGTCCAAGAAGCGGCCGTCGAACGGATCGACGACCAGCTCGGCAAGCACACCATCCGCGCTCCCTTCACCGGTTGGGTTGTGCAGCGTTTCACAGAGGAGGGGCAGTGGGTGTCGCGCGGCGGCCTCATCGCCCGGATCGCGGAGCTCGACGAGGTGGAGGTGGTGGTGCAGGTGCCGGAGTTGTCGATCGGCCGCCTCCGCAGCGAAGACTCCGTCCGCCTCGAGTTCGACGCGGCCGCCGACCGCACCTGGATCGGCCGCGTGGCCCGCGTGGTGCCGCAGGCCGACCTGCTGGCACGGAGCTTCCCGGTGCGCGTGCGCCTCGCCAACCAGATCGTCGACGGGGCGCCGGTCCTCCGCGGCGGGATGATCGCCCGGGCCTGGCTGCCGGTGGGCAAGACCGGCTTGGCGACGGTCGTGCCCAAAGATGCCCTGGTCCTCGGAGGGGCCGTGCCGCTCGTCTACGTCGTGGCCCCGGCCCCCTCACCGGCGACGGCGGACGGGCCCGCCACCGGCACCGTCCGGCCCGTGGAGGTGTCGCTCGGCACCACCGTCGACGGCGGCGTGGAGGTGCGCGGGGCCCTCGCCGCGGGGGACCTCGTGGTGGTGCGGGGCAACGAACGCTTGCGCCCCGGGGCGAAGGTGTCGTTTTCGCCGCTCCGCCCCTGACACCGCGCCGCGACTGGATCGGACCATGAACCTCATCCGGGCCTGCGTCGCCAACCCCGTGAAGGTCGCGGTGCTCCTGTCGATGTTCGGCCTCCTCGCCCTGCTGGCGATGCCGACGCAGCTCACGCCCGAGGTGCAGATCCCCACGATCACCGTCGAAGCCCGCTGGCGCGGCGCGAGCCCGATGGAGGTGGAGCGCGAGATCGTCCAGCCGCTCGAGGAGCAACTGCGCAGCGTCGAGGGGCTGGTGAAGCTCTCCTCGGAGAGCGGCGATTCCGGCGGCACGCTCACGCTCGAGTTCCCCATCGGCACCGACATGAGCCAGGCGCTGGTGAAGGTCAACACCCGCGTCCAGCAGGTGCGCGACTGGCCGATCAACGCCGACCGGCCGGTGATCCGCACCGCCAGCGGCACCGACAACCCGATCGCCTGGTTCATCCTCGCCGAGGCGGCGCCCGACGCGGAGATGCTGGCCCGCGCCCGGACCGACCACCCGGAGCATGCCGCCGCGCTCGACCGCGTGATCCACGCCCGGTCCCCCGACCTGGCCCTCTACCGGCTGCGCAGCCTGGCGGCAACGCACCCCGAATTGGCCGCGCTCGCTCCCCCCGTGATCGACGTGGAGAGCCTGCGGCGGATGGCCGAGGACGAGGTGGAGAGCCGGCTGGAGCGAGTCGACGGCGTGTCGAGCGCCGACCTTGTGGGGGGCCGGTCCGACGAGTTGCAGGTGATCATCGACCCGCAGCTCCTCGCCGCCCGCGGCCTTTCCATCGACGACCTCCGCGGGGCTCTGGCCAACCAGAACCAGGACACATCGGGAGGGGATTTCTGGGAGGGGAAGCGGCGCTACGTCGTGCGCACCATCGGCCAGTTCCGCTCTCCCGAGCAGGTGGAGGGGGTGATCATCACGCGCCGCGACGGCAAACCGGTCTACGTGCGCGACGTGGCCCGGGTCGAGCTCGGCAAGAAGAAGGCCGACGGGATCGTGCGCCGCTTCGGGTCCAGCAACCTCGCCATCCGCGTCACGCGCGAGCAGGGGGCCAACGTCCTCGATACCGTGCGCCGCCTCCGCGCGGTGGTGGCCGACGTCGACCGCACCGTCCTCCGCCCGCGCGGCCTCGGCCTGACGATGGTCTACGACGAGACCACCTACATCGACTCGGCCGTCGGTTTGGTGAAGGACAACATCATCGTCGGCGGTCTGCTCACCGTGGGCACGCTGCTGCTGTTCCTGCGCAGCCTCCGCCTCACACTCGTGGTCGCCGTGGCGATCCCGGTGAGCGTCATCGGCACGTTCCTCGTCCTCGCCCTCTGCAACCGCTCGCTGAACGTCGTCAGCCTGGCGGGGATGGCGTTCGCCGTGGGGATGCTCGTCGACAACGCCGTGGTGGTGCTGGAAAACATCTTCACGCGCTGGACGGGCGGCGACGATGGCGCCACCGCAGCGGTGCGTGGGGCGGACGAGGTGTGGGGGGCGGTGCTCGCCAGCACGCTGACCACCGTCGCGGTGTTCCTCCCTGTGCTCTTCGTCCGCGAGGAGGCGGGCCAGCTGTTCGGAGACATCGCCCTGGCCATCAGCGTGTCGATCGGCCTGTCGCTGGTGGTGTCGGTGCTGGTGGTGCCGGTGGCGGCGGCCTGGCTCCTCGGCGGCAAGCGCCCGCCGCCGTCGCGCGAGGGGCTGCGGGCCGACGTCGCCACCCGATGCGGACGGGCTTTCAGCGGCGCGATCGTCGGCCTCGACCGGTGGCTGCTCGCCAGGGCGTGGCGCTCGGCTGTGGTGTCGGCGGCGATCGTCGCCGCGGCGGTGGTGGCCACATGGTGGCTGGTGCCCAAGGTGGAATACCTCCCCCAGGGCAACCGCAACCTCGTGTTCGGGATCCTCCTTCCGCCGCCGGGCTACAACCTCGACGAGCTGATCCGCATGGGGGAGACGGTCGAGCGGCGCATGCTCCGCTACTGGGACGTCGATCCGGGCACCCCCGAGGCGGCGGCCCTCGACTATCCCGTGCTCGCCGACATGTTCTTCGTGGCTCGCGGTCGGAGCGTGTTCCTCGGGATGCGGGCCCTCGACCCGCTCGAGGCGGGGAAGCTCGTGCCCCTCGTGCGCCAGGTGACCGCCGGCATGCCGGGCACGGTCGCCGTGGCGAAGCAGTCGAGCCTCTTCGAGCAGGGCCTGTCGGCCGGCCGCACGATCGACATCGAGATCACCGGTCCCGATCTGGGCAAACTGGTGCAGCTCGGCGGCCGGATCATGGCCCAGCTCCCCGAGGTGACCCCCGGCAGCCAGAACTTCCCGCGGCCGTCGCTCGACCTCTCCAGCCCCGAGGTCCGGCTCCTCCCGCGCCTGGAGCAGTCGGCCGACATGCGCCTCGACGCCCGCCAGCTCGGTTACATGGTCGATTGCCTCGTCGACGGCGGCTACGCCACCGACTACTACCTCGACGCCGACCGCATCGACCTGGTGATCAAGGGGGACGACCGCTTCGTGCAGCGGACGCAGGACCTGCGTAGCCTCCCCGTGGTCACCCCCGGCGGCCAACTCGTGCCGCTGGAGAGCGTGGCGGTGGTGGAGGAGTATTCCAGCGGCCCGGAGCAGATCCTCCACCGGGAGCGGCAGCGGGCGATCACCATCCAGGTCTCGCCGGCGGCGACGATGCCGTTGGAGGAGGCGCAGGAGCGGATCCTCGAGCGGATCGTCGCCCCGCTGAACGAGTCGGGCGAACTCGCCGGCGGCTACGCCATCAATCTCGGCGGCACCGCCGACAAGCTCCGCGCCACCTGGCAGGCGCTGTGGTTCAACCTCGCCCTCGCCGGGATCATCACCTACCTCCTCATGGCGGCGCTGTTCGAGAGCTGGTTCTACCCGGCGGTAATCATCGCGGCGGTGCCCCTCGGCGGGGTCGGCGGGCTGGTCGGGCTGGCGGCACTCAATCATTTCGGCCAGCCGTTCGGTATCTTCCAGCCGCTCGACGTGCTCACGATGCTCGGGTTCGTGATCCTCATCGGCACCGTGGTCAACAACCCGATCCTCATCGTCGAGCAGGCCCTGTTGCTCGTGCGCACCACCGGCAGCGACGGCACGGAGGCGATCCTCGGCGCGGTGCGGAGCCGCATCCGCCCGATCTTCATGACCACCCTCACCACCGTCCTCGGGCTGTTGCCGCTGGTCCTCTTGCCGGGGGCCGGCAGCGAGCTCTACCGGGGGCTGGGGGCGGTGCTCCTCGGCGGCCTGCTCGTGGCCACGCTCGTGACACTCGTGCTGGTGCCGCTGCTCCTCGGCTTGTGCTTCCGCGCCTTCGGACCCCCGCAGTCGACCGACCTGACGCGCGGCGCGGGCCCGGCGCCTGCCGCCGTGGCCGACGCCATGAACCAGGGCATGCATCACGCCGGCGCCGACGCCGTACCTTCCACCGTTCCCACTGCCGGGCCCCCATTGGCCGCCGCCCTCGC
>RFRL01000185.1 GCA_009924545.1 Planctomycetia bacterium | reverse complement strand
AGATCGGAAACTGCATGTCGGTCGTCTCGGTTGTGACCTGTGGATTCGCCGCCGGTCATGTCCGGCTCATCCGCCCGGCGGCCCCGGGGGAGTACGGTCGGAAGCGACTGACGCAGGTCCGGGCGCGGGGGCGGCTTTGGCGTCCTTGGACGGCTGCCGATCCACCACCCAGCACGAATCGTGCGGCCGCATGCCGATGTGCGGATAGTAGCTCCGCGCCTCCGGGGCGGCGAGCAGCACCAGCGTCGTGCGGCGTCCTGCCGCCTCGTGGGTCCGGCGAATCAGTTCCCGGCCGATTCCCTTCCGCTGGAGGGACGCATCCACGGCCAGATCGGAGAGATAGGTGCAGTAGTGGAAGTCGGAGAGCGCCCGCGAGACCCCCACGAGCCGGCCCTCGGCGCGAGCGGTGACGATGAGGCTGGCGTGGGCGAGCATGCCGGCGATGATCGCAGGGTCCGCCACCGGCCGCCGCTCCGCGAGCGTCGAGCGATGGAGCAGATCGACGAACTCCTCCGGCGACAGTCCCGGCTCGATGTCGTACGTGACTTCCACCGCGAGGACCCTCCTGCGTTGAACGACCCTTCTCAACGACCCATCCCGCTGTAGTCGACTGTACGTATCGGAAAAGCGTCCGCGCGAACCGGGGCGGGACAGGGGCTCGTCCGGCTGATTTGCCCGCTGTGCCGACGGCGACACTCCCCCCTACCGATGCGCCGCGATCAGCGCCGCCAACACGCTATAGCAGCCGTACCAGCCGACCGCGGCACAGGACGCGATCCCGACCGAGACCAGGCCGCTGGCAACGCGGGCGGGCCAGCCGGTGAGACCTCCGGCCTCGGCACCGCCAGCCACAGCCGCCACTTCGCGCCGGTCCAGTCGACGTCGCCACGCCGGGATCGACCACGCGAGGCACAGCACCGTGCAAGCGGCGGCCACGCCCCCCATCAACGCCGCGGTCGTGGAGAGGACGATGAGCGATGTCATTGGAGTTCTCCCACTCGGCCCACCGCACGAGCCCTGCGGCACGTCCCACGGGGGCGTCAGATGGCAACCGCGAAACGCTCGCCGAGATCGCCTCGGCGGATCGTGAGGCCACGGTCTCACGGCCGCCGCCCCAACGAGGGGACCACGGCGTAGCAAAAAACGACACCCGCACAACCTGCGACCGCCGCTCTCGAACACACCGACGAGATCATGCCTTGCGTAACGCCGAAACGACGATGGCCAAGTTCACGACGCCGATCGCAAGGAAAAGAAGAATCACGCCGATGTTGGCCGGATCGCTCCAGCTCGGACATCTGCCCATCAAACGACAAGACATCGGCTTGCCGCCGCCGCCGACGACACCCTTTCGCCAGCCATGAACCTTGATCAGCCCGAGTGATAAAAACGTCACTCCCACCAGCGCGTTTGGAAACCAATCCGATAACGCTGTCACGAGAAGCCGCCTCACGGATGTGCCCACGGTCTGTCGAACGACCCGCGTCTGCGTGTGAACGCACCGGCCATTTCGGGCGTGTCGGTTCGCAAGCGTCGTTCTGCCATTGGCTTGCTGCAATTCAATCCCTGGGGTTCCGGTGCGTTCACACCAGACTCGCGGTCTTTCCGTCCTTCCCGAGCATACCGCCGGTGGGCGGGCCAACGCGCGTCGTCAGGCGCCGGCCGACCAGGCCGGGAAGTCGACGTAGCCGCGGGCGCCCTGCGGCGTCCACCAGAGCGACATGTCGGGGAGATCGGCCAGGGGCCGGGCGTGGCGGAAGCGCTCCACGAGATCGGGATTGGACATGTAGGGGCGGCCGAAGGCGACCAGATCGGCCGCGCCCCGCTCGATCGCCGCCGGCTCGTTCGGCCGCGGCCGTGTCCTCTGCTTCAGCCCCCACCTGGAGAAGACGCAGGGGCTCGACCCCTTCATCCGCCGTGGCACCCGCTGGGCGGCGGGGCGCGACGACGTGGCCGACGAGACCTCCGATGGCACTGCCGATCGTGTCCCTGGCCCGACTACCGACACGGTACGATGACCCGCCGCAGGAACGCCACCGGTCGTGCCACTGCCCGGGCTGCCGACGCCGTGCGTGACCCGCCGCGGTCGCCGTGCGTGCCCCGAACCACGGGCGGCTGGGGCGGCGGAGCCATCCAGGACATAATCGCGGCCGACCGCCGTGTGGCCGACATCCGGTCGCGGCGTCGTTCCACAACCATTTCCCGGAGCCCTCCCATGCAGCGGCGCGATTTCCTCCGCGGGAGCGCCCAGACCGCGGCGCTCGGCACCCTCGCCACCGTGGCCGACGCGGCGGCACGCGCTGCCGACGCGCCGCTCCGTGTGGCCCTCGTCGGGTGTGGGTGGTACGGCAAGACCGACCTGTTCCACCTCATGCAGGTGACCCCGGTCGACGTGGTGGGGCTGTGCGACGTCGACACCACGATGCGCGAAGCGGCCGCCGAACTGGTGGCCGGGCGCCAGCCTTCGGGGAAGAAGCCACCGCTGTATGGCGACTACCGCCAGCTCCTGACGGAGAGCAAGCCGCAGATCGTGCTCGTCGCCACCCCCGACCACTGGCACTGCCTGCCGATGATCGCCGCCTGCCGGGCCGGTTGCGACGTCTACGTGCAGAAGCCGATCAGCTTCGACGTGGTCGAGGGGCGGGCGATGGTCGCCGCGGCGCGGAAATACGGCCGCACCGTCCAGGTCGGCCTGCAGCGGCGCAGCACCCCCCACCTGCTCGAAGCCCGCGACCGATACATCGCCACGGGCAAGCTGGGGAAGATCGCCGCGGTCGACATCCACAGCTACTACGGCTCCCGCTCCGCCTTTCCCCCGGCCGCCGCGCCCCCGGCCACCCTCGACTGGGAGATGTACTGCGGTCCCGCCCCGCTCATCGACTTCCACCCCCAGCTCCACCCCCGTGCCTGGCGCGACTGCATCGAGTTCAGCAACGGCCAGACCGGCGACCTGTGCGTCCACTTTTACGACCTGGTGCGTTATTTCCTCGACCTGTCGTGGCCGCAGCGGATCGCCGCCAGCGGCGGGGCCCTCCTCCGCCCGGCCGACTCCACGATCCGCCTCCACGACACCCAGACCGCCCTCTTCGACCATGGCGCCGTCCAAGTCGTGTGGACGCAGCGCAACTGGGGGGAGAACCCCGATCCCGCCTACCCCTGGGGGGCGACCCTGTACGGCGACAAGGGCACGCTCAAGCTCTCGGTCCAGTCGTACGACTTCCAGCCCAAGGGGGGTGGGCCGACCGAGCACGGCACGTTCCTCGACGAGCGCGAGCAGTATCCCCAGGACGTGGCCCACAAGGAGACGGAGCCGTTCGCCGCCGCCGCCACCCGGCGCCACATGCAAGACTTCCTCGCCGCCCGGGCGGCGGGCCGCAAGCCGGTGGCCGACATCGCCGAGGGGCACGTGTCGTCGGCAGTGTGCATCCTCGCCAACCTGGCGATGCGATTGGGGCGCTCGCTCACGCTCGATGCCGCGGGGCAGATCGTCGGCGATCCAGAGGCCGACACCCTCCTCGCCCGTCCCTACCGCGCTCCCTGGCAACACCCCACGCCCGAGTCGGTGTGACGCGACGGCACGACCGTCATGCCGACAGGTCGCGGTGCTGCCCGGGGGCCTGCCCGGGCGGATGCGAAGGAACCGTGAGCGGTTCAGCCTCGCGGTGCGCGTTCAATCGAGCGGAATGAGGACGCTCGCCTCTTCCTCGTCCTCGAACGGGTCGAAGTCGTCGTCGAAGGGGCCGAAGCCCCCCGGAGCCCGACGGGCGGGGATCCTGCACACGCGGAAGACAGGCTGCTGCATGGCTGACGCGGGGGGTGGGCGGGGGGAAAACCGACCCCTTCACTCCACCCCCGTGCCGGGCCGGAATCAATCGGGGGAAATCTGCGGACCGGAGCCGGTTTTTGCCCCCTCCCCCCTTGCGAGGATGGGCCGGGAACCCCCTCTACTGAGCGACGCATGATGAGGCGGCGAGGCGCGGGCCGCAGGCCTTTCACCCGCGCCACGTCAGCAGCGCCGGGAATCGTGGATTCGTATACTTTGCTCTTTTCGCGCCGCAGTGGCGTTGCCGGTCTCACCGGCGCCAGCCGTGGCCCGTGCCCGTCTTTCTTCCCGGAGCGTCTCCCGTCCCATGGCCACGATCGCGCCCCCCGCTGCCGACCCCTGGTTCCAGGATCGCTTCGCCGCCCGGATCGGCGGCGCCCAGTTCGGCAAGGGCAACGAGATCTACAAGTTCGAGCTCATCAAGCGGGCCAAGCGCAAGGCGCTCGCCGACCATCCCGAGCGCCGGATGCTCGATTTCGGCATCGGCGAGAACGACGAGATGGCCCCGGCGGCGGTCCGCACGGCGATGCACCACGAGATCGACCGCCCCGAGAACCGCGGCTATGCCGACAACGGTATCGCCGCCTTCAAGGAAGCAGCGGCGGCGTTCATGGAGCGCGAGTTCGCCGTCGACCTCGACCCGGTCACCGAGGTCAACCACTGCATCGGCTCGAAGACCGCCCTGTCGATGCTGCCGGCCGCGTTCATCGACCCCGGTGACGTCACGCTCATGACCGTCCCCGGCTACCCGGTCGCGGGCACGGCCACGCGCTGGTTCGGGGGCACGGTCCACCGGCTCCCGCTCCTGCCGGAGCACGACTTCTTCCCCGACCTCGACGGTATCCCCGCCGACGTTCGCGCCCGGGCCAAGATGCTCGTCCTCTGCTATCCCAACAGCCCCACCGGCCGGGCGGCGACCCGCGAATTCTACGCGCGCGTGGTCGACTTCGCCCACCGCCACCGGATCGTGGTCGTCCAGGACGCTGCCCACATCATGCTCTCCTACGACGCCGCCCCCCTCTCCTTCCTCTCCATCGACGGGGCGAAGGAGGTGGGGGTGGAGGTCCATTCGATGTCGAAGGGCTTCCACATGATCGGCTGGCGCCTCGGCTGGGTGTGCGGCCACGAGCGCCTCGTCCGAGCCTTCGCCGACGTCAAGGACAACTGCGACTCCGGGCAGTTCATGGCGATCCAGAAGGCGGGGGTGGCGGCGCTGGCCGACGCGGCGATCCCGCGCGCCGTGCGGGCCAAGTACCGGCGCCGGCTGGAAAAACTCGTCGCCGTGCTGCGCCGGGTGGGCTTCGACTGCCGGATGCCCGGCGGCACGTATTTCCTCTATGCCCAGAGCCCGCGCGGGGCGGGCGCGCGGAGCTTCGCCAGCGCCCAGGAGGCGAGCCAGTTCCTGATCCACGACCTGTCGGTGTCGACGGTGCCATGGGACGACTGCGGGGCCTACCTCCGCTTCTCGGTCACCTACGAGGCCGCCGACGAGGCGGCCGAGAACGACTTGATGGCCGAGACCCTGGCACGCCTCTCCGGTGCCCGGCTGACGTTCGCATGACCGCGGTGCCTGGTTTTGCGTTTCCCGTTTTCCGTTCGAGGAGCCTGCCGTGATCGTCCCCGCGAAATGGCCCGCCGCGCTCTTCCTGCTCGTCGTCGCCATGCCGCTCGCCGCCGGGTGCGGCACGAAGGCGAAGAAGAAGGGGGGCACCCTCACGATCGCGCAGCGCCTCGAGCGTGCCGAGAAGGAGCCGACCCCCGACAAGCAGGCGGTGGCGCTGGTGCGGATCGCGCGGTCCCAACTCGCCGCGGGCGACAAGTCGGGGGCGCGCGACACCGCCAACCGGGCCTTCGACCGGCTCGAGGCCGATGGCGACGCGGCCATCTTCGCCCCCCGGTTGGTCGACGTGGCCGCGGCCCTCGGCGAGGTGGGCGACAAGAAGAAGGCGCGTGAGGCGGCGGCCCTCGCCGGGTCGCGTGCCACGCGCATCGAGGATCCCGTCCGCCGTGCCCAGGCGCTGGCCGGGGCCGGGGGCGTGGCGGGCGACAAGGATGCCGGTGGAGACGCCGGCTTGGCCCGCGACCTGCTCGGGCAGGCGACGCTCGCGGCCGATGCCGCCGAGGAGCGCTTCCGCGCCGAGGCGCTGGCTGCGGTGGCCCTCGGGTTTACGCGTGCCGGCATCGCCGACGCGGCCGCCGAGATGGTGGGGCGACTCGAGGAGAGCGCCCGGGCCGTCGACGAGCCCCGCGCCAAGGCGGAGGCCCTCGCCGCGGCGGCCGACGTGCGGGCGCAGAGCGGCCAGAAGGAAGCCGCGGCGAAACTGGTCGAGGAGGCGGCCGCCGCCGCCCGGAGCGTGGAGCGGTCGGAAAGCCGGGCCTACGCCCTCCTCGCCGTGGCCAACGCCGCCGTGTCCACAGGCGACATCAAAACCGCCCTGGCAGTCCTCGGCGACGCCGACAAGGCGGCCGACAAGGTAGGCGACGAGCAGCAGCGGAAGATCATCGTCGACAAGGTCCGCACGCGCCTCGCCGAGGTCGAGAAGCGGCAGTAGCGGGGCGGGGTCCCGCGCGATCGGTCGCCGGGAAATGATTCCTCGAATGCCCGTACTCCCGAAAGCGGCCAGCGAGAAGACGGGGCCCGGGCTCCGCGTCGTGCATTCCGCACGCCGCCGCCCGGTCAGCGTTTGCCGCTGATCTTGGCCAGGGCATCGAGCGCCGCCTTCCGCGCCTGTGCGTGATCGACGATCGGTTCGGGATAGTCGCGACCGAGGACGAGGCCGCGGCGCTCGAGGGGCTTGGCTCCCGCCGGGTCGTGGATCGCCTCGGGGCCGAGGTGCTCGAGCTCCGGCACCCACTTCCGCACGTAGGCGCCGTCGGGATCGAACTTCTCCCCCTGGCTCGTCGGATTGAAGATCCGGAAGTAGGGGGCGGCGTCGGCACCGCACCCGGCGGCCCACTGCCAGCCGAGGGTGTTGGCGGCCAGATCAGCGTCGACGAGCGTGTCGAAGAACCACCGCGCCCCCTCCAACCACGAGACGCGCAGGTCCTTCACCAGGAAGCTGGCCACGATCATCCGCACGCGGTTGTGCATCCAGCCGGTGGCCCACAACTGCCGCATCCCGGCGTCGACGATCGGGTAGCCGGTGCGCCCGCGCTGCCAGGCCTCGAGCCCCACCGGGTCGTCCACCCAGGGGAAGGCGGCATACGGGGCCTTGAGCGGGGCGTCGGGGGTGCGCGGGAAGTGGTGGAGGAGATGGGCGGCGAACTCGCGCCAGCCCAGTTCGCGGAGGTAGACCTCGGGGCTACCGGTGATCTTCGCCGCCGGCGTGCCCCCGACCGCCCCGCGCACGGCGTGCCAGATCCGCCGCGGGGAGATCTCGCCGAAGTGGAGGTGGGGGCTCAGGGCACTGGTGCCGTCGTGGTCGGGGCGATCGCGGTCGGAGCCGTAGCCGGTCAGGCCGCGCTCCAGGAACCGCGCCAGGCGCTTCTTCGCCGCCGCCTCTCCCGGCGACCAGGTGGTGCGCATCGTGCCCGCCCAGTCGATCCGCGGGAGCAAGCCGAGGGCCTCGATCGGCGCCGAGGCGAGGCCCGGTTTCGCCGCCGCTGGCACGAGCTTCCGCGGCGCGCCGACCGGTTCGGCCGGCTCGTCGCGTGCCAACAGCGCCCGCCAGAACGGCGTGAACACTTGGTAGGGTCGCCCCTCCTTGGTGGCCACGTGGGTCGGCTCGTGGAGAAGCGACCCGTTGCAGCTCTCCACCTCGAGGCCGTCGGCGGCGAGGGCCTTCTTGATCGCCGTGTCGCGGGCCACGAGCGCCGGCTCGCGGAGGCGGTTCCAGACGACGTGCGTGGCCCCCGTGGCCTTCGCCACCTCCCGCAGGGCGTCGAGCGACGGACCGCGGCGCACGACGAGCGTTGCCCCCGCCTCGTGGAGCGCCGCGGCGAGGCTCGTGAGCGAGCCGTGCAGCCACC
>RFRL01000184.1 GCA_009924545.1 Planctomycetia bacterium | reverse complement strand
ACACGTTCGGCGGGGAAAAAACCAGGTCGGCTGGACGAACGACTGGGCCCCCCCGAACACCGACCGATCCTAAGCAGCCGCTCTCCCCCTGTCGAGGTCTCGGTCGCCGGAACCGTGATCGGCTCCCGGGAATCGGCTGCCCGGTAGCCGTCGCCGGCGGTCAGGCATGGACGGCGAATTCCCCGGCTGCCACGCTCGGCAGATTGGTCTGGCCCATGAGCCACAGATCGATCGACCGGGCCGCCTCGCGCCCCTCGTGGATCGCCCACACCACCAGCGACTGGCCGCGGCGCATGTCGCCAGCGGCGAACACGCCCTTGCGGCTGGTGTGGAAGTCGGCCCCCGCCCTGACGTTGCCGCGCGGGTCGAGTTCGAGCCCCAGGTCGGCGATCGGCCCGTGCTTTTCCGGCCCCACGAATCCCATCGCCAAGAGCGCCAACTGGCAGGGCCATTCCTCCTCGGTGCCGGCCAGCTCGCGGAACTTCTGCTGCCCGCTGGCCGGATCCTGGTACCACTCGATGCGCACGGTGCGCAGGGCCCGCAGCCGGCCCGCGTCATCGCCGAGGAACTCCTTGGTGAGGATGCTCCACTCGCGGCGGCAGCCCTCCTCGTGGGACGAGCTCGTCCGCAGGATCACCGGCCACATCGGCCACGGGGTGGCCCCGGGGCGCTCGGCGCGCCGCGGATACTTCCCCAGGTCGGGCGGCTGCGGCAGCAGTTCGAATTGCGTCAGGCTCCGTGCCCCCTGGCGGTTGCTCGTGCCGTCGCAGTCGCTGCCGGTGTCGCCCCCTCCGATGACGACCACGTCCTTGTCGACGGCGGTGATCTGGTGCGGAACCTCGTCGCCGGCGTTGCGCCGGTTCTGCTGCGGGAGGAACTCCATCGCGTAGTGGACGCCGGCGAGCTGGCGGCCGGGGATGGGGAGGTCGCGGCCGAGGGTGGCGCCGCCCGAGAGGAGGATGGCGTCGTACTCCTCCACGAGGCGCTGCGTGGGCAGGTCGGTGCCCACGTTGACGCCACAGCGGAACTCCACCCCCTCCGCCTCCATCTGCTCGACGCGGCGCCACACGCGATACTTCTCCAGCTTGAAGTCGGGGATGCCGTACATGAGGAGGCCGCCGGGGCGGTCGGCCCGCTCGAACACGGTGACGTGGTGTCCGGCACGGTTGAGCTGCTGCGCCGCCGCCAGCCCCGCCGGTCCGCTCCCCACCACCGCTACGCGCTTGCCGGTCCGCTCGGCGGGCGGCTGCGGCACCACCCAGCCCTCGTCGAAGGCCTTGTCGGCGATCACCATCTCGATCTGCTTGATGGCCACCGGATCGGCGTTGATCCCCAGCACACAGGCCGCCTCGCACGGCGCGGGACAGACCCGGCCGGTGAACTCGGGGAAATTGTTGGTGGCGTGGAGCCGCTGGCTCGCCTCGTGCCACTGCCGGCGGTACACGAGGTCGTTGAAGTCGGGGATGATGTTGCCCAGCGGACAACCGGTATGGCAGAAGGGCACGCCGCAATCCATGCAGCGTGCGCCCTGCCGGTTGAGCTCCTCCGCCGGGAGGATCGTGAGGAACTCCCGGTAGTGCTGCAGCCGCTCGGCGACCGGCGCGGTGCCGGCCACCTGCCGCGGGTATTTCATGAATCCGCGTGGCTCACCCATGGACCTTCGCCTCCTCCGCCCGTGCCTCGTCCTGTTCCTGCTGTTGCAACTTCCGCAGTTCGGCCAGTGCGCGCTTGTAGTCGATCGGCATCACCTTCACGAAACTCGCCGCCGCGCTCGCCCAACGGTCGAGGATCTCCCGGCCGCGCGTGCTGTCGGTGAGGGCGACGTGCTTCTCGATGCGTCCGCGGACGTAGTCGAGATCGCCGGCGTCGAGGGCCTCGAGTTCCACCATCTCGCGGTTGACGAGCCCGGGAAAATCGCCGGTCGGATCCCACACGTAGGCGATGCCGCCGCTCATCCCGGCGGCGAAGTTGCGCCCCGTCGCCCCGAGGATCACCACCCGGCCGCCGGTCATGTACTCGCAGCCGTGGTCCCCCACCCCCTCGACCACCGCCTCGGCACCGCTGTTACGGACGCAGAAGCGCTCGCCGACGATCCCGCGGATGAAGGTCTCGCCACTGGTTGCCCCGTAGAGGATGACGTTGCCGGCGATGACGTTGTCCTCGGCGCGGAACGTCGCCTGCCGCGGCGGCCGGACGATGATCCGTCCGCCGGAGAGGCCCTTGCCGCAGTAGTCGTTGACGTCCCCCTCGACGCGGATCGTCACCCCCGGGGCACCGAAGGCGAGCAGGCTCTGCCCCGCCGTGCCGGTGAAAGTGATGTCGATCGTGTCCTCCGGAAGCCCGGCCGCGCCGAACCGGCGCGTCACTTCGCTGGAGAGGATCGTGCCCACGGTGCGGTTGACGTTGCGGATCGGCAGGGCGAGTTTCACCGGGCGCCCGTCCTCGAGCGCCGGCCGGCAGGCACGCAGGAGCGTCGTCATGTCGAGCGACTGCTCGATGCCGTGGTCCTGCCGGTCCTGGCAGTGGGTCTTCACGTGGGCCGGCACCTCCGGCTTGTGGAGGATGGTTGAGAAGTCGAGGCCCCGGGCCTTCCAGTGGGCGATCGCCGCCCGGGTGTCGAGCCGATCGACGCGCCCGACCATCTCCTGGACCGTGCGGAAGCCGAGCTTCGCCATCAGCTCGCGGACTTCCTCGGCGAGGAGGAAGAAGAAGTTGACGACATGCTCCGGCTGCCCGGTGAAGCGCCGGCGCAGCTCCGGATCCTGGGTGGCGATCCCCACCGGACAGGTGTTGAGGTGGCACTTCCGCATCATGATGCACCCGAGCACCACCAGCGACGCGGTGGCGATGCCGAACTCCTCGGCGCCGAGCATCGTGGCGACGACCACGTCCTTGGCGGTGCGGATCATGCCGTCGGTCTGGACGATGATCCGGCCGCGCAGGTCGTTGAGCACGAGCACCTGGTGGGCTTCGGCCAGCCCGAGTTCCCAGGGAAGACCGGCGTGCATGATCGAGGTCTGGGGGCTGGCGCCGGTGCCGCCGTCGTGGCCCGAGATCAACACGACGTCGGCCTTCCCCTTCGAGACGCCGGCCGCCACCGTCCCCACCCCCACCTCAGCCACCAGCTTCACGCTCACGCGTGCGAAGCGGTTGGCATTCTTGAGGTCGTGGATCAACTGGGCGAGATCCTCGATCGAGTAGATGTCGTGATGGGGCGGTGGCGAGATGAGGCCCACGCCGGGCGTGCTGTGGCGGATGCGGGCGATCTCCCGGTCCACCTTGTGGCCGGGGAGCTGCCCCCCCTCGCCCGGCTTGGCCCCCTGGGCCATCTTGATCTGCAGTTCGTGGGCATTGACGAGATACAGGCTCGTCACCCCGAAGCGCCCGCTGGCCACCTGCTTGATCGACGAGTTCTTGCTGTCGCCCGAGGGATCGGGCTGGTAGCGGACCGGGTCCTCCCCACCTTCGCCGGTGTTGCTCCGGCCGCCGATGCGGTTCATCGCCACGGCGAGCGTCTCGTGGGCCTCCTTGGAGATCGAGCCGTACGACATCGCCCCGGTGGCGAAGCGCTTGACGATCTCCTTGGCGGGCTCGACTTCCTCGAGCGGCACCGGGCCGCCGCTGGACGGGTCGTCGGCGGCCCAGCGGAAGTCGAGGAGACCGCGGAGCGTGAGGAGGCGGGTCTGCTGCTCGTCGATGAGCTGCTGGTAGCGGCGGAACTCCTCGCGGCTGTTGATCTGCGTGGCCTGCTGGAGCTTCGCCACCACGTCGGGGGCGAGCATGTGGGCCTCCCCCTTGCGCCGCCACTGGTAGCGGCCGCCGACGTCGAGCTCGAGGGCCTGCGGGACCTGCGTCCGCGGCCAGGCGTGCTCGTGCCGCCGCAACGATTCGTCGGCCACGCCGTCGAGGCCGATGCCCCCGATGCGGCTCGGCGTCCGCGTGAAGCAGGCGTCGATCAATTCCGCCGACAGCCCCACCGCCTCGAAGATCTGGGCGCCGCGGTAGCTCTGCTGAGTGGAGATGCCCATCTTGCTCATCACCTTGAGCAGCCCCTTGCTGGCCGCCTTGATGAACTGCTTGTGGAGTTTCTCCCGGGGGGTGTCGGCCGCGATCATCCCTTCCGCCTGCATCTGGTCGATGGTGGCGAAGGCCAGGTAGGGGTTCACCGCCCCCGCCCCGTAGCCGGTGAGGAGGGCGAAGTGGTGGACCTCGCGCGCCTCGCCCGTCTCGACCACGATGCCGCACCGGGTGCGCGTCCCTTCGCGCACCAGGTGGTGGTGGACCGCTCCGGTCGCCAGGAGCGTCGGGAGGGCCGCCCAGTCACGGTCGATGCCCCGGTCGGAGAGCACGAGGATCGTCGCCCCCGCCGCCACGGCCGCCGCCGCTTCGGCACGGAGGGCCGCGAGGCGCTGGCGCATCCCCTCCGCCCCGGCGGCCGCCGGGAAGAGCAACGACAACGTCCGGGCCACGAGCCCGGGGCGGTCGAGGGCCCGGATGCGGGCGCACTCGGCATTGGTGATCACCGGTGTCTCCAGCCGCAGCAGCCGGCACTGCTCCGGCGTGCTCGCCAGCAGGTTGCCCTCGGCGCCGATGGTGGTCACCAGCGACGTGATGATCTCCTCACGGATGGCGTCCAGCGGCGGGTTGGTGACCTGGGCGAAGAGCTGCTTGAAGTAGTTGGCCAGGAGCTGGGGGCGGTCGGAGAGCACCGCCAGCGGAGTGTCGTTGCCCATCGACCCCACCGGCTCGGCGCCGTCGGTGGCCATCGGGCCGATGATCACCTTGAGGTCTTCGAGCGTGTAGCCGTGAGCACGCTGCAACTCGAGGAGGCTGGCCCGTTCACCGGCCACGCCGGCGGCGTGCCACGGGTCGATCGCCCGCGGGGCTGAAGCATCGTGCGTGAACGACGCTTGGGCATCGCGCGGCCCCGGGCCAGCGGCGGTCTCGGCCGGGAGGCAGGCCCGCGAGACGGAGAGTTCGGCCACGGCGGGCACATCGGGCAGCTCGTCGAGCCGGAGCTGATGGTCCACCAGCCACTGCCGCCAGGGCTTCGCGGTGGCGAGGCGGTGTTTGATCTCGTCGTCCTCGACGATCCGTCCCTCGCGGGTGTCGACGAGGAACATCCGGCCCGGCCGCAAGCGTCCCTTGCGCACCACCTGGGCGGCGGGGAGATCGAGCACGCCCGCCTCGCTGGCGAGGACGACGAGCCCGTCCTTCAGTTGCCACCAGCGGCCCGGCCGCAGGCCGTTGCGGTCGAGGGTCGCGCCGATCCGCGTGCCGTCGGTGAAGGCGATGGCGGCGGGGCCGTCCCACGGCTCAATGAGACAGGCCTGGTATTCGTAATAGGCCTTGAGATCGTCGGCCATGGCGGCGTGGCCGCTCCACGGTTCGGGGATGAGCATGCTCACCGCCTCCTCGATCGGGCGGCCGGCCTGGATGAGCAGTTCGAGGACGTTGTCGAGGGTGGCCGAATCGCTGCCCCCCGGCCGCACCACCGGGGTGATCTTCCGCAGGTCGGGGCCGAACAGAGGGTGGTCGAGCATCTGCTCGCGGGCGTGCATCCAGTTGATGTTGCCGCGGACGGTGTTGATCTCGCCGTTGTGGGCGATGTACCGGAACGGGTGGGCGAGATCCCAGGTGGGGAAAGTGTTGGTGCTGTAGCGCTGGTGGACCAGCGCCAGGCAACTGGTGAATCGCGGGTCGGACAGGTCGGGGTAGTACTTCGACACCTGGTCGGCCAGCAGCAGCCCCTTGTAGATCAGCGTCCGGCTCGACAGGGAGCAGACGTAGACGAACGTCTGGTCGGTGAGCCCCAGGTGCCCCAGTTCGATCTCGAACCGGCGCCGGATGACGTACAGCTTCCACTCGAAGTGGTCGCGCGGCGTCGCCGCACCGCGGCCGACGAACGCCTGGCGGACCGTGGGCTCCACGTCGCGGGCTGTCCCGCCGATCGACCGGTTGTCGGTTGGCACGGTGCGCCAGCCGAGGAACTCCTGCCCTTCTTCGCGACAGAGACGGGCGAACAGCCCCTCGGCGCTCTCCTGCTCGTCGACCTGCGGGGAGAGGAACACGTTGCCCACCGCCCAGTCGCCCGGGGCCGGCAGCCGGACGCCGGCCTGCGGGGCCACGGCCGCGAAAAAATCCTGGGGGAGCTGCACCATGATCCCCGCGCCGTCGCCGGTGAGCGGATCGCAGCCGCAGGCGCCACGGTGGGTCAGGTTCTCGAGGAGCTCGAGGCCCTGACCGACCACCTGATGGCTGCGCCGGCCGTGCATCTGCACGACGAAGCCCACGCCACACGCGTCGTGCTCATGGACGGGGTCGTAGAGGCCGTGGGCGGGTGGCATTCCGGGCTGGCGACGGGAAGGCATGGACGAACTCTTGGAAAAACGGGCGGACGGGCTCGGATGGGGGCGGGTGACGGCGTCGGCTGCGGATCGGGAAGGTGACGGATGGTTGACGCTGACATGAGCGGGTGCTCCCGGCCGGGGGCCCCACTGCGTCCACGACCGGGACGCCGGGCTTCAGGCCGGGGCCTTCTCGGCCGCCTTGGCCGGGGCCGCCGCCCCCTTGGCGGGCGCGGCAGCCGCCGCGGGCACGGCCGTCGCGGCGCCGGTCCGACGAACCGCGCTCGAGGCTCCTGCATCCGCCGCGTTCTCACGAAGCAGGGTGATGAACCGTTCCACGGTGTGCGACAGCGGCTTGCCCCGGCTGCGGATGATGCCCAAGGGACGCACCAACTCGCTGCCGGCCCCCTGCGTCTCGGAGCGCCCGGGAAGGGGTTTGACAGCGCACAGCCGGACCGCGACGAGGGTTCCGGCGGCCAGTTCCCGTCCGATCGACGGCTCCGGCAACAGGGCCACCCCGGCGTCGATCTCCACCGCGCGCTTGATCGCCTCGATGTTGTCGAAGGCCATCACGACCCGCGGTTCGGCGGCATGGGCCACCAGGGCGCGGTCGATCTCGTGGCGGATGACCAGGTCGGCGTCGAAGCCCACCATCGCCACGCCGTCGAGTTCCTCCAGCGACACCTCGACGCGCCCGGCCAACGGATGACCCGGGGAACAGACCAGCACCATCGGCTCGTCGCGCCACGGCTCGGCCTCGATGCTCCGCGTGCTCCGCGGATAGCTGACGATCCCGATGTCGGCCTGACCGTTCTCCACCGATTCCAGGACCCGTTCGGGATGGAGGTATTCCAGGCGGACGTTGGCCCGCGGATGGCGGCTCATGAACTCCTGCACGTGCCGGCTCATGAGGTGGAGGCCGACCGAATAGATCGCTGCCACCCGCACCCGTCCTGCCACCTCCTCGCGGAGGCTGCGGACCTCGTCTTCGAGGGCGTCATAACGGGCTATCAGCTTGAGGCATCCCTCGAAGAACACCTGCCCCTCGCGGGTGGGAGCAAGCGGGCGACGCGAACGCTCGATGAGTTGCACCCCCAGCCGCTGCTCCAGTTGCCCCACCACCTGACTGGCACCCGACTGGGAAATGCCGTTGTCCTCCGCCGCACGGGAAAAACTGCGGCGAGCGATGATGTCACAGAAGATCTTCAGCGACTTGAGGTTGACGCTGGGAGCTGCCCCGGAACCGCCTGTTTTTTCGGTGCGATCGGCCACGAATCTGGTTCCGCCTGGAAGGCACCCTTCACGGGGTTTCAGTGAGGTACGAGGGACGGCTTCCCGAGCGCCTTCCGCCATCCGAAACAATTACAATTACGAATGATCGACAATTATTCTATTTAGAAAACAGATGAAGTGTAGATTCCAGAATCGCGGCGTCAAGCCGGCATGCCTCCAG
>RFRL01000183.1 GCA_009924545.1 Planctomycetia bacterium | reverse complement strand
CGCGTAGGTGACTTCGTTGAACGTGACGGTGATTGTGTCGGCCCCAGCGGCGCGGCCCTTGACCTCGATGTGGCGAGGCAGAGGCGCCACGCCGTTTTCCTGCGGGGGATGACTCGTCACGTCCCAGCCACAGTGATTGGCTGAAACGTCCTCGACGCGGCAGCCGCGGGAGCGTTCGAGGCTCATCACGGCCTGCATCGCGAGCCGTTCGATCTTCGTGCGGGCGGCAGCATCGGCCGCCGTGAGCGCCGGCCCCTCGCCGCGGAGCTCGCGGAGCAGCCCGGCGGGTATGACGAGCGTGCCGCCGAGCACGACGGGCGTGCCATTATGAATCTGCTTCATCGCCAGGAGTTCCTTGCCGGGCCTGGAGGTCTTTGAGCGTCCGCGTGACGTTTTCCAGATGCCGGGCAACGTCCTTGCCGGCGGCCTTGTCGTCCCGGAGTTTCTTGGCGCGGTCGCTCTGGAAGTTGATCTCGTCGGTG
This sequence comes from Planctomycetia bacterium, assembly GCA_009924545.1. Classification (GTDB taxonomy): domain Bacteria; phylum Planctomycetota; class Planctomycetia; order Pirellulales; family UBA1268; genus F1-20-MAGs016. The sequence continues at coordinate 7,370 of RFRL01000183.1, read as the reverse complement.
AGGCGGGTGTTGACTGCCTCCAGCGTGCGATCGACGTGGTCGATCCGCCGGACCTTTACCTCTTCAAAGTGCTCGGGGACGAGGGAGCCGGCGGCGAGGGCGACAGCCTTGGATTCGAGGTCGCTTGCAAGCCACGGCGCGGAGAGCACGTCGGCGATCCGGGCACGGTCGGCCGGGGCGAGCGGCTGGAGATCGAGGTGGGGCGCCCAACCGGCGAAGGTGGCCGTGCCGTCGGGCTTCACGCGGACGAACTGCATCCGCTTGGAGAGCACGATCCCGTCGCCGCCCTTGACCTCGTGAGTGAGCAGGAAGAGCAAGGCTGGGTCGCGGCCGTCGTCGGTGGGATCGACGAAGATCGCCCCCTGCCGCATCAGGTTGGCGTGCTTTTCGAGGATGAGGTCGGTGACGGCGAGCATGAGCGGGTGGCCAGGGTGCATGAGCACGGCCGGCTTGGCCCCCGAGTTATCAGTGCCTTGGATCGCCTCCCGCTCGAAGCAGACGCGGTCGTATCGCTTCAGCACCGGCTCCTGCTCGCGGCGGTTGCGGCCGGTGATCCGCCGGTCGCGCTCGCGGATTTCGAGCGGGACATGGGTGATCTCATAGCGGCCCGGCTCGCGACGGTGGATCGCGCCGCCGAGGGCGGCGAAGGCCCGCATGAAAAAGGCCCGCACGAAGAACGGCTGGAGGCGGCGGGCCTCGGCCTTCTCCATCTCCTCCTTCACGGCGAAGAGCCGCTCGGGGCTCATCGTCTGCTCCGCCAAAGCGTTGCGGCCCAGGAGATTCTTGAGATGGTCGTGATCGAAGGCGTGGTCGATTCGCTGCCGGAGCCGGGCTTTTACATCTTCGCGGTCGTTGTATTTGATCGCGGCGACGAGGAGGTCTTTGAGGGAGCGTGGCCGCTGGGAGCCGTCGGCGTCGGTGCCGTCGTCATCCCCAAAATCAAAAACTTCGCCGAGGATGTTGAAGACGCGGCCCTTGAGGGCTTCGCACTCGATCGCGAGTTTTTCGAGCAGCCGGTGGTAGACGGCGCCTTCGCGCGTTTCCTTGGCGACGAGGTTCCAAAGGTGGCAGACTTCCGTCTGCTTGATGCGGTGAATGCGGCCGAACCGCTGCTCCATGCGGTTGGGGTTCCACGGGAGGTCGTAGTTGACCATCAGGTGGGCGCACTGGAGGTTCACGCCCTCGCCGGCGGCGTCGGTGGCGACGAGCACCCGCACGTCCTTGTCTGACCAGAACAGCGCCTGGGCCTTCTTGCGTTCGTCGCGCTTCGTGCCGCCGTGGATCGTGATGATCGCGTCGGGGTTGCCGAGGACGTGGCCGATCTTGTCGCGGAGGTAGTTCAGCGTGTCGCGATGCTCGGTGAAGATGATGATCTTCCGCTGCCGGCCGTCGGCGTCGTGCATCTCCGGCGTGTTCTGGAGGAGCTTTGAGAGTTCGTCCCACTTGCGGTCTTTACCGGAGTCCCTGACGGCCTTCGCCTGGGCTTCGAGGTCGGTGAGGATCGTGATCTCGGCTTCGAGTTCCGCGATCGACTGGGCCGCGGTGGCGTCGTCGATGAGCTTCTCTTCGAGCGTCTCCTGCTCGTTGGCGTCGAGGTCGTCGTCGTCCTCGGGTATGTCGGCGACGACTGCGGCCAAAGCCTGCCGGCCGCGCTTGCCGAGTTTCTCTTCGCGGAGGCGGTCGGCCAGCCGCTCGCGGCGGCGGCGGAGCGACTGGTAGATCGCCTCGGGGCTGGAGGCGAGCCGCCGCTGGAGGGACGTGAGGGCGAAGCCGACGGAGCCTTTCTGCGGCCCCTTGAGTTCGTCGGCCTTGCCCATCTCAGTCTTCACGTAGTCGGTGACCGACTCGTAGAGCGTGGCTTCGATGTTCGAGAGCGTGTAGTTGACGACGTAGGCCTTCCGCTCGGGGAACAGCGGCCGGCCGTCGAACTTGACCAGTTCCTCCTTGACCATGCGGCGCATGAGGTCGGAGGTGTCTACCTTGTGCGCCCCGTCGCGGAACTTGCCGTAGAAGCGGTCGGAGTCGAGGAGCGACAGGAAAAGCTGAAAATCCTCCTCCTTGCCGTTGTGGGGCGTGGCCGTCATCAGGAGGAGGTGGCGCGCCTCCTTGCCGAGCCGCTCGCCCAGGCGGAAGCGGGCGGTCCGCTCCAGTTTCGAGCCGGAGTAGTGGGCGGCGAGTTTGTGGGCCTCGTCGAAGACGACCAAATCCCAGCCGGCGGCGAGGAGTTTTTCCTGGAGCGGGCCGGGCCGCTTCTCCTCGCCCTCGTTGCCGAGCTCGCCGCGGGAGAACTGGTCGAGGCGGACGATGAGTTTGTCGGTGTTCTCGAAGGGGTTGGTGCCGGCCGTGGCGTCGTCGAGCGACCCCGAGAAGACGCGGAACTCCAGGCCGAACTTCTCGAAGAGCTCGTCCCGCCACTGATCGACGAGGCTGCCGGGGGCCACGATCAGCACCCGCGCGGCGTCGGCCCGCATGACGAGCTCGCGGATGTAGAGGCCCGCCATGATCGTCTTGCCGGCTCCAGGGTCGTCGGCGAGGACGAACCGCAGGGGCTGCTTGGGCAGGAGCGACTCGTAGACGGCCGTGATCTGGTGGGGCAGCGGGTCCACGTTCGAGGTGTGGACCGCCATCATCGGGTCGAACAGGAAGGCCAGGTCGATCCGCTTGGCCTCGCAGGCGAGTTGGAAGGCCTCGGCGTCGCCGTCGAAGGCCCAGGGCCGCTCGGCGGCGGCGGCGGGGGCGATCGAGTCGGCGTCGGCGGGGGTGAGAAGCCGTTCCCGGATGTTGCCGTCAGGGAGCCGGTAGATGACCTGGAGGGCCGTGTCGCCCATCGGGATGACCTGGACGACCTTGCAGACGAGGTCGGATTCCAGGCCCGTCAGGGAGGCTCCAGGGGTGATATCCGTAAGATTCATCGGTTCATCCTTCCGGGGGGGGCCGCCCCGTCGTCGCGCGCCCCCCGCGCGGGGGCTACTGTAGCCCGTGCGCGCGACCCTCAACAGTGGCTCTCACTCCGCCGGGGCAGGCTACCAATCCAGATGGACAACCTTGGTCCAGCGGTGGCGAATGGCCGGGCCCCGTGTAGCTGGGCGATGGAGGGGCTTGCAGGCGGTCCCCAAAGCCGTTGCTCATCCCGTGGTCAGACACCTGGATGGCGCGGACCAACTGCGCCACCGTGCCAACGTCAAGTCGGCCAAGCCGCGCCGCCCGCCGCAGGCAGTCGCGGTGGTGGGTGCTCACGACTCAGTGCCGTACGGAACGGATGGCCGGTCGACTTCGGCACACGGCCGCGGGAACTTTGGCCGCGGGCTGTCAGCCCACCCGTCCCAGCCCGAGCGTCGCCCCCCAGCGGGCTTCGATGAGCTCGCGGATCCGGGTCAGTGACGGGTCGGCGAGGAGCGGATCGCGCTGGAAAAGGTCGAGCGCGTCGCGGCGAGCCTCGGCCACCAGCGCCGTGTCGCGGAGCAGATCGGCGAGGAACAGCGGTGGGGCGCCGCTCTGCCGGGTGCCCACCAGATCGCCGGCGCCGCGGAGGAGGAGATCCTGCTCCGCCAGGCGGAAGCCGTCGGTGGTGGCGACGAAGGCCTCGATCCGCGGGTGGGCCGTGGTGGCGTCGGCCACCAGCGCTCCGCAGATCCCCTGCACCGCCCCCCGGGCCACGCGGCCGCGGAGCTGGTGGAGTTGGGCGAGGCCGAAGCTCTCGGCGTCGAGGATCGTCATCAGCGTCGCGCGCGGCACGTCGATCCCCACCTCGATGAGGCTCGTGGCCACGAGCACGTCGATGGCCCCCTCGCGGAAGCGCTCCATGATCTCCTCGCGCTGGGCCGGCTTGAGCCGCCCGTGCACGAGCCCCAGGCGGAAGGCCTCGAGCGGACCGTTGGCCAGTTGCTCGTAGGCCCCCGAGATGCTCGCCAAGCCGCGTGCCGACTCGTCGACCGTCGGCACGACGACGTAGCCCTGTCGGCCGTCGCGAAGCTTGCGGGCGACGAACGCCCACCAGTCGTCGGCCTGGCCGGGGTCGACCCGGTAGGTGGCCACGGGCTGGCGCCCCGGCGGCGTCTCGTCGAGCACCGACACGTCGAGATCGCCGTACACGGCATGGGCGATCGTCCGCGGGATCGGCGTGGCGGTCATGACCAGGGTGTGCGGGTCGCCGTCCCCCTGTTGGAGCACCGCGCGTTGGAGGACGCCGAACCGGTGCTGCTCGTCGATCACCACCAACCCCGGTCGCGCGAAGCGCACCCCCGAGGCGAGCAGGGCCTGGGTGCCGACGACGATGTGCGCGGTGCCGGCCGCGATCCGCGCGGCCGCCGCCTTCCGCGCGCGTGCCGGTTGCCCGCCCACGAGGAGGCAGACGTCGACCCCGCTGCCTGCCAGGAGCTTGGTGAGGGTGGCGAAGTGCTGCCGCGCGAGGAGCTCCGTGGGGGCCATGAGGACGGCCTGGTAGCGCTGGACCGGCTCCGTGCCCGGCACGCGCGTGGCCACGGTGGCGAGCATCGCATACACCGCGAGGGCCGTCTTGCCGCTGCCCACGTCTCCCTGGAGGAGGCGGTTCATCGGCTCCCCGCGGGCCATGTCGGCGACGATCTCCGTCGCCACGCGCCGTTGGCCCGCCGTGAACTCGAAGGGGAAGCGGCCCCGGATCCGCTGGTCGAGCCGGGCATCGACGACGATCGGCGGGGCGGCGCGGCGGGCCTGCTGTCGGCCGCGGTGGATCCGCAGCGCGAGCTGGAGCATGAACAGCTCCTGGTAGACGAAGCGGCGCCGTGCCGCATCGAGCCGCGCCCGGTCGCCGGGGAGGTGGATCTCCCGCAAGGCCTCGGCGATGGGGAGCAGCCCCTTGGCGGCGAGCATGTCGGGCGGGAAGGCCTCGACCGCGGCGGCGGCGCCGTGCGCCAGCGCCGCCTGCACCGCCGCCCGCACGAGCGGTTGCTGCACGCCGTCGGTCAACGGGTAGATCGCCAGCCAGTCGGAGGCATGGTCCGCCTCGCCGTCCACCAGCCAGCGGACCTCGGGATGGGCGAATTCCCAGCCGCCCGCACCGCGCCGTGGCGGACCGGCGATCACCGCCCGCATCCCCACCGCGAAACGCTTCGCCAGGAACGGCATGTTGAACCAGGTGGCGCGGACGTGGCCGCCACGGCAGGCGAGCCGCACCGTGAGCATCGGCCGGCCGGCCGCCGTCACCCGGGTGCGGACGTCGGCCACGTCGCCGGCGAGCGACGCATGCTCCCCCTCGACGAGGTCGGCCACCGCGTGGGCCCCGGAGAAATCGCGGTAGTCGCGCGGAAAGTGGACGAGGGCATCGGCCACGGTCACCAGGCCGAGCCGCTCCAGGCGCCGGGCCCGGGCGGTGCCCACGCCGGGGAGCCGTTCCAGCGGCATCCCCAGACCGCGGTCGGCCGTGCCGGCCGCGGTGGAACCGGACGGGTCTCCCGCGGCCGCGGGCGCCTCCTGACTGGTCGGTGCCATCGGGGCAGTCTACCCGTCATGGCCGGAGACTGTGTCGTCAGCGCCGGCGGGGCAGGAGCGGCTGGTAGGCGGCGACCGCCATGGCGTCGCAGCGCTCGTTCTCCGGGTGCCCGGCGTGGCCGGCGACGTGGGTGAAGACCACCGCGTGGACGCCGGCGAGGCGATCGAGCTCGCGCCACAGGTCCTCGTTCTTGATCGGCACGAAGCGCCCCTTCTCCTTCCGCTGCCAGCCCTGGCCCTTCCACCGCGGCAGCCACTCCGACAACCCGGTGCCCACGTAGACGCTGTCGGTGACCAGTTCCACGCGGGTCGGCCGCTTGAGCTGCGCCAGCCCCTGCACGGCCGCGGTCAGCTCCATGCGGTTGTTCGTGGTCAGGGGTTCGCTGCCCGAGGCCGACGACTCGCGCCCGCTGGCCGGGTGGCGGAGGATGTAGGCCCACCCTCCCGGGCCGGGGTTGCCGCTGCAGGCCCCGTCGGTGAACAGCACCACCTCGGCGGTGTCGCCGCCGCGGGAGCTGCCGCCGGTCGTGTCGTCATCCCTGCCCATGCCACCTCCTGGGTGCCCGTTCCCGGGCCCGCGCCTGCTCACGCCGGCCCGCGCCTGCTCACGCCACCACCTGCTCGACAACGGCCGTGGGAGTCCGATCCTCCGGGATCCCCACCGGGAGCCGCACGGTGAACCGGCTGCCCCGGCCCAACTGGCTCTCCACCGCCACGTCGCCCCCCAACAATCGGCACAGCTCGCGCACGATCGACAACCCCAGGCCGGTGCCGGAGTATTCCCGCGTCATGGCGTCGTCACCGCGCCGTGGCAGCCCCCCCTGGCGGAACTTCTCGAAGATCGTCTGCTGCTCCTCCGCCGCGATGCCGACGCCGGTGTCGATCACCTCCAGCACCAGTTCCCCGCTGCCGGCGGTGGCCGCGGGGAGGAGCCGGGCGCGGACGTCGACGCGGCCCCCCCCGGGGGTGAACTTCACGGCGTTGGAGAGGAGGTTGGCGAGGATCTGCTGGACCTTGGCCTGGTCCTGCACCACCGCCTCCAGCCCCGGCCCCACGTCGTGGGCCACGTCGATGTCCTTCTTCTCCGCCAGCGGCCGCGCCATGTCGCACTGCGCCGAGACCACCGCCTCGACGTCGAACGGCACGGCCCGGATCTCCATCTTCCCCGCCTCGATCTTCGCCAGGTCGAGGATGTCGTTGATCATCTCCAGGAGCATGCGCCCGGAGCTGCGGATGTTCTGCACGTAGCGCCGCTGCTTGTCGTCGAGCGACTGGATCGAGCCGAGCACGTCGGAGAAGCCGATGATGCTGTTGAGCGGGGTCCGCAGCTCGTGGCTCATCGTGGCGAGGAAGTCGCTCTTCAGGCGGTTCATCTCGTAGAGGTGGAGGTTGGCCTGGGCGAGCTCGTCGACCTTCACGTCGAGCGTGCCGTTGGTCTTGCGCAGCTCCTCCTGGGTTTCGACGAGGCCGCGGAGCATGCGGTTGAACGCCACGCCCAGCTCCTCGAATTCGTCGGTGGTGCGGACTTCGGCGCGCGCCTGGAGGTTGCCGCGACGGATCTCGTCGCTGACGTCGCGGAGGTGCTCGAGCGGCTTGACGATCACCCAGCGCACGATGGCCCAGGCGGCGAGCATGGAGAGAAACCAGGTCATGATCGCGGCGGCGAGGAGGGTGGCCCGGTTCCAGTTGATCGCCGTGCGCGTGGCGGAGTCGGGCATCACCACCTTGACCACCGCCATCAGGTCGCCGGTGGCGAGCGTCTCCGGCGGCGGGGCGTCGGGGAGCGGCGGCACCGGCTGGGCCGTCGGCCCGCGGTAGACGTGGCACACCAGGCAGCGCTCCTGGGCGCGGATCGGCTGGTAGTAGTGGTATTCGGTGCGGTCGGGGGTGCGGAACTCGCG
>RFRL01000182.1 GCA_009924545.1 Planctomycetia bacterium | reverse complement strand
GACGTTGATCACGCCGTCGGGCAGGCCCACTTCGCGGGCTAGCCGGCCGAGGTAGATGGTGGAGAGGGGCGTGTCCTCCGCCGGCTTGATGACCACCGTGTTGCCGGCGGCGAGGGCCGGCGAAATTCCCCAGCCCACGAGAAGGAACGGGAAATTCCACGGGAAGATGAAGCCGCACGGGCCCCACGGGTGGCGCACGGTCCACGCCTCGTGACCGGCCACGGCGAGGACGTTGCGCCGCTGCACGTGGCAGGCCATGTCGGTGAAGTAGCGCAGCGTGTCGACGAAGTTCTGGATGTCGCCCAGCGCCTGGGCGTGAATCTTCCCCGCGTCGAGCGCCTCGAGTTGGCCGAGGATCGGCTTGTGCTTCTCCACGGCGTCGGCCAGCCGGTGGAGGAGCGCCCCGCGTTCCCCCGGGGAAAGGGTGGCCCAGCCGCTGCGCCGGAACGACTCGGCGGCCGCCGCCACCGCCTTGTCGACGTCGGCCGCGGACAGCACGTGGAACTCGGCGAGCGGCTCCCCCGTGCCGGGGTCGAGCGTGACCATCGTCTCGCCGGTCGAACTGCCGACATCCTTCCCGCCCGCCACCCCGCACAGCGGTGCCGAGGCGAGGAACCGCTCCACTTCGGGCAACAGTCGGGCCGCGGTGGCGGTGGCCATGGCAATCCTCCGGTACGACGGGGCGACGATCACACACCAAAGACCGGGGCATCTTGGCGGTTTGCCACCGCCCTCTGCAAGGCGCCCACCGAACGGATGGGACGGCGCACCAGCCCGGGGCGGGCAGCCTGTGGCGAAACAGCCTGCCGCACCTCAGCGACAAGGTGCCGGACGCGCGGGTCAGGTGGAACGCGCGGCGTTTCAGCCCGACTCCCGCAACAGCCACCGTGCCGCCGCCATTCCGCTCGACGCCGCCCCCTCCACCTTCGGACCGGCGAAGGCATCCCCACAGCAGACCACCGGAGGTGCCGTCGAGACCAGCACCAGCGGTGTCGGCAGGATCGTCGTCGGCGTGGCGAACTTCCACCGGTGGAGGGAACGCTCGAGGACGGCATCGGCCGGGTCGCCGTCGATCCACGGCCGGACGAAGCTCACCAATTCGTCAGCGACGGCGTCGGGGGCATCATCGAACCGGTGCCGGCTCCACTCCCCGGCGGCATGGACGGTGAGGGCCGGCACCGAGGAGAGAGATCCCCTTGCACTGGTTGTCGGCGAGCCAGGAGATCGGTCCGCCGGCGAATTGGATCGCCCCCGGCGGTGGCACGAGACTGGCGGAGCGCAGGACCAGCATGAGGGCGAAGCAGGGGTCGTAGGCGACGGTGGCGAGCGTCGCCAGCGCCTCCCCATCGGCGGCGCCCCCGGCCAACAAGCCTCCGGCGGCAAACAGCTCGAGCGCCTGTGGCACGGGCGCGGTCACCAAGATCGCCGCGGCGGAGAGCGTCGTCCGCACCCCTCCCGTCTCCTCGATGGCCACCTGCACGCAACCATCTGCAAGCCCGATGCCGGTGGCCCGCGTGGCGGTGCGGATGGTGCCGGCGGGCAGGCGACCGGCGATCCACTTCGGCAGGTCGGTCATGCCCCGAACGCCACGCCACCGGCCGTGTCCGTCGGCCGCATCCGTCACCGGCCCTTCCACCGATGCTGCCCGGGAAAACCCCTCGCACCACGTGACCGCAGCCCCGGCGGCGTGGGCACCCGAAACGATGCCCCCGAAGGCTTTCCCCCTGATCGTGAAAAATTGGGCGCCATGGTCGCACACCGCACTGCCGACGCGACGCGTGGCCATGCGCCCGCCGGGGCCACGCGATTTCTCCACCACCACAACGCGCCTGCCGGCTCGGACGAGGTCGTCCGCGGCACACAGGCCAGAGATCCCGGCCCCGACGATGATGACGTCGAGCGGATCGGCGTCCGCCGCCGGGTCGCCAAGCCGGGCAATCTCCTGGCCACCACCCGCGCTCACCCGCCGATCCCCGCCGTGCGGCCCGCGGTGGGCATCTGATTCGCGGCCCGCCAGGCCGTCCACAGGATCATCCCGAACGGAATCCACCACACGAGATCATTGGTGAGGATGTTCCAGCCGAAGGCCACGGGAAACCGGCCGCTCAATAGCGCCCCGGCGAAACCGATCGGTCCGAGGATCTTGCCGAGCAGACCGACCAGCACGATCGGCCAGTGCCGGAGCGGATCGGTGGCCGCAGCGATGTAGCCGATGCCATACACCCCCACGATCATCCCGATGCACTGCCACAGTTCAGGATAATTCGGCGTTTCCATCCCCACGATGCGGAAGCACCACACCGGGGCCAGGATCGCCACCGCGCCCCACACGACGTTGTAGATCCCGGCTGCGACGAGCACCCGCGCCATCCAGCGCGGCGGCACCACCGGTGGGGGAGTCTGCACGCGTGACGCCGTTTCCCGGGGCCGGATGAACAGGTCGGTGATCACACCGCTGGAGAGTCCATTCCCCTCGAGCACACTCGTGGCGGCATGGGCGGCAGTGCGCACCGCCGCCGACCCGGTGGTCGCGACCGGTGGCACATCGGTAGACCGCCCCGCGGGGGAGGCATTCAGTTTCATCGCCGCCATGGGGACACTCCGGAACAATGCGGAAAGTCTGCGGGATGGGGCGAAAACCGCCGCGGCTGCCCGCTGACCCTGTGAGAACCGCAGGCCCTCGGCCGGACTAACTGTCCGTGGACAAAGTCCCTCCGTGGCCTCTGTCCACACGAAAACTTGCAGTTTTCACGGGAGCTGCGCTCCCGGCACCTCATCCCTGAGGTGCGGCAGGCTGTTTGTCCACAGCCTGCGAACCGTCCTCGGGCCACGCCAGCCCCTGCCAAGGTCAACCGCGGGGAAAGAGCAGCCGCAGCGGCTCGGTCGTGCAGGGCATCCGGCAGCCCACGAGCATTTCGCCCGCGTCGCAGCCGGCCATCACGCCGAGCGTTTCCGCCATCGCCCGGACCCGGGGGAAGACGTGGGCCTTCTCGCGGGGGAACTGCGAGGTGTAGCAGCCGATGGCCCGGAGCTTCGTCTCCAAGTGCCCGGCGATGTCCACGACCAACGGCCAGTGCCCGGGGGGCGCCTCGGGCACGCCCGCGAAGAGGAAGTAGCCGAGCAGGTGGGGCACCGTGTGGACCGGCAAGCCGGCGAACGTGTCGTCCCACTTCGTGAGCCGGGAGTAAAACACCGCCGCCTCGGTGATCGCCACCGCCTGCACGTGGTCAGGCGAGGCCAGCGGCGTCTTCGCGGCGATCCCGAGCACCAGCCGGGGGCGGTGCCGGCGGAACACTTTGGCCAGCGCCACCCGGACCTCGAAGCCGTCGAACAGGCAGCGGTTGGCGAACCCGAGGTGCTCGCGATGGACGACCCCGAGCGCCTCCGCAGCGGCGGCCGCCTCCGCCAGCCGCTGCTCCGGCCCGCTCGAGCGCGGCGTCGGCTCGCCGTCGGTGAGATCGACGATCCCCACCGCGTGGCCCTGCGCGGCGAGGAGCGCGAGCGTCCCACCGCAGCCGATCTCGACATCGTCGGGGTGGGCGCCGACGGCGATGACGTCGAGTTGTCGCGGCGAGCCGTCGGCGGCGAATCCCTTCCCCCAGCGCCACCCGGCGGTCACGCGCGGTCCAGGGATCGCGGGGTCGCGCATGGGAGGGGCAGCGCTCAGGGTTTCGTCGCGGCGATGAGGAACACGGGGTTGAGCGACTCGAAACGGATCCGGTCGAGTTGCTCGACGCCGCGCGCGATCGTCACCAGCCAATACGCCGCATCGCCCGACCGGGCGCGGAGGAGGGCGTGGACGGTGGCGAGGTTCTCGATGCTCTGGCAAGCGGTGACGAGCCGGCCGCCCGAGCGGAGTCGCTTCCACGCCTCCTCCACGAGCATCGTCACGTCACGGCCACTGCCCCCCACGTAGATCGCGTCGGGATCGGGCAACGTGGCCCACGCCTCGGGGGCCCGGCCGAGGACGGCGGTGAGGTTGGCCACGGCGAAGCGCTCGGCGTTGGCGCGGATGAGCCGATGGTCGTCGGGATCCATCTCGATGGCGTGGACGTGGCCGCGGGAGGCGATCCGCGCCGCCTCGAGGCCGACCGATCCGCTCCCCGCCCCGACGTCCCACACGATGCTGTCGGGCTGGAGCGACAGTTCCGCCAGCGCCAGCGACCGCACCTCAGCCGGTGTCAGCAGCCCGCGCTTCGGGCGCGACTGGAGGAAGCTCTCGTCGGCGTTCCCGAACAGCCGCGTGCCCACGTGCCCGGGCTTGTCGGTGGCGGCGGGCTTCCGCACGAGGATCATCACGTTGAGCGGGCCGAACGTGTCGGCGGCGATGTCAGCCAGGCTCCCCTGCGTGACGCGTTCGTCGGGGCTGCCGAGGTTTTCGCAGACGTAGGCCTGGAAGGAATCGATGCCGTCGTCGAGGAGGGCCCGGGCCACCGCCGGTGGCGGCCACTGGTCGCTGGTGAACAGCCCCACGGTGTCGGCGCCGCGGATCCGGTCGAGCACCCGCTCGATCGACTGTCCCGACAGGTTGGCGAGGAACGCCTCCTCCCAGCTCTCCTTCACCCGGGCGAACGCCAGTTGCATGCTGCTGACGTGGGGCACCACCTCGAAGCGGTCCTTGCCTAGGCGGCCGCAGACGTAGCGGGCGGTGCCGTAGAACAGCGGGTCGCCCGAGGCGAGGACGACGAGGCCCGCGGTGGTCGCGGCGTCGATCCGGTCGCAGAGCTCCTCGAGCCCTGCCACCACCTCGAGACGGGCGGCGATCGCCTCCGGCAGCAGCGAGCGGCACGACTGCGGCCCGAGCAGGCGCGGCGCCGCCTCGACCAGACGCCGGGCGTGGGCGGTCATGCCATCCAGCCCGTCATCCCCGATGCCGACGATGTGGACCCTGCCCGCAGCCACCAGGCCTCCCCTGCCGGCGCGTCCGCGGGGCTTGGTCACCCGACCGACCCCGACGGACCCGCATGAAAACGTCGCCAACCGGGGGCCGCCAACTCAATCAAGCCAAACCCCGGCAGGCCCGGCACGCTCAAGCCTGGAACGAACTGCCGCAGCCGCAGCTCTTCTTGGCGTTGGGATTGTTGAACGTGAAGCCGCGCTTGTCGATCCCGTCGTGGAAATCGAGCGTCGTGCCGTCGAGGAACAGGTCGCTCTTCTTGTCGACCACCACGTCGACGCCGTGCTGCTGCTTCAGCGTGTCGGCCTTCGGATCCCATTGCTTGTCGAAGCCGAGGGAATACTGGAACCCGCTGCACCCGCCGCCGGCGACCCCGACCCGGAGGACGGTGCCCGGCTCCAGCTTCTGGTCGAGCATGATCTTCTTGACTTCGCTGGCCGCCTTTTCCGTGAGCATGACCGACATCGTGCAGACTCCTCTGGCAACGGGCGAATGAAAAACAAAAGCCGAACCTGTTGAAATATAGCCCCCACCCCGGCGGAGTGGCAATTCCGGGGCGTGCACCGAGCAAATCGCCGGGCGTTGGCGCCGCGTGGGTGGCGGCGGTGGCGTGCGACCCGGTGGTTCATGAACAACATCCGCTCCCCGTGTTCGACAAATCCACGGCCCGTACCGTGCAAATCACACGCTGCCACCCTACGATTTGCAGGACTCCATCGTCGGGCCGAGGCGAGGCCGCGCTGGCCACCGGCCCCACGCCCGCTCCCCTCACCCGGCCCACCCGCGCAGCCGTTCGACGCCGGCGGCGATCCGCTCGGCCGCCGTGTCGACTTCGGCCGCGGTCGTGAACCGTGACAGGCCGAAACGGAGGCTGGCCCGGGCCTGATCCTCGTCGAGGCCCAGCGCCAGGAGGACGTGGCTCGGCCGCGGGCTCTCCGACGAACAGGCCGCCCCCGAGCTCACCGCCAAGCCGTCGGCGGCCAGCGTTGCCAGCAGCGAATGGCCGTCGACGCCGGGGATGCGCACGTTGAGGTTGTTGACCAATCGCGTGGCGGGGTCGTCGAGCGCCGGGCCGTTGAGGACCACCCCCTCCACCAGGCTCCCGAGGCGCTCCCAGAGCCGGTCGCGGAGGGCCCGCATCCGCTTGCTCTCCCCTTCCAGGCCCGCCACGGCCAGGGCGGCCGCCTCCGCCATCCCGACGATGCCCGGCACGTCGTATGTGCCGCTGCGCATCCCGCGTTCCTGCCCGCCCCCGTGGACCAGCGGTTCGAGGCGCACCGCGCGGCCACGGCGGCGCACGTAGAGCGCGCCTGCCCCCTTGGGCCCATGGAACTTGTGGGCCGAGAAACTCGCCAGGTCGGCCCCCAGCGCATCGACCGCCACGGGGATCCGCCCCAGCGCCTGGGCGCAGTCGAAGTGCAGCAGCGCTTCGTGGCCGCGGAGCACGGCCGCGATCGCCGCCGCGTCCTGGATGACGCCGATCTCGTTGTTCGCCAGGAGCACGCTCACCAGGAACGTGTCGGGCCGGAGGCTCGCGCAGAGCGCTTCGATGTCGACGCGACCGGGAATGCGGCCGCCATCCTGCCGCGCCACCGGCAGCCGCGTCACCGCCACCCCGTGGCGCTCGAGGTGGGCCACCGTGTCGAGCACCGCCGCATGCTCGGTGGCGAGCGTGATCACGTGCCCGCGCGCGGGGGCACCCAGCCGCAGCCACGTGCCGAGGATGGCGAGGTTCGTGCTCTCCGTCGCCCCCGACGTGAACACGATCTCGCGTGCCGCCGCGCCCACCGCGCCGGCCAGCCGCTCGCGCGCCCCCTCGACCGCCTCGCGGGCCGCGCGGCCGGGCTCGTGGGTGCCGCTGCCGGCGTTGGCGTAGTGCTCCGTGAGCCAGGGGAGCATCGCCTCCAGCACGCGTGGTTCGAGCCGCGTGGTGGCGTGGTTGTCGAGGTAGATCGTCGCCGGGGGTGCTGCCATGCCACGGCCCCTCAGGCGATCCGGCCGGCGGCGAGGGCGTCGAGCGCGATCTGCGACCAGGTCTCGAACCGGTCGCGGTCGGCGCACAGCGCCGCCAGGGTGTCGAACCCGCAGTCGACGAGCTGGCTCTCCCGCGGCGCCACGTCGGCGCGCTCCAGGTCGAGCACGTGGACGATCCCCAGGTGCACGCTCCCCACCGGTGTGGACTCGTCGTTGATCAGGCCGACGACCCGCCCCGTGAACGTCCCCCCGATCGCCACCTCCTCCTCCAGTTCGCGGCGCATGCCGGCGTCGTACGACACGTCGTCGCCGTGGGCGCCGTCACAACTGGAGATGTGGCCGCCGATCCCCACCGAGCGCTTGGCCCGCAGGCGTGCTTCCGCCTGCCCACCGCCGCGCGTGTAGGCGAAGTAGCGCCGCGTGCCGTCGGCCGCCCGGCAGGCGAGCACGCAGTAGGGGATGAGTTGCTTGAAAGACGGATCCTCCTCGACCGCCGCGCGCGGCCGCCACAGCGTGTGCCGCGGGTCGAGCAGGAGCGGCAGGTAGGCCGCGGTGTCGGGCTGGAAACCCTGGAACATCCCCGCCCGCTCGAGCACCGCGCGCGGCACCACGAGCACGTCCTCCTGCGGCACTCCGCTCATCGGTCGCTCCCTGCCGGTGTCCAAGCTGAGCACTCGTGGGCCGGCCCTGCCCCGGCCGCTGCCGGCGGCGCGGACCGCTGGCAGCAGGATACCCGCCGCCGGCACTTCACTCGATGAGCATCGCGTCGCCGTAGCTCAACAGCCGGTAGCGGCGCTCGAGCGCCGCCGCGTAGGCCCGGCGGACGAGGTCGCGGCCGGCGAGGGCGCTGACGAGCACGAGGAGCGTCGTCCGGGGGAGGTGGAAATTGGTGAGCAGGCAATCCACCGCCCGGAAGCGGTACCCCGGCGTCACGAACAGGTCGGTGGTGCCCTCCCAGCGGGCGATGGTCCCGCCCCGGGCCGCTGTCTCCAGGGTCCGGAGCGACGT
>RFRL01000181.1 GCA_009924545.1 Planctomycetia bacterium | reverse complement strand
CCGCGGGGATCCCCGCGGCACGGAACATCTCGCCACCGAGCCATTCGTGGAGCCGCGTGGGGTCCTGGACGGCGTTGTTGAGATGGAATTTGTCCAGCCCGTGGAAGCGGTGGCCGGGGCGCCAGGTATCCATGTTGAGCGTGAATCCGGGCTTCTCGTCGACCGTCTGGAAACTCCCCGCCGAGCCCTTGAGGCGGATGGCCACCTCTTCGTGGATGATCTCCTCCCCGTCCATTCCGTCGGCGCCCGGGACGATCTCGACGAGCGCACAGGGAACATAGCGGCGCGGGTCCTCGCGGAGCCGGTCGGCTGATCCAGCGCCCAGGCGGATCTCGAGTCGCGGCACGGCGCCAGACTCGAACAGGTCGGCCGCGGCCCCACCCGCCAGGGTCGTAACGCTGAGGAGGCCCCAGATGATCGCCGCGGTGACAGCCGATCGGCAGTGGGCGGCCCGGGCGGGACCCATGGAGAACGATCCTCGGGGCGGCGGCCGGCGGTGGCGTCGGCAGGGAGGCGCATTTTCCGGCGCAGCAAGTGGCGGAAACGGGTCGCAACCGGTTCCACCCGAAAACGACAACCCCCGGGAAAATCGCGATTTCCCGGGGATTCCAGGGGTGGTAAACACCCACTCAGTCGGGGCGACTGGATTCGAACCAGCGACCTCTACGTCCCGAACGTAGCGCTCTAGCCAGGCTGAGCTACGCCCCGATGCGGCTTGATCGACTCGATCCAACCGCGAACCGATCAGCCTACCGCCGCCGGCCTGCCGTCACAACCGCGGTCCATGTCACGCGGCTCTCAGTCGCGCCTGGCAGGGCTATTTGCTTGCCCGACCAGACCGCGGCAAAACCGCGACTGGGAACCCGCAGGATGGCCCCCCGGTGCCAAGACCCCAGCGGACAGTGTCGGTATGGCCGCGGACCGTCTCGGAAGTGACCAGGCGCGCACCTCCGCCCCGGGGAGCCGGCATCGCCGTCGGCGGACGCGGAATCCTCACCCAGTACACCCGCCTGGGGAGGCTACTGGTACCGGAGGGATGGGTTTTGTACGCCGGAATTTGCTGTAGGATTCGTCAGTTGTTCTTGGTTGCGGGTGAGGGGGTCGGTGCCAGTCGGCTGTTGGCCGACGGGGTTTTCAGGATGGCCCGCGAGCTGAAGTCGCAGAGCGTCGCGTTGGAGGGGGGGTTCTCTCATCCCGTGACCGTTCAACCGAGAACATGGCAGGCGGTTTACGTGACCACCGGCCTGTCACGCCACGACGGCGGGCCGTTCCTGTCGGTTTCGGGATTGGCCCGCGCCGTGGCGGCGCAGCGGCACGGCGGGGTGGCCGTCGTCGGTGTCTACCGTTCAGATGTCGATTGGGCGATCGACCGCCTGCAGTGGGCGGGGATCCCCATCAGTGCGGCACGCCGGCGACTGGGAGCCGTCGGATACCTGTCCACGATGGTGGACCGCCACCAGGCGTCCGGACCGTCGGCGACGGTGATCCATTCCCAGGGCCTGTGGCGCTCGGCCTCGTTGGCTATCGAACAGCTTCCACGGCGGAGTCGCTCGCGGCTGGTGATCAGTCCCCGCGGGATGCTCGAGCCCTGGGCGCTCCATCACCACGCCACGCGGAAACGGATCGCCATGGCGCTGTGGCAGCGGCGGCAACTCGTCGATGCCGACATGCTCCATGCCACTGCGGCCGAGGAGCACGCCACGATCCGCCGCCTCGGCCTCAAGAACCCGGTGTGTGTGATCCCCAACGGGATCGAGATCCCCGCGGCATGGGCCGAACGTGACACGACAGCCGCGTCGCCCGAGCGGCCGCGCCGCTGCGTGTTCCTCTCGCGCCTCCACGCCAAGAAGGGGGTGACGATGCTGCTCGACGCCTGGGGGCGGATCAGACCGCAGGGCTGGACGCTGGACATCGCCGGAGGCAGCAGCGACGGCCATGATCGGGAAATCACCGGTCGGATCAACGCCCTCAAGCTGTCCGGGGTGCAGTTGGCGGGTGAGTTGACCGGGGATGAAAAATGGCGGTTCCTCGCCAACGCCGACCTGTTCGTCCTACCCTCGCACTCGGAGAATTTCGGCATCGCAATCGCCGAAGCGATGGGCATGGGACTTCCAGTCATCACCACCACCGCGACACCGTGGAACATCCTCCAGCAGGAGCGCAGCGGGTGGTGGGTCGAACCGGCGTCCGATGCCCTCGCCGGAGCGCTCCGGGAGGCGACCAGTGCCAGCCCCGCGGAGCTGCAGGCCCGCGGGCGGCGGGCGCGCGAGCACGTCAGCCGGCACTACCGCTGGGATTCGATCGGCGAACGGATGGCCGCCTGCTACGACTGGCTCGTGGGACAGGGCCCCATGCCAGCGGACGTGCACCTCGATTGAAACGCGGGCGCTGATCGCTCACGGGGCCATGGCCCGCGCCGCCACCGGATCGGGCAGATCGAGACCGATGTCGATGCCCACCGGCCGCCAGTCAACCAACTCCACCTCGGCCGTGCGCCGCCCCCGGAACTCGTTTATCTTGGGTTTGAAGGCGACATGGAACGGGCTGCCGACAGGGGGCAGGTGGGGAAGCCAGTCGGCTCCCCCGAAGGCCACACCCCGGATCCGGGCAGCGTGCTGGACGAGGGTCATGGCGATGTGCCGGCCCCCGTTGCCGATCGGCCGGGCGGGTTCCGCGAGGTGGACCTCGGAGGCGCACAGCAAGGGGCGGCGGTTGCCCTGTCCGAACGGGGCCAGGCGGTCGAGCTCCTGGGCGGTGTCGAGGGTCAGCGCTGCGAGGGTCGTCTCCCCGTCGATCCGCAGGCCAGGCCGCCGCAGGGCCGCCGGCAGCCGCTGATCGACGGCCGCGCGGAAGGCCCGGCGAAACTCCTCGATCCGCCCGTCTTCGATCCGCAGCCCTGCCGCGGCGGCATGGCCACCGCATGTGACCAGCAGACCGCGGCAGGCCATCAGCGCCGCATGCACGTCGAACCCCGGCACGCTGCGGATGCTGCCGATCGCCGGTCGGCCCTGGTGGGGATCCTGGGCGATGAGGACCACCGGCCGGTGCCACTTCTCCGCCAGGCGCCCGGCGACGATGCCGATCACCCCCGCATGCCAGCCGCGGTCGGCGAGCACGAGTGCCGGGTCGTCGCTCGTGAAGGTATCGTGGGCCTGCTTGCTGGCCGCGAGGAGGATGCTGCGCTCCAGACAGTCGCGCTGGTCGTTGAGCTCGTGGATCCAGTCGGCGAGTTGCACCGCCCGGGCGGGGTCGGCCGTGGTCAGCAATTCGATCCCGAACGCCGCCTGCCCGAGCCGGCCGGCGGCGTTGAGACGGGGTGCCAGACGGAACGCCACATCCTCGCTCTCGAGGCGCGACTTGTCGTGGAGCTTGGCCAGTTCGACCAGCCGGGCGATCCCCGCACCGCCCTTGAGGCGGAGACTCTCCAACCCGTGGCGGACGGTGATCCGGTTCTCGTCGAGGAGGGGCACGACGTCGGCCACGGTCCCCAGCGCCGCCAGGCCGATCCCGCGGAGGAGTACCTCGCGCAGCCGGGGCGTCACTTGGCGGGCGCCGCAGTGCCGCACCGCGATCGCCCACGCGAGCTTGAACGCCACCCCCGCGCCGCACAGTTCACCGAACGGGTAGGCGGAGCCGGGCAGGCGCGGGTGGACAAGGACGTCGGCCTCCGGCAGGGTGTCGCCGAACGCATGGTGGTCGGTGATCACGAGCTCCAGCCCCAGAGCCCGGGCCCGGGCCGCCTCCGCCACGCTGGCGATCCCGCAGTCCACCGTGACCACCAAGGCGGCGCCGCGCCCCCGGAGCGTCTCCAGGGCTTCGGCATTGAGGCCATAGCCCTCCTCGAACCGGTCGGGCACGTACCAGTCGACCGTGGCATCGATGGCCCGGAGGCAGTCGACGAGGATCGCCGTGGCGCACATGCCATCGGCGTCGTAATCGCCGTAGACGACGATCGGCCGCCCGGCCCGTGCGGCGGCCAGGATCCGCTCCGCGGCCGCCGGCACGCCGGGGAGCAGGTCGGGATCGCGGAGATCGGCCATCCGCCCCGCGAGGAAGGTGCGAACGGCGTCGGGGTCGGTGAGTCCGCGGGCGACGAGGAGGCGGGCTACGATCGATGAGACGCCGGCCGCCCGCTCCAGGCGAACGACCGCCGTGGGATCGTGCGGTTCGAGTTGCCAGCGCTTGGGCACGGACCGCCTCCGGAACCGGGTGCGGCCGGCAGTATAGACAATGGGCGGGCCGCGTTTCCGGCCGGGCGGGCATGCCGACGGGGCGGTGAACCGATTCCCCGTGCGTTCGGGCCATGGATGGAGTTTGCTAGGATGCTCGCGACCGCCCCTTCCCGGTGGCGGACGCGGAGGGCCACCAGCATGTCGATCGCCGCGCCCGTGCGGACCAAGCCGAAGCGGGAGGACGTGCCGGCCGACCGTGTGCTCTGCGAGTTCTGCACCGCCAAGTGCTGCCGCTATTTCGCCCTCCCCCTGGAAACCCCGACCACGCGCGAAGACTTCGAGTACATCCGCTGGTTCCTCCTCCACGAGCATGCCACCGTGTTCACGGAGGAGGGGTGCTGGTACGTCTGCGTGCACACCGTCTGCAAGCATCTCCAGGACGACCACCGCTGCGGCATCTACCAGACGCGGCCGCCGATCTGCCGGGAGTACACGACGAAGGACTGCGAGTACGAGGACGACTGGGTCTACGACCAGTATTTCGAGACCCCGGAGCAGGTCGCCGAATACATGGAGGCGGTCCTCGGCCCGGGGGGCGAACGCGTCGGCGACGGCCGGCGGAAGAAGGCCCGGGGGCGCTCGATCCGCAGCCCGAAGCCGGCCCTGCTGCCGATCGTCTGACGGGATTTGGGAAACTGGCGGCTTCGACGGCAGCCCCAGGGGACGGGTTGACATCGCAGGGTGGTAACCCGGGTTGCCGGGCGGCGCCACCGTGGTGTGACGGCCCGCCGGTTTTGCTCTAGGGGTTCCGGGCCGGCTGGCCTACCCTGCCCAGCCTGCGGAGGTCCGTCGATCCCTGCCGCCGTTCTGGTCGGGTCCGCTCGACATCTTCACGCGGGGGGAACCCATGTTGCTCGACGTGATCGCAGACCGGGTGACGGAGCGCCCGGGTCACCCCGACAGGGCCCCCCCGGCCACGGGTGCGGGGTGCCGCCCCGGCACCCCCCGTGACGCCCGCGCCCGTCGGGCGGCGGCTGGCCATCTGCCTGATCAACCCGCGGTTCGAGCCCTCCTACTGGGGGTTCGATTTCGCCCTCCCGCTCTATCCGGGCGACAAACGCAGCACGATGATCTCGGGCGCCCTGTCGGCCGTGGCGGGGCTGTGCGGTGACCATGAAGTGACGATCATCGACGAGAACGTCGAGGACATCGACTGGGACATCGTGGCGGCCCACGACATCGTCGGCGTCACCGGGATGATCGTCCAGAAGGAGCGGATGGGGGAGATCCTCGACCGCCTCCGCGAACTGCCCGTGTGCACGGTGGTGGGCGGGCCGTTGGTCTCCGTCCAGGAGGAGGCCTTCGTGGGGCGCTGCGACGTGCGCTTCGTCGGCGAGGCGGAGACGACCTGGCCGCGGTTCCTCGCCGATCACGCCTGCGGTCGGGCCACTCTGGAGCGCTACGAGCAGGAGCGCCCCACCGACATGACGACCGTGCCGCGGCCGCGGTACGACCTCCTCAAAGTCGATCGCTACGCCTCGGCGGCGGTGCAGTATTCGCGCGGCTGCCCCTTCCAGTGCGAGTTCTGCGACATCATCGTGATCTACGGGCGCAAGCCGCGGGTCAAGACCCCGCAGCAACTCATCGACGAGCTCGATGAACTCCGCCGGGCCGGGTTCCACTCCGCCTTCATCGTCGACGACAACTTCATCGGCGACCGGAAGAAGGCCAAGGCCCTCCTCGAGCGGATCGTGCCCTGGATGGAGGAGCATGGCTATCCGCTCCGGCTCACCACCGAGGCGAGCATCGACCTGGCCAACGAGCCCGATCTGCTCGAGCTGATGTACCGGGCCAACTTCCGCAGTGTGTTCATCGGTATCGAGACCCCCCGGCTCGAGTCCCTGGCCGAGACGAAGAAGTTCCAGAACGTCCGCGGCGACTCGCTGGAGGCGAAGCTGGCCCGCATCCAGGAGGCCGGGCTCGACATCAACGCCGGTTTCATCGTCGGCTTCGACCACGACGACAAGCAGATCTTCGAAGACCAGTTCCGCTTCATCCAGGACAACGGCATCACCCTGGCGATGGTGGGCATGCTCCAGGCCATCCCGCGGACGCCGCTGTGGGAACGGCTGGAGCGAGAAGGCCGCCTCGTGAAGGACGACCCGAGTCTCAACATCGTGCCCCGGCAGATGACGCGCGACGAACTGCGCCAGGGTTACTGGGACCTGGTGACCAGGCTGTATGCCCCCGAGGCGTTCCTGGAGCGGTCGGCCCGCGTCTTCAAGTCGGAGTCGTACGTCACCCGGCGCGCGGAGATCTGCCGGCGGGCCGGCGAAGGGAAGCGCCTCCCCACGCTGGCCTACGGCCTGCTGCTCATGTGGGCCTTGGTGGGCGCCCTCGTCCGTGACGGCTCGCTGTGGAGCGTGGGAATGGCCTACGCCCGGCACTACTTCGGCCGCCGCTCGGCGGGACGCTGCCCGATCGTGGGCTTCGCCCAGTTCATGAGCCGGTGTGTGACCCACTGGCACTTCTACAAGTTCACGCGCGAGGCCACGGCCGGGCGCCTCCGCGCCTACAACACGCTGTGACGGGCGTGGTCACGCCTGCCGTTTGACGATCACCGCGGTGAGGTCGTCCCCCTGGACGGCGCCGGCGGCGAAGGCCTCGACGGCGCTGCGGAACGACTGGATGAGCTCGGCCGCGGGCAGATGGTGATCGCGACGGAGCACCGCCAGCACTCCGTCGGTCCCGAACTGCGCGCCGTCACCCCTGGCCCACTCGTAGAACCCGTCGGTGAGGAGCACGAGGATGTCTCCCGGCCCGAGAGACACGGCGGTCTCCGCGTCGTATGCCATCTCCGGCATCAGCCCCAGCGGTAGGCCGTGGCTGTCGAACTCGTCGAGCGCACCGGTGGCGGCGCGGAACACGAGGATCGGCCCCTGCCCCGCGCTCACGAACCGCACGCCGGTCCCCCCCGGGGCGACGACACCCAGGAGGGTGGTGACGAACCGCCCCTCGGGAAGATCGGCACAGAGGAGATCGTTGACCCGGGCCACCATCTCGGCGAGCGGCCCCCCGGGGGTCACGCAGGCGCGGAACAGGGCACGGGCCTCGCTGGCCACGAGCGCCGGTCCGATCCCGTGGCCCGTGGCGTCGGCGATCGAGAACGCCAGGCTGCCGTCGGCGAGGGGGACGAAATCGAAGTAATCGCCACCCGTCTCGTCGGCCGGGCGGTTCCAGCCGGCGATGTCGCAGCCCGCCACGACGGGCGCGGCCTTGGGGAGCAGCCCCTGCTGGATGTCGCGGGCCACGGCCAGATCGCGCTCGATGCGGTGCTTCTCCGCGAGGTGCCCGAGGAGGAGTTGCCGCTGCACGGCGACCCCCGCCTGGCCCCCGAGGAACGCCGCCAGTTGCTCGTCGCGCGGGCCGAACGGCCCGTGGGCCTTGTTGAGCACCTGGAGCACGCCGACGGTGGCGCCGTCATGGTCGGCGAGGGGCACGGTGAGCATGTTCCGGGTGCGGAAGCCACTCTTCCGGTCGAACTCGGGGTTGAATCGCGGGTCGGCGTAGGCGTCGGGGATGGTGCTCGGCACGCCGCTGCGCGCCACTTCGCCGGCGATGCCGACGCCCACGGGGAAGCGGATCTCGTGGATCGGCGAATCCTCCATCCCGGTCGCCACCCGGCTGACGAGGTCGCCCGCCTGTCGATCGAGGAGGAATACGCTCGCGCGCTCGCAATCGAGCACGGCGGTGGCGGCGGCGGCGATCGCCTCGAGGAGCGGGTCGAGCGCC
>RFRL01000019.1 GCA_009924545.1 Planctomycetia bacterium | reverse complement strand
TCGAACGGATGGTCGTGGCACTTGTTGCAGTTGAAGCGCACCCCGAGGAACAGGTGGGTGGTGTTCTCCATGGTGGCCAGCGGGTCGCGGAGCGTCTTGTAGTAGGCCGCCGCGGGGTTTTCCCGGTTGCTGCCGGTGGCGGTGAGGATCTCGCGCGCGAAGAAGTCGTAGGGGGTGTTGGCGGCGACGTGGCCGCGGATCCACTCGCGCAACCCCTTGGCTCCCTCGTTCCCGAGGAACTTGGGATTCACCTGGAGGAGGTCGGCCCACTTGTTGGTCCAGTGGTCGACGAAGGCGTCGCTGGCCATCAGCCGCGACACCAGCTCGGCACGCTTGATCCGCGTGTCGCGCCGGTCGGCGAGGAAGCTCCGCACCTGCGCGGCCGTGGGGGGCAAACCGGTGAGGTCGAGGGCCACGCGCCGGAGGAACTCGTCGTCTGAGCAGAGCGGCGCCGCTTCGATCTGCATCGCCTGCCACTTCGCCGCCACCAGCTCGTCGATCGGGCCCCAGATCTCCGGCTGGCTCCACTGGAAGCCCGACCGATCACCCATCACGGTGAGGGTCACGGCGGCGTAGGCCCCCTCGTAGCGCGCCAGGATCGGCGCCTCGCCCCGGCGGACCGCGGTCACCAGGGCGGTGCGGTCGGCGGTGGCCACCTCGCCGTTGCCGCTCTCCAGGAACGCTTCGCGCGTCACGTCGCGCGACGTGCCGTCGGTGAACCGGGCGACGACGCGGAACTGCTGGCGGCGGCCCGGCATGTCGAGCACCGCAGCGGCGGGGAAGACCTCGATCCCGGTCACCCGGGGCGCCGTGGCGTCGAGGGGGGCGCCCTGCTGGATCCAGCGGCGCACGAGCTGGTAGGCCGGCTCCTCGGGCCGGGTGAGCTGGCCGCCGGTGTGCGGCGCGGCGGCCGAGGCCTTGAGGAGCATGAGGCTGTCGTCGGGGCTGGCCACGCTGACGCGCCGGCTGCCGTGGTCGTCGGTGAGGGCGCGGACGTCGAAGGCCGCGTCGTAGCCGCGCAGCGACAGCTTGAAGCCGTTCTTTCCCTTGGCCGCACCGTGGCAGGTGCCCTGGTTGCACCCCAGCCGGGAGAGCACCGGGTTGACGTCGCGGATGAAGTCGACGGCGGGCAACGCCCCGATCCCGGTCACGTCGACGGGGAGATCGACCGCCAGCGCCGCGGCCGCATCACCGCCCCCGGCCCACACCAGCCTCAGGCTCCCCGCCCCGTCGGCGGTCGGCCGGAGGAGGCCGCCCGGACCGATCGACACCGGGAGCCCGGCGGATGGTTCGGTGCGCACGCTCCGCGTGAGGTCGACCGACCGGCCATCGGCGAGCCGCCCGGTGACCACGATCTGGGCGACCGCGAACGGCCCGGTCAGCGCCACCGCGGTGGGGGCCACTTCGATGCCGACGACTGCGGCCGGGGGCGCCGGCTCAACATCGAGGGCCGGCTCGGCGGGCCAGGGCAGGGGGAGGGTGGCGGTGGCCGCCGCCTGCTGGTCGATGGTGGCCACGGCGAACGAACGGCCCGCGGCCCCGGTCGAGGCGTCGAAAAACCGCACCCGGCCGTCGGCGCCCCCCACCGCCACCTCCGCGCCGCCGGGATGGAAGGCCACTGCGTAGGCCACGGCACCCGGGATCTCCACGCGGGCCACCTCGCGGGTGCCCTGGTCACGGTAGTCGTCGAGGCGTTTCCACTCCTCGTCGCTGCGCTGCGTGCCCTTGCGCCGGGTCTCGCCCGGCACCTTGGCCATCACGTCGAGGATCGGCTTGGGCACGTCGGCGTCGTAGTCGTAGCTGGCGATCACCAGTTCGCCGCGTCCGTCGAGCCCGCCGGCGGTGGCGATCCGCCGGCCGTCGGCCGAGAAGCGCACCGCCAGCGCCCGGCCGGTGATCGGGAACAGCGGGAAGATGAGGTTGGCGTCGTCGCCGATGACGCGGGGGGAGTGGCGGCGGGGGTGATCGAGGTGATGTTGTCGGTCGGCCCCCGCCGCCACCACCTGCTCGAGCGTCGGGTGGCGATCGACCGCCGCCAGGCCGCCGCGCAGTGCGCCGGGGGTGATCGAGGTGATGTTGTCGATGAAGCGCTGCGTGGCGAGCTCGGTGAGCTTCACCGTCATGTCGCGCCCCACCGAGATGACGTGGTCCCCCTTGGGGGAGAACACCGTGTCGAGTACCCAGTCCTCGTGCGCCCCCTGGAACAACACCTGCTCGCCGCTGGCGACGTTGATGGCGCGGAGCGAGTTGTCGGTGCAGCCGAAGGCGAAGGTGGTGCCGTCGGGGCTCCACGAGCCGCCGCAGATCGTGTCGAATGTCACGGCATGGCTGCGCACGAGGCGGCCCTCGGCAACGTTCCAGATCTGCACTTCACCGAGCCGCGCCGGGTTGCCGCCGGTGACCGCCAGGTGGCTGCCGTCGGGGGAGAACCGCACCCGTTCGACCCGCTCGGCGAGTCCCACGAGGCGTTTCACCGGTGCCCCCGCCGCCTCCGCACCCGACACGTCGAAGAGGAGCACTTCGTGGAACCCGGCGACGGCGAGGAGCCGGCCGTCGGGGGAGAAGTCGAGCGAGGTGATCACGGGCTGACGCGTGTAGACCGGAGGATGCTCGGCATCGACCACCTGGCCGGCGCTGGCCGGCGTGTCGTCGACCGCTCCGGCGGCGATCCACCGGGTGACGAGGTCGATCTCGGCGGCGGAGAGCGGCTTCCCCTCGCGGGGCATGTCGGCCTTGCCGTCGGCAGCGGGGGTGATGCGCCGCAGCAGCTCGCTCGCCTCGGGATGGCCCGCGCTGACGCCCGCCACGCCGGAGTCGCCCTCCTCCAGCAAACGGCTGACGGCCGTCATCACGTAGCCCCCCTCCGCCCGGGCCGGCTGGTGGCACCCCTGGCAGCGGGCCTGGAAGAGAGGGCGGATCTGCCGGTGAAAACTCACCGCCGGCTCGGCGGCGCGGCCGCAGCCGTCGCCCTCGCCTGGAAGCAGCCAGCCCAGGGCGATGACCAGGATCGCCACGCCACCGCTCCAACCCCGTCCGACGTGAGCCATACCGGTGCCTCCACGAGGGTCTGGGCAGGGCACACGCCCCACCAAACCCGGTTTTCCCCGCCGGGAATCGTAGATCAGAGCCGGTCCCAACGCCAACCGCACGGTGTCGACCGGCGGCGGAACGGTCAGGACTGCCGGTGGAACGGCCAGCACCGGCTGCGGAACGGAGGGAACGGCTCGGACAGCCCCCCGGGCCAGCGCGGTCAGGTCGCGGCGATCTCGTCGACGATTTCGTCGAGCTCGGTGCCGTCCACGTCGCGGCGGAGGAGCATGTAGGCCGCCGTGGCGATGGCCCATGCATAGCCCCAACCGAAGGCCCCGAGCACCGCCTCGAGCCCCCGCGTCCAGAACTGGATCGCCCGGGCCCCGAACGAGGCGGCCTCGCCGCCGCTCGCCACCGCCTCCAGGAGGCCGGTCGTGCGGGCGTGCCCCATGCCGAAGCTCGCCGCCCACAGCGCCAACCCCGAAGTGGCATCGGCCACGAACGCCGCCGCCGCCAGGGCGGGCACCGCTACCAGGAGTCCCAGGAGAATGTAGAAGCAGGCGTGCAGCGGTCGCTGGTAGAGGTAGGAGAAGGAGGTGGAGATCGCCTGGAAACTGTCCCCCCGCTCCACGCCCACGGCCGCCACCATGAGGGGCCAGCCGAGCACCAGACCGATCGCCAGGATCGCCAGCACCAGGCCGCCGGCGAGGATCAACGGCCAGACGAGGCCCGCCACCGCCAGCCCCCAGTCGGCTCGCATGAGGAGCCCGAGGAACATCGCCGGCAGCGCCAGGGCGAGCATCCCCAGGAGGGTGAACAACGCGGCGTTGCAGGGGGACGGCCACATGCGTGCCGCGAAGCGCAGGCTCCCGGCCAGCCCGAGGCGTTCCTCGCCCACCAGGCGCAGGCCGACGACGCGCGCGATCGCCGTGCCGAACAGCGACCATACCAGCACGAACCACGCCAGCCGCACCGCCGCGCCGCCCATCAAGCCCGCGGTGCTCGCCGGCGAGAAGAGCGTGAGGGCCTGACCGACCGCGGCCGCCGCCGGTGCGGGGAGGGCGCCGGTGACGGTATTCAACACCGCCGCACCGTCGAGCGGCCGGACGGCCGAAGGCGCCGCGCCACCAGCGACCACCGGCACGACGCTCGCGCCCGGGAGCCCCATCTGGTCGGCCAGCGACCACCCGGCCCAGAGGGCGATCGCCCCCAGGGCACCGAGGATGATCACCGTCGGCGAGAACGCCGCACCGGCCGCCCGGAACAGGAGCCACCAGGGGAGCGCGTCGCTCCACTGGATCTCGTGGACGACACCATCCCCCCCGAGCGTGAGCTGCTCGGTGCCGATGCCTGGGGTGCCGATCCGTTCGGCGACCGCATCGACCGCGGCGTCGAGCGCCATGTCGGCGTCGGGCGTGGCGCGGTTGGCACCCGACCGGGTGCCGACCTCGCCGGGGAGAGCCGGGCCGCTTCCGGACGGCTGACCTTCCCCGGAAGAGCCCGTGGAGGAGGGGCTGGTCCCCGACATGTGTTTCCTCGCCCCTGCGGGGGAATCGGACGGTGCGTCGCCGGCCGCGACGACCGGCGGTTGCGCGGGGCGATTATACGACCACAGGCGATTCAGTCATCAGCATCGCTCGGGGGTGCCGCGGGCGCTTCGCCATCCCCCGCGTTGCCATCCCTCTCGTCGTCGTCGGCGCGGCCACGCACCTCCGGCACGGCATACGACTCGTCGAGCCAGCGACCGAGATCGACCAGCCGGCAGCGCTCACTGCAGAAGGGAGGGGTCACCACGGCGGTCAGATCGACCGGAACGGAGCAGACTGGGCAGCGGGGCATGGCGGGTCACTCCCTAGGGCCGGCGCCCCGACGGCACCGGCCGCACGGTCAGTCCTTGCCCCCGGAACCGCCGCCCGACTTCTCCCCCGACGATTTCTTGTCGCCCGACGACTTGCCCCCGTCTGCGGACTTGGCCGGCGCGTCCGCCTCCGCGGCCTTCTTGTAGGAGTCGCTGCGGTAGTCGGTTTTGTAGAACCCCGAACCCTTGAACATGATCGCGCCGCCCGCGCCGATGAGGCGGCGGAGCTTCTTCTTGCCGCACTTCGGGCAGGTCTTCTTCACCGCGTCGGTCATCGCCTGGAACAGCTCGAAGGCGTGGCCGCAGCCGTCGCAGACGTAGTCGTAAGTCGGCATCGCTCACCCCCCCTTGGCCACGATCACCTGGGCCGGCCGCACCACCCGGTCGTGGAGCCGGTAGCCCCGGCTCGCCACGCCGACCACCGTTCCCGCCGTCTGGCCGGGCACCACCTGCTCCAGGATCGCCTCGTGCACGTTGGGATCGAAGGACCGGCCCACGGTCTCGATGGCCCGGCATCCGTGCCCCTCGAGGAGCTTCTCGATCTGCTGGGCGGTCATACGGAATCCGGACTTGAGGCCCTCCACGTCGGCCGTCTTCTCCGCCGCATCGACGGCGCGGAGGACGTTGTCGAGCACCGGGAGCAGGTCGCGGAGCAGGTCGATCTCGCGGTAGCGCTGCGCCTCCTCGTATTCGCGGCGCGAACGGCGCCGGAAGTTCTCCAGCTCCGCCTGGGCGCGGAGGAGGCGGTCGCGGGCCTCCGCCAGCTCGCTCCCCACGGCGTCAACGGGCTCCACCATCGGGGCGCGGACGGGCTCCATGTCGGCGACCGTCTCGTCGGCCGAGTGATCGGCGGGCCGGTCGGCCCGATCATCGTCTGCTGCGTTCATGTCTACGGCTTCTCCCGACCACCCTGCGGGCGGTCCTGTGGGGCGTCATCCTGGGGCGGTTGAGCGCGAAAGTATTCGGTGAGCCTCTCGAAAAAGCCGGATCGCTTCGGGCTCACGGCCGCCTGCTCCTCCGCCGCCAGTTCGCGGAGGAGTTGCTCGGCGCGGGGGGAGAGGGTCTTGGGAACCTCGACCTGGATGTGCACGTGGAGGTCACCGAGGCCCCGACCGCGGACCTCGGGCATCCCCAGACCGCGCACCCGGATCACGTCGCCCGGCTGGGTACCGCGCTTCAACTCCAGTGGCCGCGGCCCATCGAGCGTGGGCACCTCGACGGTCGCTCCGAGGGCCGCCTGGCTGAACGTGACGGGGACCTCGCAATGGAGGTCGCGCCCGTCGCGCGAGAGAAACGGGTGCTCCTCGATCTCGATCACGCAGTAGCAGTCCCCCGGCGGGCCCCCCGCGCTCCCCGGCTCCCCCTCGCCGGCGAGCCGCACGCGCACGTCGCTGTCGACCCCGGCCGGGATCGTCACGCGGCGTTCGACGCGCTCCTCGGTGAGACCTTCGCCGCTGCAATCGGGGCACCGGTCGCGGATCACGCTCCCGCGCCCCTGGCAGGCGGGGCAGGTGGTCTGGAGGCGGAACACCCCCGCCGACTGCACGACCTGCCCGCGGCCGGCGCAGTAGTCGCAGGGAACCGGCGTCGATCCCTTGCGGGCCCCCGAGCCGTCGCAGCTCCCGCAGGCCTCGTGCCGGCCGAAGGCGATCGTCTTCGTCACCCCGCGGGACGCCTCGAGGAGCGTGAGCGACACCGTGCAGAACACGTCGCGCCCGGCCCGGGGTCGCGGGCCACGGCGCTGCGATCCGGCGAACACGCCTCCGCCGAAGATGTCGCCGAACGCCTCGAAGATGTCGGCGATGTCGTTGAACTCGTGCCGCCCGCCACCTCCCTGGAGGCCGGCATGCCCGAAACGGTCGTAGCGCGAGCGAAGGTTGTCGTCGGAGAGGACCTCGAAGGCGCGGGCCGCCTCCTTGAAGCGCTCGGCTGCCTCTTCATTACCCGGGTTCTTGTCCGGGTGGTAGCGGATCGCCAGCTTGCGATACGCATCCGCGATCTGGCTGCCCGTTGCACGCCGATCGACGCCGAGCACCTCGTAGTAATCGCGCTGCTGAGGCATGGCTGGGGCCATCGGACCGCCCGGGATGTTCATCCGACCGACGCGTCACCCCGTGCGGCCGCACGGGCCGCCCGCCTGCGGGCCGCCCGGCGACCGGGTCAGCGAACCGAACCCTCGGCACGGTGCTTCTTGGCGTCGTCCTTGTCGAGGTTGGTGACCAGGGCCTCCGTGGTGAGGAGCAAACCGGCGATGCTCGCGGCGTTGGTGAGCGCGACGCGCACCACCTTCACCGGGTCGATGATCCCGGCCTTGAGCATGTCGACGTACTCACCCTTGTTGGCATCGAAACCAACGTGGATGTCCTTGCTCGCCACCTCGTCGGCCACCACCGAACCGTCGATCCCACCGTTCTCGGCGATCTGCCGGATCGGGGCCTCGAGGGCCGAGAGGACGATGTCGACACCGATCTTCTCGTCACCCTTGGCCGAGTTGCGGGCCTTTTCGACCGCCTCGCGGCAGCGGAGCAGGGCCACGCCACCGCCGGGGACGATGCCCTCCTCGACGGCCGCCCGCGTGGCGTGCAGGGCGTCCTCGACGCGGGCCTTCTTCTGCTTCATCTCCGCCTCGGTGCCGGCACCGACGGAGACGATGGCCACGCCGCCGGTGAGCTTGGCGAGCCGCTCCTGGAGCTTCTCGCGGTCGTACTCGCTCTCCGTGGCGTCGAGCTGGTTGCGGATCTGCTGGACGCGGGCCTGGACGTCGGCCGGCTTGCCCGCCCCCTGGACGATGGTGGTCTCGTTCTTGTCGACCGTGATGCTCTTCGCCTTGCCCAGGTGGGAGAGGTCGAGGTTCTCGAGCTTGAGCCCCAGGTCCTCGCTGATGAGCGTGCCCCCGGTGAGCACGGCGATGTCGCCGAGCATCGCCTTGCGGCGGTCACCGAAGCCGGGCGCCTTGGCGGCACAGACGTTGAGCACCCCGCGGAGTTTGTTGACCACCAGGGCCGTCAGGGCATCGCCGTCGACGTCTTCGGCGATGATCAGCAGCGGCTTGCCCGACTGGGCCACCTTCTCCAGCAGCGGGAGCAGGTCTCGGAGGTTGGAGATCTTCTTCTCGTGGATCAGGATCAGGGCGTCGGACAGGTCGCAGTCCATCTCTGCCGGGCGGTTGATGAAGTAGGGCGAGACGTAGCCCTTGTCGAACTGCATCCCGTCGACGAACCGCACCGTGGTTTCGGTGGTCTTCCCTTCCTCGACCGTGATCACGCCGTCCTTGCCCACCTTCTGCAGGGCCTCGGCGATCAGATCGCCGATCGACCGGTCGTTGTTGGCACTGATGGCCCCGACCTGCGCGATCTCCTCCGGCCGCTCGACGCGCTTGGCCATCGCGCCGAGACGCTCCACCGCCGCCGCCACCGCCTTCTCGATGCCGCGCCGGACCGCCGTCGGGTTGCTGCCCGCAGCCACCATCCGACTGCCGTCGCGGAAGATCGCCCGGGCCAGCACGGTGGCCGTCGTCGTGCCGTCACCGGCGAGGTCGGACGTCTTCGACGCCACCTCGTTGACGAGTTTCGCCCCCATGTTTTCGAAGGGATCCTCGAGATCGACCTCCTTGCTCACGGTGACGCCGTCCTTGGTCACCGTGGGGCCGCCGAACGACTTGTCGATGATCACGTTGCGGCCCGTGGGGCCCATCGTGACCGCCACCGCCCCGGCGAGTTTCTCCACCCCCTTGAGCAGCTTGGCGCGGGCGTGGTCGTCGAACAGCAGTTGCTTGGGCACGACTGGAATCTCCTCGAATGGAATGCGGGAACGATGCGGTGCGGAGCCGGCTCAATCACGAGAAACAACCGGGGGGCGCCGACGGGCCACCCGGACGCGCCTGCCGGGCGCCCCTCAACCGATGACCTTCGCGAGGATATCGCTCTCGCGGAGGATCTTCACCTCGTGGCCGTCGACCTCGATGTCGCTGCCCGAGTACTTGCCGTAGATCACCTCGTCACCGACCGCCACCGACAAAGCTGCGCGCTGACCGCTTTCCAGGAGCTTGCCCGGGCCGAGGGCGACGACGTGACCGCGCTGCGGCTTCTCCTTGGCCGTGTCGGGCAGGACGATGCCACCGGCGGTGCGCTCCTCCGCCTCGACGGGCTCCACCACGACGCGGTCATCGAGCGGACGGATCTTCAGGTTCTTGGCTGCCATGCGAATGTCTCCGGTACGGGAAAGATTGGAAAGAAAGAGGAATGCCGGCGAACCCGGCGCGGGAAGCTCGAACAGGTGCGGGCGATCACATCATGCCGGGCATGCCGCCCATGCCACCCATGCCGCCCATTCCGCCCATGCCACCGCCCATCCCGCCACCCATGCCGTGGTGGTCGTGGTGGTCGCCACCCGCCTCCTCCTCGGTCTTGGGGATCTCGGTGATGAGTGACTCGGTGGTGAGCAGGAGGCTGGCGACGCTGGCGGCGTTGTGTAACGCCGTCCGCACCACCTTCGCCGGGTCGATGACGCCCGCCGCGACGAGGTCGCAATACTCCTCCTTGTCGGCGTCGTACCCGTCGTTCTTGCCCTTCATGTGGCGCACACGGTTGACGACCACCGGGCCATCGACACCCGCGTTGTCGGCGATCGCCTCGAGGGGATAGCGCAGCGCGTTCTTCACGATCGAGGCCCCGAGTTTCTCGTCTCCCTCGAGATCGAGTTTCTCGATCGCCTTCTCGCTGCGGAGGAGGGCCACACCACCGCCCGGCACGATCCCCTCGGCGAGGGCCGCCTGGGTAGCGCTCTTGGCATCCTCGATGAGGGCCTTCCGCTCCTTCATCTCGGTTTCCGTGGCGGCCCCGACGTTGATCTGGGCCACACCCCCGGCGAGCTTCGCGAGCCGCTCCTGGAGTTTCTCACGGTCGTAGTCGCTGTCGGTGTGCTCGATCTCGGAGCGGATCTGCGTTGCCCGGCCCTCGACCGCCGACTTTCCGCCGGCACCGCTGACGATCGTGGTGTTTTCCGCCTCGACGATCACCTTCTTGGCGCGTCCCAGATCGGTGAGCTTGACGGCGTCGAGGGCGATGCCGAGGTCCTTGAAGATCGCCTGGCCGCCGGTAAGCACCGCGAGGTCGCCGAGGATCGCCTTCCGGCGGTCGCCGTAGCCCGGGGCCTTCACGGCCACCGAGTGGACGATGCCGCGGAGTTTGTTGACGACGAGCGTCGCCAGGGCCTCACCCTCGACGTCCTCGGCGATCACCACCAGCGGCTTGCCCGCCTTGCTCACTGCCTCGAGCAGCGGGACGAGGCTCTTGGCCGACGTGATCTTCTCCTCGAAGATGAGGATGTAGGGGTTCTCCACCTCGCACACCTGGGCGTCGGCATCGGTGACGAAGTGCGGCGAGAGGAAGCCGCGGTCGAATTGCATGCCCTCGACCACCTCGACGGTCGTCTCGGCCTGCTTCCCCTCCTCGACGGTGATCACGCCGTCCTTCCCCACCTTGAGGAACGCCTCGGAGAGCACGTTGCCGATCGCCGGGTCATTGTTGCCGGCGATGGTGGCGATCTGCATCAACTCCTTCTTGTTCTTCTCGTTGATCGGCGTGGCCATGGCACCGATCGCCTTCGATACGGCGGCGACCGCCTTGTGGATCCCGCGCGACAGGGCCATCGGGTCGGCCCCGGCGGCGATCATCTTCAGCCCCTCGCGGAAGATCGCCTCGGCGAGCACCGTGGCCGTGGTGGTGCCGTCGCCCGCGACGTCGTTGGTCTTGCTCGCGGCCTCCTTCACCAACTGGGCGCCGAGGTTCTCATACGCATCCTCGAGGTCGATGTCCTCGGCGACGGTGACGCCGTCCTTGGTCACCTTGGGCGAGCCCCACCCTTTGTCGAGGACCGCGTTACGCCCCCGGGGGCCGAGCGTGCTCTTCACGGCCCGGGCGAGCTTGGAGACGCCGGCGAGCAGGGGCTGGCGGGCCTCGTCGTCGAAAACCATTTGCTTGGCCACGAATGAACTCCTCCGGTTCGCGGGACGATGAACGTGTATCGGCGGAACGTGTTGCGGTGGACGTGTGTCGGTCGATGAACGTCCGGCAGGCAAGCACTGTGTGACGGCCGCGTCCGGGATCGCCGTCACTCGGAACGGCCACCCGGCTCGAACCTGCATGTGGCCCGAGCGAGCGACCCGGACCTGCAGGCGACACCGACCTGCAGGCCACACGGACCGGGGCGCCCGAACCTTCCTGGCAGTCACTCCAGAACATGCCGCTCAGCAGCAACCGCCGTGCCGAGCAACGATCCACCGACACGAACGCTGGAAACGGCGGCGAAAGGATAGTCGATTTCGAGCGCGGCCGGGGAACGTGAATGAGGGAGTGCCGTTTTGGCAGGCCCGCGGCTGGCAGCCCGGCCGTTCCACCACCGACCGTCCGCGGGGGTGGGAAAAAGGAGATCGATGCCGGCTTCGGGCTCCGCCTGCCTACCAGACCGTCGGTCCGACGCAGCACGATTCCCGGGGTGAGCTAGGCTCGATACGATTTTCCCTTTCACCGAGAGCACGGCTGGATTCATGGCGGAGCACGTACGCGTTGGAATCGTCGGTCTGGGCACCGTGGGCTCGGGGGCCTACCGGCTCCTCGTCGACTCCGCGGCCCACGTCGCCCGCCATGCGGGGCGCCCGGTGGTTGTCGAACGGGTGGTGGTCCGCGACCCGCACCGCCCGCGCGCGGTGGCCGTGCCCCCGGGCCTCCTCACCACCGACATCGGAGCCATCCTCCGCGACCCGTCGATCAGCGTCGTGGCCCTGCTCGTCGGGGGCCTCGAACCGGCGCGCTCGATGATGGTGGCGTTGCTCGAGAGCGGCAAGGACGTGGTCACCGCCAACAAGGCCCTCCTCGCCGAGTACGGGCCGGAACTGTTCGATCTCGCCCGCCGCCACGGGCGGTCGATCGCCTTCGAGGCGGCGGTGGCGGGGGGGATCCCCATCGTCGCGGCGATCGGCGAGTGCCTCGCCGCCAACCGCATCGAGAGTATCCGCGGGATCCTCAACGGGACGAGCAACTTCATCCTCTCGCGGATGGAAGAGGAGGGAGCCGACTACACCGAGGTGCTGCGGCTGGCCCAGGCGGAGGGCTACGCCGAGGCCGATCCAGCGATGGACGTCGATGGCACCGACGCCACGCAGAAACTCGCGCTCCTCACCCACCTCGCCTTCGGCACCTGGGTGCCATGGGCCCAGATCCCGCGCCGCGGGATCGAGGGGATCGACCTCGACCTGATGGCCACCGCCCGCGAGCTCGGCTACCGGATCCGCCTTCTCGCCATCGCCGCCCGCGCCCCCGGGGCGGGCGGCGGGGGGGTGGCCCTGCGGGTGGCCCCGACGCTCGTGCGGCTCGGCACGCCGCTGGCCGAGACGCGCGGGGCGTACAACGCCGTGAGCATCGTCGGGGACGCGGTGGGGAGAATGTTCTTCCACGGCCTTGGCGCCGGGCAAATGCCCACGGCGTCGGCGGTGGTGGCCGACATCATCGACACCGTCGTCGGCCGGGCGGCGATCACCTTCCGCACCACCGGCATGCTCGAGACCGACGCCCCCGCCGGCCGGCGGCTGGAGGCCGGCATGGTGGAACGGCACCTCCTCCGGTTCCTCGTGGCCGACCGGCCGGGCGTGCTCGCCCGGATCGCCGGCAGCCTCGGCGAGCAGGGGATCTCCATCGCCTCGGTCATCCAGCACGAGGCCGACAACGCCACCGGCGCGGTGCCGCTGGTGATCATGACCCACCGCTCCCCGGCCGCGACCGTGTCCGCCGCCGTCGACGCCATCGACCGCACCGACGTGATCCGCGGCCGCAGCCTCTGCCTCGGCGTCGTCGACGACTGACCGGCGCCCCCGTCACCCCCCACCAGGAAGGCGCCGCTGGCCCAGCCATGAAGACGCTCGTCATCATCCCCGACGGTGCCGCCGACCTGCCGCAGGCCTCGCTCGGCCACCGCACGCCGCTCGGTGCGGCGGCCACGCCGGCCCTCGACGCCCTCGCGGCACGCGGCGTCGTCGGGCTCACCAACCACGTCCCCGACTCGCTGCCCCCCGGCTCCGAGGTGGCGTGCATGAGCCTCCTCGGCTACGACCCACTCGTCTGCTTCACCGGCCGGGCGCCGCTCGAGGCGGCGGCCCAGGGGATCACGCTGGGGCCCGACGACTGGGCCGTGCGCTGCAACCTGGTGACGATCCGCGACGAGCGCGACGAGGACGGCGCCGGGACCACCGCCGTGATGGAAGACTTCACCGCCGGCCACGTCTCGACGGCCGAAGCACGCGACCTGCTCGCCGCCGCGCAGGCGGGGCTGGCCGCCGACTTCCCGGCGCTCGCCGGCTGGTCGTTCGTGCCCGGGGTGAGCTACCGCAACCTCCTCCTCCACCACGGCCGGGCGGGGACACCGGCGCCGCTCGCCGCCGACCTCCGGGCCACCCCGCCGCACGACCTGATGGACAAGCCGGTGGCCGACGCCTTTCCCCGGGGGGGCGGCAGCCGGTTGTTGGCCGACATCATGGCGGCCAGCGCTGGCTGGCTGGCCGACCATCCCGTCAACCGCCGCCGCCGCGCCGCCGGCCAGCGCCCCGCGACCCACGTCTGGCTGTGGGGGGTGGGACGGACACCGGCGATGCGCCCGTTCCGCGAGCAGTACGGCGTGGACGGCGCGATGATCACCGCCGTCGATCTCCTCCGCGGTCTGGCGGCCCTGGCGGGCTGGGAGCGGATCGAGGTGCCCGGCGCCACCGGTTACCTCGACACCGACTACGCCGCCAAGGGGCGGGCGGCGAAGTCCGCCTGCGACCACCACGACCTGGTCTGTGTCCATGTCGAGGCTCCCGACGAGGCGAGCCACCAGGGGGATGCCGCGGCGAAGGTCCGGGCCATCGAGGAAATCGACCGCCACATCGTCGGGCCGGTGGCGGAGGCGCTGGCCACCCGGGGTCCGCACCGGATCCTCGTCTGCCCCGACCACTCCACGTTCCTCTCCACCAAGACCCATTCGCGCGGCGCGGTGCCGTTCGTGATGGCGGGGGAGGGGATCGCGGCCAGCCACGCCGCGGGCTACGACGAGGAGAGCGCCGCCGCCAGCGGCCTGGTGATCGAGCCGGGCTGGCGCCTGATGGGCCGGCTCCTCGACCCGCGACCGCTCGCCGCCACCGGCGGCTGACCCCGCTCCCAAACACCCGTCCCGTTTGCCTTCACAGGTCCTTTTCCTCCACAGGCTTCCCGATGGCCCTCGTCGTCCAGAAGTTCGGCGGCACCAGCGTCGCCGACCCGCAGAAGATCCTCGCCGCCGCCCGGAAGGCGGTGGCCCGCCACGCCGCCGGCGACCGGGTGGTCGTCGTGGTCAGCGCCATGGGTCACCAGACCGACCATCTCGTCGATCTGGCCAGGCAGATCACCCCGCGCCCCAGCGCCCGGGAGATGGACATGCTCCTCTCCACCGGCGAACAGGTGAGCGTGGCGCTGTTCGCCATGGCCACGCAGTCGCTGGGGGTGGAGGCGGTGAGCCTGACCGGCGCCCAGATCGGGATCCGCACCGACAGCACGCACACCAAAGCCCGGATCCGCTCGATCTCCACCGACCACACGCGGAAGCTCCTCGATTCGGGCGCCATCGTCATCGCCGCCGGGTTCCAGGGCATCGACCAGCACGGCAACATCACCACGCTCGGCCGCGGTGGCTCCGACACCACCGCCGTCGCCCTCGCCGCCGTGCTCGGGGCCGACCTGTGCGAGATCTACACCGACGTCGACGGCGTCTACACGACCGATCCGCGCGTCCTCCCCGAGGCGCGCCGCCTCCCCTCGATCAGCTACGACGAGATGCTCGAGCTCGCCAGCCTCGGTGCCGGCGTCATGCACCCGCGGTCGATCGAGTTCGCGAAGAAATTCGGCGTGCCGGTCCTGGTGCGCTCCAGCTTCCGCGACGTGCCCGGGACCCTCATCGTGGCCGCCGACCGGGCCACGCCCCGGCCCGCCAGCGGCGTGGCCCTCGCCAAGGACGAGGCCCGGATCACGATCGAGGGGGTGCCCGACCAGCCCGGCTCCAGCCACGCCCTGTTCTCGCGGCTGGCGGCCTCGGGCATCGCCGTCGACATGATCGTGCAGAACGTCGGCCAGCACGGCCGCGCCGACATCTCGTTCACCGTCCCCGCCGACGACCGTGAGCAGGCCCTGGAGCTGAGCGCGGCGGTGGCCCGGGCGCTCCACGCAGCGGCGGTGTCGCACGACGCCGACCTGGCGAAGGTCTCGGTGGTGGGCGTGGGCATGGCCCGCGAACAGGGGGTGGCGGGGCGGATGTTTTCGGCGCTGGCCGCGGAGGGGATCAACGTCCGCATGATCACCACCAGCGAGATCAAGATCTCGGTGCTGGTCGACAAGACCGACGGGCCGGCGGCGGTCCGCGCGGTGCACCGCGCCTTCGCCCTCGACCGGGAGACGGTCGACGACCTCTCCGGTGGCCCGACGGCATCGCTGGGGCGCTCCAGCCCGCTCGACGTCGTCAACCGGCTGGAGGGCATGGAGGACCTGGCGATCGAAGACTGCATCCTCGACGCCTCGCAGGCCCTGGTGACGTTCATCGACCTGCCCGACACCCCGGGCGTGGCCGCTGACGTTTTCGAGGAGGTGGGGCGGGCCCACCTGTTCGTCGACATGATCGTGCAGAGTCACCCCACGGGGGGCCGCGCCGAACTGAGCTTCACCGTGCCGGCAGCCGACCGCGACCGGGCCACGACGGTGGCCCGGAAGATCGCGGCGGCGCGCGGCGGCACCGTGGCCGACGTGCCCCACGTGGCCAAACTCTCCATCACCGGTGTCGGCATCCGCAGCCATGCCGGCGTGGCCGACCGGCTCTTCAAGCCGCTGGCCGACGAGGGGATCAACATCGACCTGGTGAGCACGAGCGAAGTCCGTCTGAACGTGGTCGTGGCGGCCGACCAGGGGGAACGGTCGCTGGCGGTGCTGCGTCAAGCATTCGGTTTGGGGTGAGCACATGGCCACCACGGCGCCGTACCGCCGCGGTCCGGCGCCGCGTCGGGGTGCCTGCTACGCTGATCTTTCCCGCCCGGAGAGCCGCCGTGCCCACGCTCCTCGACCGTTTCCTCGCCTACGTCCGCATCGACACGCAGGCCGACGAACACTCCCCGACGAGCCCGAGTAGCGCCAAGCAACTCGACCTGTGCCGGCTCCTCGCCGCCGAGTGCCGGGAGCTGGGCCTGGCCGACGTCGACCTCTCGCCCCACGGCGTCGTCATGGCGACCGTGCCGGCGACCGCGCCCCACGCCGCGCCGACGATCGCCTGGGTGGCGCACGGGCACCGGCGTCACGCCGATCGTCCACCGCGACTATCCGGGTGGCGACATCGTCCTCGCCGGCGCCCCCGACCGGGTGATCCGCGTGGCCGACAATCCCGAGCTCGCCGGCCTCGTCGGCGGCACGATCATCACTTCCGACGGCACCACCCTCCTCGGTGCCGACGACAAGGCGGGGGTGGCGGTGATCATGACGGCAGCGGCGCGGCTCGTGGAGCGGCGCGAGGTGGCCCACGGGCCGATCCGACTCGTGTTCACCTGCGACGAGGAGATCGGCCGCGGCACGGAGCACCTCGACGTGGCGCGGATCGACGCCGTCT
The DNA here is from genome assembly GCA_009924545.1 of Planctomycetia bacterium. Lineage (GTDB taxonomy): Bacteria > Planctomycetota > Planctomycetia > Pirellulales > UBA1268 > F1-20-MAGs016. The sequence continues at coordinate 14,214 of RFRL01000019.1, read as the reverse complement.
GCGGCTACACGCTCGACGGCGGCGGCCGGGGCACGATCGACGCCGAAACCTTCTCGGCCGACCTGGCCGTGGTCACCGTCACGGGGATCAACATCCACCCGAGCATCGGCCGGGGCCGCCTCGTCAACGCCACGAAGATCCTCGGCGAGTTCCTCGCCGCGCTGCCCACCGACCGCCTCTCGCCCGAGACGACGGCGGGCCGGGAGGGCTTCGTCCATCCCTATGAAATCACCGGGGGCGTGGCCCGGGCCGAGGCCCGGCTCATCCTCCGCGACTTCGACACCGCGGCGCTCGCGGCGCACGCCCGACTCCTCGACGCGATCGCGGCCGACCTCCGCCGGCGCCATCCGCGGGCCACGATCGACGTCGCCGTCAGCCCCCAGTACCGCAACATGCGCGAGGGGCTGGAGCGCGAGCCGCGCGCCGTCGCCCTCGCCGTGGCCGCCACGCGGGCGGCGGGCATGGAGCCGACTGTCGACGTCATCCGCGGCGGCACCGACGGCTCACTGCTGACGGCCCTCGGGCTCCCCACGCCGAACCTCTCCACCGGCGAGCACAACCCGCACTCGCCTTTGGAGTGGACGAGCCTGGAGGAGATGGAGGCCGCGGTGGCGGTGCTCTTGCACCTGGCCGAGGCCTGGGGGCGTGAACGGGCAGCGGGGTGAGGGGACGCCGATGGCAGACGACATGTCGCCCGACCGCGGAACTGACGCCGGCTCCTCAGGAACCGGCGCCGACGGTGCAGGGCGCGCCGCGCTCGGTTCGCGGCTGGCTTCGCTCGACGTGTATCGTGGGTTCGTGATGCTCCTCATGATGGCGGAGGTGCTGAAGCTCCCCGCCGTCGCCAAGGCGCTGCCGGAGAGCCGCTTGTGGGGCTTCCTCGGCTGGCACCAGTCGCACGTCGCCTGGGAAGGCTGCTCGCTCCACGACCTCATCCAGCCGTCGTTCTCGTTCCTCGTCGGGGTGGCGCTGCCGTTCTCGCTCGCCGCCAGGCAGGCCCGCGGGCAGTCGACCCGCGACCTCGTCCTCCATGCCCTGTGGCGGTCGCTGGTGCTCGTGGCCCTGGGGATTTTCCTGCGCTCGGTCGGCAAGCCGATGACCAACTTCACCTTCGAGGACACGCTCACCCAAATCGGCCTCGGCTATCCCTTCCTGTTCCTTCTCGGACTCAAGCCCCGGCGCGCCGCCGGCATCGCCCTGGTGGCGATCCTCGTCGGGGTGTGGGCGCTGTGGACGGCCTGGGGTGGGCCCGACCCGTGGGCGAAGAACGCCAACGTCGGCCACGCCTTCGACGTGTGGTTCCTCAACCTTTTCCCCCGCCCCGAGCCCTTCACGGCCAACAAGGGGGGCTACCTCACGCTCAACTTCGTCCCCACCCTGGCGACGATGATCCTCGGCCTCGTCACCGGTCGCTGGCTCCGGGACGGGGCACCGCCGCGCCGCCTCGTGATCGCGGGCGTGGTCTGCCTCGCCGCCGGCTGGGTGCTGTCGGCGACCGGGATCTGTCCGATCGTGAAGCGGATCTGGACCCCCGCCTGGGTGCTGTTCAGCGGCGGCTGGTGCTTCCTCCTCCTGGCGGCGTTCCACCAGGTGATCGACCGGCTCGGCTGGCGGCGCCAGGCGTGGGCGCTCGAGGTGGTGGGCATGAACTCGATCGCCGCCTACCTCATCGCCCACCTGTGGGAGGGCTTCATCGAAAAGGCCCTCCTCACCCACCTCGGTGCGACGGCGTTCACCGGCATCGGGCCGGCACTCGCCCCGCTGCTCCACGGCGCCGCCACGCTGGCGGTGATGTGGGGGGTGCTGTGGTGGATGCAGCGGCGCGGGATCCTCCTGCGGATCTGAGATACCACTGCGGGCTCCGCGCCGAACAAACTTTGCGGACCTCCGTCTGGCCCGTCGGCCATTCCCGCCACGATCCTCCGCCGGCGGGCGACCCAGCGTACCGGCAGACCGGCGGTTCAGCCCTCACCCAGCGACGGCCGTGCAGGAACGGGCGTCAGCCAGGAGCGCGTCGACGTCGGCAGCGGTCGTGGCCCAGGAACACATGAAGCGGTGCCCGCCCGAGCCGATGAAGTCGTAGAACCGCCAGCCGCGGCCGCGCAGGCCGTCGGCGATCGGGGCCGGCAACCGGGCGAAGAGGGCGTTGGCATCGCGGTGGCCGAGGACCTCGATCCCCGGGATGGCGCGGAATCCGGCCTCGAGGCGCGCCGCCGCGGCGTTGGCCCGCCGCGCGTTGGCGAGCCACACGTCGTTCTCCAGCAGCCCCACCCAGGGAGCGGAGAGGAAGCGCATCTTCGAGGCGAGCTGCCCGGCCTGCTTGCAGCGCCAGGCGAATTCCGCCGCCAGCTCCTTGCGGAAGAAGACCACCGCCTCACCGACGCCGATGCCGTTCTTCGTGCCCCCCAGGCAGAGCACGTCGACCCCCACCTCCCAGGTGAGCGCCCGGGGGGCCACCCCGAGGGCCGCCACCGCGTTGGCGAACCGGGCCCCGTCCATGTGGAGGGCGAGGCCGAGCTCGCGGCAGGTGGCGCCGATCGCCGCCAGCTCGTCCACCGAGTAGACCGTGGAGAGTTCCGTGGCCTGGGTGACGGTCGCCACGCGCGGCTTGGGATAGTGGATGTCGCGGCGCCGCTCCACGGCACGGCGGATCATCGCCGGGTGGAGTTTCGCCCCCGCGCCCGGGAGGAGGAGGAGCTTGGTGCCGTTGGAGAAGAACTCCGGCGCCCCGCACTCGTCGGCCTCCACGTGGGCGATCTCGTGGCACAGGATCGAGTGGTAGCTCTGGCACATCGCCGCCAGCGCCAGCGCGTTGGCCGCCGTGCCGTTGAAGACGAAGAAGATCTCGGCGTCGTGCTCGAACAGGTCACGGATCATCCCACAGGCCCGTGCCGTCCAGGGATCGTCACCGTAGCTCGACACGCTGCCGGCGTTGGCCCGCAAGAGCATGTCCCACGCCTCGGGGCACAGCCCGGCGGTGTTGTCGCTGGCGAACTGGCAGCCCGGGATCGGTGCACCGGCGGGGCCGACGGCCGCCACCGGGCCGCCGCCGAGGCGCGGGTCGGGGGCCGAGGAGGGACGCGGCGACGACGCGGGCACCGGGGACGACGCTGCAAAACGACTCACGGTGACACTCCCAGTCCACCGGCGGCACACCGGCGGAAACCGTTGTGGACCGCCGCGCGGATCGCCCACGCGGCTCGGCGGGGAAGGGCCGCCCGGAAGCGGCCGGCTGATCCGTCAGCCGCCCAGCACGTCGGAGAGGACCTCCTCGGACACGTAGATCGGCAGGTTCGGCTCGCAGGTCACCGCCACCGCGATCGCGTCGGACGGTCGGGAATCGATCTCCACCGTCTCCCCGTCCTTGAGGACCCGGATCGTGGCGTAGTAGGTGTGGTCCTTGAGCTCGCTGATGACCACGTCCTGGAACTCGCCGCCGAGCGCCTCGACGGCCGCCACGAGCAGATCGTGCGTCAGCGGGCGTGGCGAGGTGTGGTGCTTCACCCGGCGGTCGATGCTCGTCGCCTCGAAGAGCCCGATGAGGATGGGAAAGGTCCGCTCCCCCTCGACCTCCTTGAGATACACCACCTGCTGGTCGTTGATCTCGCTGATGATGATCCGCGAGAGCTCCATTTGCACCGTCATGGATGTCGACTCCGGGGTGCCGCGACTGGTGACCTCACCATCATACCCCCCATCCGCCCCGCCAGCGCGCCCTGCTCACCGCAACACGGGCTCACCGGGCCCAACAGCCCACCGGGCCCACATCTCAACGGGGCCCTTCTCAATCTCACCGCGGCCGTGCGGCGAGGGAGGCCAGGGCGGCCCGGGCGCCGGTGGCCTTGGCGAGCTTCTCCTCGACCTCCGCCAGCCGGGCCCGCTCCTCGGCCACCTTCTCCGGCTTGGCGCGCGACACGAAGCCGGCGTTCTCGAGCATCGCCCTCTTCCCGGCGATGCTCTTCGTGCAGGCCTCGATCTCCTTGTCGAGGCGGGCGGTCTCCGCCTCCACGTCGACCAGTTCCGCGAGATCGACGAGGATGTCGCACCCCTCCACGGTGGCCGTGGCGGCGCCGGGCGCTCCGGTCACCTCCGGCCCCAGCCCGGTGAGCTGCACCGTGGCCATCGACTCGAGCGCTCCGGTCAGCGGCGCCAGGAGCGCGGCGGTGTCGCGCCCGGTACGGAGCGCCACCGGCACCTTCGTGCGCGGCGGGACGTTCTGCCGCGCGCGGATCTCGCGGATCCCGCCGAGGACGGCGAGGAACGTGCCGAAGCGCGCTTCGGTCGCCTCGTCGATCCAGGCGACGGGGGGCTCGGGCCAAGTGGCCACCATGATCGACTCCGCCGGTGCGGCCCCACCGTCCCAGGGCAGCTTGCGCGTTGGTAGCGCGGTCCGCAGGTACTGCCAGATCTCCTCGGTGAGGAACGGCATGATCGGGTGGAGGAGGCGGAGGATCGTGTCGAGAGCCACCACGAGCATCGCCCGGGCCCGGTCGCGCGTGGCCGGATCGGCCAGCCGCGACTTGCACAGCTCCAGGTAGGCGCTGCAGAACTCGTCCCAGGCGAACGCATAGAGGAGCCGCCCCGCCTCGGCGAAGTGGGCCTCGTCGATGGCCGCCGTCACCGCGCGGCTCACGCTCGCCAGCCGGCTCGCCAGCCACCGGTCCTCGACCGCGTCGGGCACGAAGGCCCCGGGGCGCGACCAGTCGTCGCCGGGGAAGGGATTGCCACCGTCGGCGTCGGCGAGATTCATGAGCACGAAGCGCGTGGCGTTCCACAGCTTGTTGGAGAAGTTGCGCCCCGCCTCGAACTTCTCGCTCACCGCCGGCCCGCGCGGCAGCGCCAGGTCGACCTCCGTCCGGGCCCACTGCGTGCGGAACGGCTTCGCGCAGCGCGGGCAGTCGATGCGCGCCTGCATCCGGTTGGCCGTCGTCTGGTCGATGCGCGCGTCGCACGCCGGGCACTGGAACATCACCGGCATGCGCACGTCCTGCGTCTCGGTGGCCATGCTCACCATCCCGAAGCGCAGGGCGTCGGCCCCGAGCAGGTCGATGACGTCGAGCGGATCGACGCCGTTGCCCTTGCTCTTGCTCATCGTCTCGCCGTAGCGATCGAGGATCTTGGGATGGATCACCACCGTGGAGAAGGGGATCTTCCCGGTGTCGAACAGGCCCATGATCACCATCCGCGCCACCCACAGCGTGAGGATGTCGCGGCTGGTGACGAGCGTGCTGGTGGGATAGAAGCAGGCCAGTTCCGCCGTCTCCTCCGGCCAGCCGAGCGTGGAGTGCGGCCACAGGGCCGACGAGAACCAGGTGTCGAGCACGTCGGGCTCCTGCACCAGCTCCCGGCCCGCCACGCGCTCGATGCCCAGTGCCTCGCGCGACGAGCAGACGAAGAAGCCCCCCGCGCCGTCGGGCTGCCAGGCGACGTCGTCGCGGCCGGCACAGGCGGCGGCCACGTCGGCCTCGGTGACGCCGCTCACCTGCCAGATCGGGATCCGGTGGCCCCACCAGAGTTGCCGGCCCACCGGCCAGTCGCGCTTCTCGGAGAGCCAGTCGACGTAGCTCCGCGCGTAGCGCTCCGGCACGATCCGCACCGCGCCATTCGTGACCGCGTCGAGCGCCGGCTGGGCCAGCTCCGCCATGCGGATGAACCACTGGTCGGCGAGGAACGGCTCGATCGGCGTCTTGGAGCGGTCGGAGTGGGCCAGCTCGATCACCCGGTCCTCCACCGACACGAGGTGGCCGAGGGCCTCGAGGTCGGCGACCACCTTCGTCCGCGCCAGGGCGATCGTGAGCCCGGCGTAGGCCCCGGCGGTGGCCGCCAGCCGACCGTCGGGCTCCAGGATGTTGACCAGGGGCAGCCCCTGGCGTTTCCCCACGTCGTAGTCGTTGTGGTCGTGGGCGGGCGTGATCTTCACGCAGCCGCTGCCCAGTTCCGGCTTGGCCCACTCGTCGGCCACCAGCGGGATCACCCGTCCGGCCAACGGGAGCCGCACCCGGCGGCCGTCGCGCGCCATCACCGCCAGCCGCTCCAGTTGCGGGAGCAGGTCGCGCCGCCGGTCGGCGAGGGCGGCCAGCTCCGCGTCGAACGCCGCCTGATCCTTCGCGGCGGCCTCGGCGCGCCGCGCGCGCAGGGCCCGTTCCGCCTCGTCGAGGGCCGCGGCCGGCGCCGGATGGACCGCCACGGCGGTGTCGCCGAGCAGGGTCTCGGGGCGCGTCGTCGCCACCACCACGCTCGTCGGCTCACCCGGCCGGGGATCGACCACGTCGTAGCGGATGTGCCAGAAGTGACCCTTCACGGTCTCGTGGAACACCTCGTCATCGCTGATCGCGGTCTGCAGGTAGGTGTCCCAGTTCACCAGCCGTTTGCCACGGTGGACCAGACCGCGCCTGAAGAGGCGCAGGAACGCCTCGCGCACGGCGCGGCCGCAGCGCTCGTCGAGGGTGAACCGCGTCCGATCCCAGTCGCAGCTCGCCCCGAGATCGCGGAGTTGGCCGAGGATGCGCTTCTCGTACTGCTCCTTCCAGGCCCAGATCCGCTGCACGAGCCGGTCGCGGCCGAGGTCGTGCCGGGAGAGTTTCTCCTCTTCGAGAAGGCGCTTCTCCACCACCGCCTGTGTGGCGATGCCGGCATGGTCGGTGCCGGGCATCCACATCGTCAGGCACCCCTGCATCCGCCGGGTGCGCACGAGCACGTCCTGGAGGGTGTTGTTGAGGGCGTGGCCGAGGTGCAGCGCCCCGGTCACGTTGGGGGGCGGGATGACGATCGAGAACACGCGCTGCCCCGGGGCCGGCACAGGCTCGGCATGCCAGGTGCGGAGGGTGTCCCAGAGGGTGCCGCAGCGTTCCTGGGCGGCGCGGTGGTCGTAGTGTTTGGGGAGCTCGTGCATCACGGGGAAGGGCATCCGCGGGGGAAAGGGGGGAATGTAGCGAAAACCCCTCCCCCGAGGCCACCGCAGGGACCCGGGCCGAGCGGGGTCACGGGACCCGGGCCCCGCGCCCCATGGCCAGTGCCGTGGCCAGGAAGGTGATCCCGCTCGACAGCAGGTTCACCCCCACGAACAGCCCGAGGAGCACCCCCGCCTCCGCCGGCCGGGCCGCGACGAGCATGGCACCGAGGAAGGTGGTCAGGCATCCGTCGAAGAGGATCCAGCCCCAGGGCATGTCGGAGGGGAGGCCCCACGCCGCCGCCAGTTTCACCGCCCCCTCCACCAGGAGCATGATCCCCAGGAACGTCACCAGCGCGTGCACGCCCTCCACCGGGATGGCGAGCATCGCCAAGCCACCGATGAGGGCCAGCGTCCCACACACCGCGGCGATCCAGAACCCGCGCCAGGTGTAGGTGACGGTGGCCACGCCGAGCTGGGCGATGCCGGCGGCCACGAGCAACCCGCCGACGACCCAGTCGATCACCGTCGCCGCCGCCCACGGCGCAGCGAGGGCCACGGCCCCGAGGAAGGCCAGCGCGCCGCCGAGCCCGAGGAGCCGCCCGCGAACCGCGGCAACGAGTTCCGGAAGGGAAGACAAGTGATCATCGGGGAGGGTGTCGGTGGGCATGGTGGGTTCTCGGCATCGGGGGGAAGAAACGTGGGTGACGGTATCGACAGCCAGACTGTGGGAATTCTGAGCAACGCGTCAGGGCGAAACTCTCGCTGCTTCCACCCGTTCACCCGGGGTGGAGGGAGACATTGTTCGCCGGCGGTGTGCGGCCAGCCTTCCGCCTCCGATCCTACCGCTGTGGTGGGTCCCCGCGTCGAACGGCAACCCCACAGCCGCGGTGGGAGTTGTCGCTGGGCGATGGTCGACAGTGGCACCCGTTTCACGCTAGCATCCGCCGTGCCGGGGGGAGTGGTGACCCAGCCAATCTCCGGTCGCTGCCTCACCCCGGTGGTCGGGACCAGCGCCGGATTCCCTCCTCCTGTTCCGCGCCATCGACGCCTGGAGGATCGAGATGCTCAATCGTCGTGACGTCTTGAAGGCGGGTGCCGCGTCGGTCGCCGGGGGTGGTGCCGGGGCCGGGCTGGCGGCGCAGCCACCCGGTCCGTTCGAACTGCCCACCGCCGCGTTCGACGTGAAGAAGACGACTGAACTTCCCCCCTGGGCCTTCCGCACGCCGCTGCCGATCCCACCGGTGCCGCGGCCGACCGCCGTGGGCACCTACGAGCAGTTGACCCGGCAGGGGGCCATGCCCTTCGGGCCCACCGATCCGGTCCCTGTCGGCGAGGTGTTCCACGGCGTGGCCGCCGAGTTCGGCGCCACGCCTGACCACTGGCGAATGTACGGCATGGACCCGCGGCTCACCGGGGCCGGCTCATGGAAAGACAAGCAGCAGCACTTCGGCCAGTTCGCCCTCCATGACGACCCCCAGAAGTTCGTCGCCAACTGGGGTGGGTTCCCCATCAAGTGCTACAAGGTCCCGATCGTCGAGTTCGAGAAGTCCTTGGCCCACCACCCACTCCCGGCCCGCCTCTACGGCTACGCCGGGATCACGCCCGGCCCCATGTACGCGCTGCGGCTCGGCCAGCCCGTGCTGATCCGCTACGAGAACCGGCTGGAAACCGAGGTCTCGATCCACCTCCACGGCGGCCACTCGCCGTCGCACAGCGACGGGTTCCCGCTGTTCTACGTGCTCCAGGGGAAGGCCCGGGACTACTTCTACCCCAACATCCTCCCCCTCAAGGAATACCGCCCCGGCGCCGATCCCGACGACGACTGCCCCGCGCTGCGGAAGGAGGAGGAGGCGCTCGTCCGCCCCACGCCCCCCGTGACCCTCAATGGCGGGAAGCGCTTCGTCGTCGACTTCGGCGAAGCCCAATCGTCGATGTGGTACCACGACCATGCCAACGACGCGACGGGCTACAACGTGTCGCGCGGCCTCGCCGGCGTGGCCCGGTGCTTCGGCGAACGCGAACTGCGGCTCATCCGGGCCGGTGTCCTCCCCGGCCTCCGCGAGCGTTCCTGCTTCGATCCGGAACGCGACCGCCTGGAGACCGATCCGGTGAAGGTCGCCGACCTGGAGGACCCGCAGCAGCCCGGCTACTACCGCTACGGCAAGGAGCCGTACCACAACCCCTACGACATCTACATGGTCCTCCAGGACCGCGTCATCGACGCCGCCACGGGGCAGTTGGCGTACGACTCCAACGGGCACAACGGCTACCTCGGCGACACGGTCCTCATCAACGGCGAGGCGTTCCCCTACCTGGACGTCGAGAACCGCAAGTACCGCTTCCGGTTCCTCGACGGGTCGAACGCGCGGATCTACCGGCTACGGATCCTCTCCGAGAAGGACCTGGCGCAGATCCAGCGCACGGGGATCGAAGCCGCCGCCGATCCGACCGCCCCCGAGACCCTCGCCGCCCGGAGCCGCGGCTACGACGACCTCGCCCAGCCGTTCCTCCGCATCGGCAAGGATTCGTGGCTCTGGTCGAAGCCGCTGTTGCGCCGCAGCGTGACCATCGCCATGGCCAACCGGGCCGACATCGTCGTCGATTTCCCCGCCCTGGCCGCCGACCTCAAGCCGGGCCAGGAGCGGAGTTTCTACCTCGTCAACACGATGCCGCAATTCGACGGCCGCGGCCCGCGCGTGCCGCTGGCCGATGGGGGCGATCCACGCGTGCTGCCCCTCCCGTTCGACACGGTGGCGACGGCCGACGGCGCCGTGCCGGCGACCACCGTGGCGGAACTGCCCCGTCCGATGGTGTTGATGAAATTCATCGTCCGCGGGGCCCCGGCCCCCAAGGACCAGGACGCCAGCATCGGCCTCGACACCTGCCTCAATCCCCACGACGCCATCCGCGACGACGAGGTGCAGGTGGTCCGCGAGTTCGTGTTCCAGCGTGGCGCGGGCGCCTGGATGATCAACAAGCGGTTCTATGATCCGACCATCGCCAACGCCACGCCCACGCTCGGCTCCGTCGAGGAGTGGGTGCTGCGCAACGGGGGAGGCGGCTGGTGGCACCCGATCCACATCCATCTCGAGAGCCACCAGCTCGTCAGCTACGAGAAGGATTTCGCCGCCGACGCGGTGGTCGACGCCGCCGACCCGCCGGTGCAGTTGCCGCCGGGCCCGCTGGTCCAGCTCATCGACCAGATCCCGCCGGTCGAGGTCCGCGGGCTCCATGACACGCAGATCCTCGGTCCCAACACCGTGGCCCGGATCCGCATGCGCTTCCGCACCTGGAACGGGCCCTTCGTGTTCCACTGCCACAACGTCGAGCACGAAGACATGCGGATGATGCACAACTTCGAGCCGGTGCCGCGGCAACTCCTCCTCACCGCGGAGCCCGACGAGGCGGCCGACCGGACCGCGGCCAACACCGCCCCGGACGCCCGCACCCACGGCGACGACGTCACGCTGCAACCGCCGCCCGGCGACGCCCGTCGGCGGAAGGTGGGGGAGTTGCCGTGGGAGCCGCCCCCGCCGACGACGCCGGTGGACCATTCATCCCCTCGCGCGGTGAGCCACGCCCGCGACCCGAACCCTGAGGCCTGACGCTGGCCCGGCCCGTACCCGTCGATCGCGCGGGCCACGGACCGTTCGCCAGCCCCCCGTCACGACCGTCGTCCCGACCCCCGCGGATCCATCCCCATGCCCACGGCTGCCGCCCGTCGCCTGCTGATCGCCGACCGCTACGCCGACGTCCACCTCACCAACCAGTTCGGGCAGCCGGTGCGCTTCCGCACCGATCTGGTCAACGGGCGGGCGATGCTCATCAACACGATGTACACCACCTGCCAGGGAACCTGCCCCGGCACCTCGGCCCAACTGCAGGCCCTCCGCGACGAACTCGCTCCGCTCTTCGGCCGGACGATGGTCATCGCGTCGATCAGCGTCGACCCGGAACGGGATTCCCCGGCGGCCCTCCGGGAGTTTGCCGCCGGCTACGGCGCCGACCGGCCGCGCGACGGCCTGTGCGACTGGCATTTCCTCACCGGGACCCGCGGCGCCATCGACGAGCTGCGCCGCAGCCTCGGGTTTTTCGACCTCGATCCCCGCGTCGATGCCGACCCCAAGCGGCACGCCGCCACGATCCTCTTCGGCAAGCCCCCCGCCGACCGCTGGGCCACCCTTCCGGCTGGACTGCGTCGGCCGCTACTCGTGGAGACGATCCGCCGCGTGTGCGGGTTCACGTTCGAGCAGCGCTACGGCATCCCCGGCTGAACCGCTCACCGTCGGCTCGCGTTCCGCGCGCAGGAGGTCACCATGCCCGTGTCCCGATCCCGTCCCGCCCGGTGCTCCCCCCGGGCCCGTCCGCACGCCTGGCGCACCGGCGTCGCGCTGACGCTCGTGGTGGTGGTCGGGTCGGCCTTCGTGGCGGCGGCGCCCGAGGACCACGTCGTGCCGCACCTCGTGGGAGAGGAGGATTTCGCCACGCTGTCGCGCGTCCAGGAGGTGATCGACGACTGGAATCCACGCCGGCTGCGCAACCCCTACGTCGAGACCGCCCCCGGGGTCGATGCCGCCGGTCGCCCGGTCGCGCGGCGCGTCATCCGGCGCCGCGACCTCGCCGCCTTCATCGCCGACGTGGAGGCGGCCGAAGCGCTGGGCAAGGCCTTCTTCTGGGACATGCAGGCGGGGAGTGATTTCCGCCGCGATGGCAATTCGTTCATCGGGACGGCGTGTGCCTCGTGCCACTACCGCTTCGGCACCGATGCCCGCGACACCCACACCACGCGCATCCCGTACGTCGCCTGGGACCGGTACCAACTCGACCCCCGGTACCCGCTCGGCCTCGGCGAGCGACCGCGACCCTTCGACGTCGCCGCGCGGGCCACGCAGCCGATCGACATCCCCGGTCTCTACGACCCGCAAACCGCCCCCCCGCGCCCCTTCGTCTCGGGTGGGGCTGCGGCCGAGGGGGATGCCCCCGCGGAACCGGTCACACCGCTGTCGCTCATCGTCGGATCGCAGGGGGTGCCGCGGATCGAGTTCCAGGGGCTCAACCCGCAGGGCCCCGGCGCCACCGGCGACCCGTGGCAATCGGAGATCGGTCAGCCGACGCCACTCCCACCCACGCCCCCGGACCGCTCCCCGGCGGAGTGGGCGATGTTCGTCGCCGGCCAGGCGAACGACGGCCGCCGGTTCCGCCAGATCACACCGCGCAACGCCCCCACCGTCGTCAACTCCGGGTTCGCCGACCGGCTGTTCCACGACGGCCGTGCCGAATCGACCTTCAACGGGTTTTCGATCTTCGGCGACGACGACCAGCGCGAGGTGATCCACGTCCGCCATGCCGACGGCACGCTCCGCCCGGTGCGCGTCGCCCTGCCGCACGCGGCGCTGGCGTCGCAGGCGGTCGGTCCGATCGTCAACGACGTGGAGATGTCGTATCACGGTCGCACCTTCCCCGACCTCGCGCGCAAGCTCCTGCCGGCACCCGTGCTCGGCTACCAGCAGGTGGCCGGCGACGACAGCCACCTCGGCTGGGCCGTCGAGGCGGGCCTCGTCGGCCCCGGCACCACCTATCGGCGGCTCATCCAGCGGGCCTTCCGCCGCGAGTGGTGGGACGGATCGGCCGCCGCACCGGCCGAGGCCGCCGCCCCCGGGGCCCACCCGGAAGACACCCAGCGCATCCCGCTGGCCTTGGCGGGGGCGGGCGGCCCGCGTGAAGGCACGCTCATGGAGGCCAATTTCCCGCTCTACTGGGGCCTTGCCATCCTGCTCTACGAGGCGGGGCTCGTCTCCAACCAATCACCGTTCGATGCAGTGATGGAGGGCGACACCAGCGCGGTCAACCGCCTCTGGGAGGAAAAGCACGCCGGTCTCGAGGCGGTGGTCATCGACCGCCTCCAGACGAAGCACCCGCCCCCGGCGGGCACCCCGCCGTTCGTGTTCTCGAGCGGCGCGGAAGTGTTCCAGCGCGGCTTGCGGGCCTTCGTCTCCAAGGGGTGCCAGGACTGCCACGAGGGGCCGCTGTTCAGCGAGGCGATGACCCGCCTGGACAACGGCGAGGGGGCCGAGCCGATCGCCCACCTCGTCGACCATTCGCTGCTGCCCAATTCCCGCGGCGATGCCATCGGCCTCGTCCTCGGCGCCGCGGAACGCCGGATGCTCGCCGAGGTGGCGGCCCTGCTCGTCGCCTCCGGAGCCCCCGGTGCCCGCTTTGCCGCGCAGTTGGCCGGGGAACTGAACCTCCTCCGCGACGGGGCCGGCGGGCGGCAAAGCACGCTCACCACCCTGGTGGCCGAGCGGCTCCGTGCGGTCCGCGTGGCCGAAGACCGGGCCGACGAGATCGCCGGTGTGCTCATCGACTTCGAACGGGAGCGCTCCCGGTTCGCGGGTGACCGGACGTTTTTCAGCGAAGACGAGCGGATCGCGCTGGCGAAGCTGATCGGCACCCCTGTGCTCCTCGAACGGACGCCCGTGCCCCCCGACCTCGTCGCCATCCGGCCCCCGCTGCCGTTCGCCGGCCCGTTCGCCTCGGCCCCCTATGCGTTCTACGACATGGGCTTTTACACGCTCGGGGTGGCCCCGCCGCGCTACGACCGGGGCGTCGGCGATTTCAGCAGCGTCGCCGCACTGGCCCACGGTCCCGAGGGCAGCGCGGCCCGGCGTACCGGTCCACAGCCGCCCCCTCCGCAAGGTCACCACCAGGTGGCCGCGGGCGCGGCCTACCGCTTCGATCCCGCCTGGCGCGCCGGACGGCCGCGTTCCCCGGCGCCCGCCGGGGCCGCCGCGCCGGTTCCCGCAGCCGACACCAGTTGGGCCCGCGATGTCCCCGCCTGGCCCGACGGCGACTTCCCCGGCACCCATTCGAGCCAGCGGCGGGCCGACGTGCACTTCTTCTCGCGGGCCCGCCGGCTCGTGCTCAACGAGACGCAGTGGGGGCACCGCAAGCCGCTCCTCGACGACAACGAGCTGATGTTCTGGGGCGGCTTCCGCACCCCGACGCTGCGCAACGTGGAACTGACCGCTCCCTACATGCACAACGGACGGCTCCCCACCCTGATGGACGTGCTCGAGTTCTACGACCGCGGCGGCGACGTGCCCGGCGACCGGGACGTGAATCCCGACAAGCATCCCGCCATGCGCACGATCGATCTCACGATCCACGACCAGCTCGCCCTCGCCTTCTTCCTCACCTGCCTCACCGACGAGCGGGTGAAACACGAGCGTGGGCCGTTCGACCATCCGTCGCTGCGGATCGCGAACGGCTACGCGGCCGACTTCACCGACAAGGTGATCGAGCTGGAGGCGGTGGGGGCCGGC
>RFRL01000180.1 GCA_009924545.1 Planctomycetia bacterium | reverse complement strand
CCGGGCAAGGGGGCGCTGCCGGGGACCAGTCGAGTCAGCCAGGCGGGTGATGCTCATCGTTGCTGTGCCGCCGGTCCGTTCCGGCCCGTTCTCCTCGTCCCTGCCCCGGTCCAGCCGGGCCGCGATCCGGCCCCGCCGGCCGGAGCTGCGTCTGTCCGCAGGCCCGGGGCTGCCGTCCGTGGAAGGCGGCCGCGTCGGGGAGTGGGCTCACGACTGCGGAATGGGGCGGGCGGAGAACCGCGGAGCGGAATGGGCTGAGAGGCGCCGCCGGCGCGATGCGAAAACGGGTTCCCAAGCTAGACTGACGGCCCCGTACCAAGTGTCCTCCGGTGTCCGGTCGTGGGGGCCGGTCGGACGTGCTCGTTCAGCGCCGCTCCGCCGGCCCGGCCGATGACCGTATCCCTCTTGCCGACACAACGTTCCGACCACATCAGGTGACGCCCGCCATGAGCACCGCCGCCCAGTCACCCCTCGCCCAGACCGTCGACAAGCTGCTCAAGGTGGCCCTCGACAACGGGGCCACCGAGCTGCGGCTCTCGGGCAATGTGCCGCCGATGCTCAAGATCAACGACCAAGTGCGGCCGCTGAAGGTCAAGGCGCTGTCGAGCGACGAGGTGGAGTCGCTCCTCATGGCGATCCTTCCCACGGGTGCCGACCCGGCGAAATTCGTGTTCACCTCCGCCCTCGGGCGCTATGCCGGCGGGCTGGTCGACATCTCGGGCACGAAGGTGCTCGTGCTCCGCCCGGCCACCGACGCCGACGAACCATCCGCCTCGGGCCGCGCTGCGGCCGACGACGGGGCCCTCGAGCTCGACATCGCTTCCGACGCCCCGGCCGATCAGCAGGCGACCGGCCCGGTCGACGAGGCGGCCGTCTACGCCATGCCGAAGGCGGCGGTGGGCACGATCCAGATCGACAAGCTGCTCACCGCGGCGGTGAAGAACGGCGTCAGCGACATCCACATCACCGCCGGTCTGCCCCCGGTGTTCCGCATCGACGGCGGCATGCGCCCGCAGAACACCAAGGTCCTCACCCCCGACGACACCAACGGCCTGATGAAGGCCATCACGCCGGAGCGCTGCCAGGCGGAACTGGCCGAGAAGGGGGGCTGCGACTTCGGCTTCGCCTTCGGCGACATGGCCCGGTTCCGCGTCAGCGTGTTCAAGCAGCGCGGCACGATCGCCATGGTGCTCCGGCAGATCCCCAACAAGATGCTCACCCCCGAGCAGCTCGGCGTGCCCGAGGTGTGCAAGAAGATGGTCTGCCGGCCGCGCGGGCTGTTCCTCGTGACGGGGCCGACCGGCTCCGGCAAGAGCACCACGCTGGCGAGCCTCATCAACTTCATCAACGAGTCGCACGACCACCACATCATCACGATCGAAGACCCGATCGAGTTCTACCACCGCAGCAAGAAGAGCACGGTCAACCAGCGCGAGATCGGCACCGACGTGCAGAGCTTCTCCGAGGCGCTGCGGCGTGCCCTCCGGCAGGACCCCGACGTGATCCTCGTGGGCGAGCTCCGCGACCTGGAGACGATCGAGGCGGCGATCTCCGCGGCGGAAACCGGCCACGTGGTCTTCGGCACGCTCCACACCACCGGCGCCCAGGGCACGGTCAACCGGATCATCGACGCCTTCCCCACCAGCCAGCAGGAGCAGATCCGCACCCAGCTCTCCACGGCGATCATCGGCGTGGTGTCGCAGGCGCTGCTCCCCAAGATCGGCGGCGGCCGTGTGGCGGCCTACGAGATCCTCGTCTGCACCCCCGCCATCGGCAATCTGATCCGCGAGAACAAGACCTTCCGCATCAACTCGGCGATCCAGACCGGGGCCAAGCTCGGCATGCAGCTCCTCGACGACCACCTGTTCCGCCTGTGGAACGAAAAGAAGGTGAGCGAGGAGGCGGTGCTCGCCAAGGCCCAGTCCCCCGACGACCTGGCGATGCGGATCGCCAACGCCAAGCGCGGCGTGTTCGACGACGAGGAGGACATCGCCCGCAAGGCGAAAAAGGAGATGGAGCACTAGGCCATGGCGCTCAAGAGACTCGGCCAGATCCTCCTCGACCTCGGTCTGTGCGACGAGCAGCAGCTCGCCGTGATGCTCGAGGAACAGCAATCCCGGGGCGGCGAGCTCCTGGGGAAGGTGGGCCTGTCGCTCGGCTTCTACAGCGAGGACCAGCTCGGTGAGGCCCTCGCCGAGCAGTGGAACACCACCTTCGTCACCCTCTACGACCGGACGATCGCCCCCGAGGTCCTCAAGCTCGTCAGCGAGCCGATGGCCCAGCTCTACCGGGTGATCCCCCTGGAGCTGTCGGGGGAGCGCCTCACGGTGGCCACCGCCGAGCCCCAGAAGATCCAGGTCGCCGACGAGCTGCGCACCTTCCTCGGCTACGACATCCACAACTGCGTGGCCACCGAGGCGGAGATCCAGAAGGCGATCGAGAAGTACTACTCCGCCGACAACGAGAGCGTGGAGTCGCTCGTCGAGTCGCTGGAGGCCGACACCGACCTCGCCGCCGCGGCCGCCGCCGCCGGCAAGGAGGGGATCACCGACCTGACGAGCGTGGAGGCCCTCGCCGAGAGCGCGCCGGTGCGCAAGCTGCTCAACATGGTGCTCCTCATGGCGATCCGCGACGGCGCCAGCGACATCCACTTCGAGCCCTTCGAGACCGAGTTCCGCATCCGCCTCAAGAGCGAGGGGGTGCTCCAGGAGATGGTGCCGCCGCCGAAGCACCTCGCTTTCGCCATCACCACGCGCATCAAGGTGATGGCCAACCTCGACATCGCCGAGCGCCGCCTCCCCCAGGACGGGCGCATCGAGCTCAACGTCGGCGGCCACCCGGTCGACCTGCGCGTGAGCGTGCTGCCCACGCTGTTCGGCGAGAGCGTGGTCATGCGGGTCCTCGACCGGGGCGTGGTCTCGCTCGACCTCGACAAGATCGGCATGGCGCCGACGATGCTCCGCCAGTTCCGCGACGTGATGAAACGCCCCAACGGCATCATCCTCGTCACCGGCCCCACCGGCTCGGGCAAGACCACCACCCTCTACTCGGCCCTCTCCGAGCTCAACGACATCGAAGACAAGCTGATCACCACCGAGGATCCGGTGGAGTACGACATCGACGGTATCGTCCAGGTGCAGATCGATTCCGAGATCGGCAACACCTTCGCCCACTGCCTGCGCTCGATCCTCCGCCAGGACCCCGACCGGATCCTGGTGGGTGAGATCCGCGACGTGGAGACGGCCGAGATCGCCGTCCAGGCGAGCCTCACCGGCCACATGGTCTTCTCGACCCTCCACACCAACGACAGCCCGGCCACCGTGACGCGCCTCCGCGACATGGGGGTGCCGCCGTTTTTGATCACGGCCACGGTCGAGGCGATCCTCGCCCAGCGGCTCGTGCGCCGGATCTGCGCCAACTGCAAGGAAGAGGTGGTGCCGGGGGCCGACGTCGTGGCCGACCTCGAGCTGACCAGCGACCAGCTCGTGGGGAAGAAGTTCTTCCGGGGCAAGGGCTGCGAGAAGTGCAACCGCACCGGCTACAAGGGGCGCATGGGCCTCTATGAGCTGCTCCTGCTCAACGACGATCTCCGTGCCCTCATCGCCCGCAACGCCTCCACCGAGGAGTTGCGCAACCTCGCCCGCAAGCAGGGGATGGTCACGCTCCGCGATTCCGGCATGGAAGCCGTGTTCGCGGGCATGACCACCGCCGAGGAAGTCATCCGCGAGACGATCCTGGAGGCCTGACGATGCCCACCTTCCAGTTCGAAGCCATCGACGCCGCCACCGGGCGCCCGATCAAGGACGTGGTCGAGGCCCCCACGGAGGCCGAGGCCCAGGCCACGATCCGCGCCATGGGCTACATGGTGACCAAGCTCAAGGCCCAGAAGGCCAAGGCTGCGGCCGCCGGCTCGGGCAAGCGGAAGCCGGGACGGACGTTCGCCTTCGGCGGCGTGAAGGGGAAGGAGCTGACGCTCTTCACCCGGCAGCTCTCCATCCTCCAGGACGCCGGCCTGCCGATCCTCCGCAGCCTCAAGGTGCTGGCGGAGATGCAGAAGCCGGGCCGCCTCAAGAACAGCCTCCTCGACACGTGCGACGAGATCGAGGGTGGAGCGACCCTCTCCGAGGCGATGTCGAAGAGCCCCAAGTGCTTCGACCGCCTCTACTGCAACATGATCCGCGCCGGTGAGGCGGGCGGTGCCCTGGAAATCATCCTCCGCCGCCTGGCGGAGTTCATGGAGCGCGCCCAGTCGCTGAAGCGGAAGGTGAAGGGGGCGCTCGTCTACCCGATCGTGGTCGTGAGCGTGGCGGTGGGCATTCTCACCTTCATCATGATCAAGATCGTGCCGCAGTTCAAAAAGATCTTCGACGACTTCGGCAGCGAACTGCCGGCGATGACGCAGGTCCTCATCGACATCTCCAACGCCTGCGTGAACTACTGGTACCTGATCCCGGCGATCCCCTTCGGCTTCCGCCTGATCATCAAGGCGATCTGCCTGATCAACTACGGCCGCTTCGGCTGGGACCTGTTCACGCTCAAGATGCCGATCTTCGGCCAGCTCGTCGAGAAGAACATCATGTCGCGCTCCACGCGGACGCTCGGCACGCTCCTCTCCTCCGGCGTGCCGATCCTCGAGGCCCTCAACATCACCAAGGAAACCTCGGGCAACATGATGTTCGAGAAGATGTTCCAGAAGGTGAGCGACTCGATCCGCGACGGCAACGCGATCGCCAAGCCGCTGAAGGAGTTCGCCGTCCCGCCGTTCAACATCGTGGCGATGCTCTTCTGGACGCTGTTCTGCCCGGGGATCGGCGCCCTGCTGTACCTCACCAAATACAAGAAGCCGGTGGTCGACGACCTCGTCGTCAACATGGTGGACGTGGGTGAGGAGTCGGGCGAG
Source organism: Planctomycetia bacterium (assembly GCA_009924545.1). Taxonomy (GTDB): domain Bacteria; phylum Planctomycetota; class Planctomycetia; order Pirellulales; family UBA1268; genus F1-20-MAGs016. The sequence continues at coordinate 3,100 of RFRL01000180.1, read as the reverse complement.
CTCGACACGATGCTCTACAAGGTGGCCGACACCTACGACGAGGAGGTGGCGGTGCTCACCGAGAGCCTGACGAGCCAACCGCTGCTCATCATCTTCCTCGGTGGTGCGGTGGGCTTCATCGTGATCGCCCTGTTCATGCCGCTCATCAAGCTGATCACCGACCTGTCGTGAGACGAGACCGCACCCGCCACAGACCGAGGATTACCATGCGACCCGATCACTTGCCAGCCCGCCGGCCTGCGGCCCGCCCCGGTTTCACGCTCGTCGAGCTGCTGGTGGTGATCATCATCGTGGCGGTGATCGCGGGGCTGGCGATCCCGGCGGTGATGCGGGCGCAGAACGCGGCGCGCAACGCCGCGATCAAGTCGGAGATCGACCAGCTCCACATGGCGATCATGAACTACAAGAACGAGTACGGGAGTTTTCCGCCGTGCATCGAGCCGGTGGGGGTGGGCGGGCCGGTGCACAAGCACCTGCAGCGGATCTTTCCGCGCGTCGCGGTGGCGAACCTCCCGAACCTGCCGGCCCTCTCCTTGTTGAAACCTGACAACGCCATGTTCACTTGGCTCAGCGGCTTCACCGACGACCCCACCGATCCGCTGGCTCTTGGCAACACCTCTCTGAAGAAGAAAAAGCTCTTCGACTTCGACGCGTCGCGCGTGGTCAACAACACCTTCTACCCGGCGGGGAAGGCGGGCAGCCCCTACGTCTACATCCCCTCGTCGCAGTACGCCCTCTCGGCGCCGCCGTCGGGCACCCCCTACACGATCGCCAGCGGGTCGTACTTCGCCCACCGCGTCCCCGCCTCGTCCAACCCCAAGGACTTCGCCAACGTCAACCAGCCGTTCTTCAACGAGGACAGCTTCCAGATCCTCTGTGCCGGCCGCGACGAGAAGTTCGGCACCGACGACGACCTCTCCAACTTCTGGCCCGGCACCCGGCTCGACTACATCGACAGCGTGAAGTGAGCAGGAACCCTCCCCCGTGAACGCCCCGGCCACCATCGCCGTTTCGCCGCTGCCCGTCGCCGGGTCCCGGCGGGCGTTCACGCTCATCGAACTGCTCGTGGTGTTCATCATCATCTCGATCCTCTCCGCCCTCTCCCTCACCGGGCTGGCGGGGGCCCGGCAGCGGGCCAAGATCGACAAGACGAAGTCCACGATCCGCAAGATCCACGAGATCGTGGTGCCGCACTACGAGAGCTTCACCGAGAAGCGCGTGCCGGGGCCGCGGTTCGTCAAAGGGCAGCCGACCGCCACCGACATCCTCCCCATCTACACGGTGTGGATCGACACGAGTGCCAATCCGCCCCGGGCATGGATCAACGACAAGCCCGGCACGCCATGGATCGGCCCGACCACCGATACGCGCAAGACGATCGCCGAGGGGCGGCTGAAGACGCTGCGCCTGATGCAGCTCCTCGACCTGCCCGATCAGTGGGACGACGTGGTCGGAGGGGGGCAGTTCTCCTGGCAACTGGCCCAGGTCAGCACCCTGATGTCGGCCGCGGCGCGCCGCTACATGCAGTTCGCCTCCGGAAAGTCGTTCTCCGATCAGTGGGAGTCGGCCGAATGCCTGGCGCTGATCGTCACCCGGGGCGGGTTCGCCGGGGATGCCACCGAGACCTTCCGTACCGACGAGATGGGAGACGTCAACGCCAACGGCGCCCCAGAGTTCCTCGACGCCTGGGGCCAGCCGATCCAGTTCATCCGCTGGCCGGTGGGCTACACGATTAGCGCGACGACCGGTCGCCCGGCGGTGACGCGCACGCTCCAGACCGGAGATGCGGTCGCCGACCACGATCCCCTCGACCCGATGAAGGTCGCGACGAATGACTACCGGGTGGTTCCCCTCATCTTCTCAGGCGGCCCGCAGGGCAGCGGTATCGATCCGCTGAGCACTGACAACAACGACAAGGCCTTCGGTGTTCGCGCGACGGGCAATGCCATCGGTGCCGGATGGGCACCTCCGGGGGGCCCCGGATTGATGACGATCAACCCGCCAGTGGCGAATCAGCCGATCTATCCTCCGGGGGCCGTGTTCGACAGTTCGCGGTTCCGCGACGACATCACCAACCACGACCTGACCACCAAGTGATCCCTTGCCGAGCGTGACCGCCATGCACCGCCCCGACCACCGCCGCGCCGGCATGACGCTCGTCGAGCTGCTCGTCGTGGTGGCGATCATCGGCCTGCTCGCGGTGACGGTGCTGCCGAACCTGTCGAACACGGCCGAAACGCGCCGCACGCGCGAGACGGCCCGGGCGGTGTCAACCTGGGTGAGCAAGGCGCAGAGCCGGGCCATCGGCCGCACCGAGTGGGCCGGGTTCTGGATCATCCCGGTGAACACGAGCGTCCCCTACGCGGCGGCCATCGACCTGCAACTCGCCGACGTGCCGGAGGTGTACCGCGGCGAAGGACTCCAGTCGCGGGCGATCATCGCCGACCCCGCCACGAGTGGCGTCAACCCCGACAAAGCAGTTCCCCTCGCCTGGGGCTACCGCGATCTCGGATTCCCGGCGATCGGCGGGTCCGCAAGCTTCGACGCCGCGCAGCGGAAAATCATCGCGGCGGAGTATCTGAAACCCGGCGGCAACCTGGTCAAGCAACGGTCGGGCGACCTCATCCGCTTTGACGGCACGGGTCCGTGGTTCGAACTCCTCCAGACGCACTCCAACGGCTCCCTTGCCGCCCAGTTCCGCGGCCTCGGCTCCAGCCAGGGCACATCCGGTCAAAACCCGCTCAACACCGCCTGGCCGCTCGAAGGCGTGCCCCACTCCTACGAGATCCTCCGTCAGCCGGTCCGTTCGGGTGCCACCTACACCTTCGCCGATGGCCGCTGCATCGACCTCTTCTGGTCGGGCTACACCTCGACCGGCAACAGCACGGGCTATCAGAGGTTCGGCGTCAACCAGTCCAACGTCGCGTTCACCGATGCACTCCCGCTCGCCATCCTCTTCGATTCCTCGGGCCGGGTGCGCGAATTCTTCCACCGCGGCGATCGCGTGGCCGTCGAGGGCACGATCTACCTCCTCGTCGGCCGGGCCGACCGGGCTGGGCAGTTGCGCCAACGACGACTCGGTCGGTGCCAACTGGCAGTA
>RFRL01000179.1 GCA_009924545.1 Planctomycetia bacterium | reverse complement strand
CCACCGTGTCGCGGACCGCCCCCTCCCACGACGGCAGCGACAGGCCCAGCAGGCTCGTCAGCCGACCGGTGTCGAGCCGGGAGTTGGCGGGCCGTCGGGCCGGTGTGGGGTACTCGGCGGTGGTGATCGGCACCACCCCCTCCGGGCCAACGCGCAACCGGGCCCCCGCGGACCGGGCTGCTCCGATGACGAACCGGGCGTAGTCATACCAAGTCGTCTCCCCTCGGGGTGCCAGGTGGAGGAGCCCCGGCGGCGCCGGCTCCCGTGCCCACCGCCCGATGGCGGCTGCCGTCACCGCGGCGATCAGCGCCGCCCCGGTCGGGGCACCGACCTGATCGGCCACGACCCGCAGGGTGTCGCGTTCGCCGGCCAGACGGAGGATCGTGCGGACGAAATTCGCTCCGTGCCGCGCGTGGACCCAACTCGTGCGGAACACCACGTTGCGGCACCCGGAGGCGGCCACGGCCTCCTCGCCCGCCAGTTTCGTGGCCCCGTACACCCCGAGGGGTGCCGGCGTGTCATCCTCGCGGTATGGGCCGGTTTTCGTGCCGTCGAAGACGTAATCCGTGGAGTAATGGACGAGCAACCCGTCGAGCCGGCGCACGGCCGCGGCGATTTCTGCCACTGCCGCGGCGTTGATCCGCTGGGCGCTGGCGGCATCCGACTCCGCCTTGTCGACAGCGGTGTAAGCGGCGGCGTTCACCACGATGGCCGGACGCTCCCGGCCGATGACGGCGGCGGCCGCTCCCGGCACGCCCAGGTCACAGCCCTGGCGGTCGAGGGGGAGGAGCGTCCCCTCGCCAGCCAGCGCCGTGTCGGCGAACGCGTGGACGGTGACCGACGGATCGACGAGCGAGTGGGTGAGCTGGCGGCCCACCTGGCCGGCGGCGCCGAGGATCATGATCTTCATGCCCCACCCCGCCGGCGGGGCCGCATCGCGCGATGAAGTCTCATTGGCCGTATTGCCTGTCGACCCATTCACGGTAGCCACCGCTGACCACGCTGGCGACCCAGTCGCCGTGCCCGAGGTACCAGCGGATCGTCTTGCGGATGCCGGTGGCGAACGTTTCCGCCGGCCGCCAACCCAATTCACGCTCGATCTTCCGCGCGTCGATCGCATACCGCCGATCGTGGCCGGGGCGATCCTTCACGTACGTGATCTGCTCGGCGTAGCCGCCGCCACCGGAGCGCGGCTGTTCCTCGTCGAGAATGGCACACAACGACCGGACCACGTCGATGTTCGGCTGCTCGTTCCAGCCCCCGATGTTGTAGGTTTCGCCCGGCCGGCCGTCGGCCAACACCCGCTCGATGGCGGTGCAGTGATCCGCGACGTAGAGCCAATCGCGGATCTGCCGCCCGTCTCCGTAGATCGGCAACGGCTTGCCGGCGAGGGCGTTGTGGATGCACAGGGGGATGAGTTTCTCCGGAAACTGGTAGGGGCCGTAGTTGTTGGAGCAGTTCGTGGTCACCACCGGCAGGCCATACGTGTGGTGGTAGCTGCGGACGAGATGATCGGAGGCGGCCTTGCTGGCTGAGTACGGGCTGTTGGGCTCGTAGCGGTCGGTCTCGCGGAACGGCGGCGCGTCGGGGCGGAGTGATCCGTAGACCTCGTCGGTCGACACGTGGAGGAAGCGGAAGCCGTCGCGCCGCCCCGCGGGCAGCGACTGCCAGTGGCGGCGGGCGGCCTCGAGCAGGCGGAACGTGCCCACGACGTTGGTCTGGACGAACGCATCCGGACCGTGGATCGACCGATCGACGTGGCTCTCCGCCGCGAAGTGCACGATCGCCCGCACGTCCCCCCCTTGGAGTACCGACTCCACCAGCGCCTGGTCACCGATGTCACCCCGGTGGAAGGCATACCGGGGGTGGGCGGCGACGGCGGCGAGGTTGGCCGGATTGCCCGCATACGTCAGGAGGTCGAGGTTGATCACCGGCTCATCCGTGCGGCCGAGCCAGCCGAGGATGAAGTTGCTACCGATGAACCCTGCTCCTCCGGTGACGAGAATCATCGGCGACATCCGCGGTGGGGATGGTGGCGGTGAGGAGGGTGGTCGAACGGGGTGCCTGGTTTCGGCGCGAATGGACGGCCATCGGCCGATCCCGCAGGGAACGCAGGTTCGCCGGCACGCCGCTGGCGTGTCAAGGCGGTTGCCGGTGGATGGTCCGGCCGGGCTTCCGGCACCGGAATGGGGGCGGCCGTGCGGTGTACACCACCCCCGGGCCCGGGGACCGTGCGGGTTCGGCCCCCGGGGTTCGGCCCCCGGCCGTTGGCTCACCCCACCGCCCCGACCAACGGTTCCGATCGCGTTGGGCGCCAGCTGGCTGGCGACCCCCCGTGACCGTGGGCTATCTTCAGGGTGCCGGGCCTGTGGGTTCACCGGCGGATCATTGCTCGAGCCGTGGGATTCCCGCGGGTGGTTCCCGGAGCGCGGTGCATGCTTCTTGTCACGGGTGCAGCAGGTTTCATCGGTTCCAACATCGTCCGTTCGCTCAACCGCGCCTCCCGGGACGACCTCCTCCTCGTCGACGATCTCACCGATGGCCGCAAGTGTGCGAACCTGTCGGGCTTGGCGTTCGCCGACTACCTCGACCGTGACGAACTGCTCACCGGCATCGACCGGTTGCCGGCCCTGACCGGGATCCTCCACCAGGGCGCCTGCGTCGACACGACCGCAGGTGACGGCCGGGCGGTGATGCGCGACAACTACAGCTTTTCCAAGACGCTCCTCGACCTGGCGCGGCGGCAGCGCTGTCCGTTCATCTATGCCAGCTCCGCCGCGGTCTACGGCGACGGTGCCGCCGGCTTCCGTGAAGAAACCGCCTGCGAGCGGGCCCGCACCCCCTACGCCTTCTCCAAGTGGGCCTTCGACCAGTTCGTGCGCCGGCTGGGTCATGCTGCCGGCGTTCCGGTGGTCGGCCTGCGGTACTTCAACGTCTACGGTCCGGGCGAGGGGCACAAGGGGCGGATGGCGAGCGTCGCCTGGCATTGCTTCGTGGCGGTCCGAGAGGGGCGCGCTCCGCGCCTCTTCGACGGCAGCGAGGGATTCGTCAGGGATTTCATCTCGGTCGACGACGTCGCCGCCGTCAATCTCCATTTCCTCGCCGAGGCAGCCGCCGGCCGCGATCGGTCCGGGATCTACAACGTGGGCACCGGCCTGCCACGGTCGTTCGCCGACATGGGGAGGATCGTGGCGGAGGTCACCGGCGGCGCAGCGCCCGAGGTGATCCCGTTTCCCGACGACCTCCGCGGCCAGTACCAGGCCTATACCTGCGCCGATCTGACGCGGCTGCAGGGAGCCGGCTGGAGCCGACCATTCGCCACGCTCGAGGAAGGGATCGCGGCCTACTGGGAGGCGATCCGCGACATGCCCGCCCCGCGTCCCTGATCACGGCCGGGGTCGACCGGCCGTAAGGCTTTGGCGGCCGGGGTCGACCGGCCGTAAGGCTTTGGCGGCCGGGGTCGACCGGCCGCCTCTCAGCGACGGCTGCCGATCACCTTGGCGGGGTTGCCGCCGACGATGTCGTACGGGGCCACGTCTTTCACCACCACCGCCCGGGCCGCGGCGACCGCTCCTTCGTGGAGGGTCACGTTCATCCCGATGAAGGCATCGGCGAAGACATAGGCACCAGACCTGAGCCGGATCGGCCCCGAAATCAGTGGCCGATCGGCACGGCGGATATCGTGGCTGGCGGTGCAGAGAAAAGCCCGAAAACTCACCGTCGCATCGCGTTCCAGACAGACCTCCGCGACGTTGTAGCAGTAGACCTCGGGACCGAGAGCCGACCACTGGCCCATCGACAGGTTCCAAGGTGCCCAGATCCGAGTCGTCGGATACACCTTCGCCGTCGGATGGAGCCGCGCACCGAAGAGGCGGAGGATCATCCTGCGCCAGCCGAAACACGGGACTGGCGACAGGACGAACAGCGCGCGATAGACCACTGACCACAGCGAGCGCATGACCCGGTTGCCGACTGAAAGACGGTTGCGGTACTCAGCGTCGTAGAACCCCTCCCCCCCGGGATATCCGGCGGGATGCGGAGCCTGCACCTCGGTCATGTCCGCCCCACCTCCCCGGTGCGCCCACCTGCGGTCTGGCAACCGATCCAATCCCGCAGCCGGTCGACCCGGGCTCGTGTCGCGGGATCGCCCGCGGCCGCCGTCGCCGCCGTCAAATGGGCGACGCTCGTGGTGGAGAACACCACGGGGGCCCGGTGGGGTGGCGTCACGGCGTCGGCCAGCAGGAGACCCGCGATCGTCGATCGGTCGGTGGCTGCATCGACATCGCGGCGCCAGGCATCGAGAGGAGATCGCTGCTGGAGCCACGATGCGATGGCATCCAGGGAATGGGAAAAGGGGCCAAAAGTGAGATGTGGCACGGCAGGGACCTGCGGCAGCCGGCTGCGGGTCACGGCATCGGAGGCATACTGCAGCACGGGAGCCAAGTCCGGGTGCGCCCGCCGGACGTCGAGCAGATCCGCCAGGTTGCCGGACAATCCCCAGCCACCGATCCATCCCTTCTCGCGGGCCAGGGCGAACAACTCGACCAACCCGGGCGGGATGACACACGCACCGTCTGGTTCGTGGAGGAACACGATCCCGATCCGATCGACCCCCAGCGCGTTGCGGCTGGCCTCCAAACTGGTTCGGGCGCTGACGACATCGAAGTCCCGGGGAGCCACCAACGGCGTTCCGGTGCGGCGGAGGACGCGACGGATCCCGGGCGCGATGTCCACGCACCGTCGGGCCAGTCCCTGCAGCGGCCTGAGCCACCGCCCTGAAGCCGTGATCCGGATACCGAGCTTTGTGGCCACGGTCGCATCCGGGTGCCGTCGCAGGAACAGTCCCAGCTCATGCTCTGCCTCGCCCAGGCCATACGATCGCGCCGTGTCAAAATGACGGATACCGCAGTCGTAGGCTGCATCGAGCAACCGCTGCCGGGCACGACTCGAGTGGAGACGGAGCAGTTTCGACGTGCCGAAACACAACTCGGTGACCGACATTCCGGCCGGGGCGAGGGGGATCGTGGCCGCGAACCCACCGGGGGAGCTATCGCTCATGCCGCGCTCTCCGCGAGATGATCGGCCAAACGCACCGCCAGCGCGACGACGATGAACGTCGTGTTGGCCTGCCCACTCGTCACGAGCACGGAGCCACTCAGCACGTACAGGTTGTCGATCCCGTGGACTCGCAGGTCGGGCGTCACCACGCCCTGCGCGGGATCCACACTCATACGCGTGGTTCCAGCCTGGTGATAGCCATCCTGCAACTGCGCGGAAATCGCCTCCGGGACATCCGCGGTGGAGTACTCGATGTGTCCACACGCATGCCTGCGGAGATGCCGATCCCAAAGCTCATGGGCACGCACGACACCCGCGACGTCCTGGGGCGAAAAACGCAGGTCGATCACCAAGCGCCGCATCCCGAGGGCGTCCCGCTCCTCTCCCAGCCAGACCCGGCTGTCACGATTGGGGAGATGCTCGGCATGATACTGCAGGGGATAGCGATTCTCCCGGCTGGGCACGAAGAAGCCGGGGACTTTCCGGCGCACGAGGAACCGCCGGTAGGCGAATGTCGGGACGAACATCGCCGTGGCGGGAAAATCCCGGAGCATGTTCCAGACATGGGGCCAGACGCGGCGCGGACCACTCCCGATCACGGCCCTGCGGATGCCCTCGGCCACGAACCGCGGGCCCAACACCGGTGAAGAAAGCGCGAGATAGGCAAACGAGAGGATGCCGCTCCCGTGCTCCGGCTTGGCGAGTTCGGGATTGACCAACCAGCCGACGATGTTCGGCAAGCGTTCGCGGCACGACGCCTCGGACGTGAAACTGAATCGCTGACGGACATAGACCCCGTCGCGGGTGCGCGAGTAGGCGTAGGCGGTGTCGCGGGGGGGCGTCGTGAACACGACCTCGGCGATCTTCCCCGAGGCATGCCCCATGTAGAAGCGACCGAGCAGCCCGGACTGGTTCCCGAGTCCTCCGGAGACGATCGAATCGGAAGCCAACAGCAACCGGGTCGACTCCAGCCCGCCGCACGCGATCAAGTACCGGGAGGCGTTGATGACCGTTTCCTCGCCATCCGAACGACGACAGCGCAGGCCCGTCACCCGTCGCCCCGATCTATCGACCAACACCTCGACACACGTCAGACCGGGCAGGACCCGGAGGCCGGGCGTCGCTTGCAGGTCGCGGGCGTACTCCTTGGCGAAGTTCGTCGGCAGGCTCCAACGTTCCAGGGTGGATGTCAGGACGTCGCCGTCCGGGAGTCCCGGAACGATCGTCTTCTGGTGCATCTCGTCGAGCTGATGACTGTCAAACACTGGAGAACCGGTGCGGAACCACTCACCGGCGCGCCGGTGATAACGCGAAACCTCGTCGAAACCGATCGGCCACGATGACGACGGAATCCACGGGCGATCCATGAAATCGACCGGATCGTACGGCACGCAACGCCCGCCCCAAATGTTCGACGCCCCTCCCAGTTGACGCCGCGTCGCCAGATTCATCGCGACGTGCCGCACCGGATCGACGATGGTGGCGTCCCCCAGGGCCTGGACCGTCGCATCGGCCGACGACCGTCCGCTCTCGACGAGGACCACGCTCCGGCCGCGCCGCGCCAACTCCAACGCGACCACGATGCCAGCCGGACCGGACCCGACGATCGCGATCTCGGTGTCCGGGGCGACCATGGTCAAGGACAGGAAAGACAGGATGGTCAACGCCACCCATACGCGCGCACACCCGGTCAGCCGAACCCCAGCGCCCGGAACGTGCGGCTCGGTCGCGGCCCGGGCCTGCAGCCCGGTGACCGGTCGGAAACTGGTTTAAAACTTAGCGGCGCAGCGCTCGGGATCAAGCCTTGGCCAACGGCGATCGCACGAATCGGCCGCGACCTCCCGCAGGTGGCGCGGGCTGTCCCCACGCTGCGACGTCCACCCCGTTCGGCGACCGGGTGCGGCGACATGCAACGCTCACGTCCACCGGTCGGGATGAAGTGTGACCATGCTGCGCATCGGCTTCAGCGGTTTCTGGGACGACTTCGACCCCCGTGACAACTGGTTCACGAGGCTCCTGTCGCAACGCTGGCCGATCGTCGTCACCGACCGCCCCGACTGGCTCATCTTCTCCCGCATCGGCCGCGGCCGCCACGACCATCTGCGGCACGACTGCGTCCGGATCTTCTACACCGGGGAGAACGAACCCCCCGACTGGCAGACCTGCGACTGGGCCTTCACGTTCGGCCATCTGCGCCATCCCCGCCACTTTCGCCTCCCCCTGTGGGGGCTCTACGGGGATCCTGCGCGGTTGGTGCACCGGGCCGACCGCGACCCCCGGGCACTCGCCGCGGCCAAGACCCGGTTCTGCTCGTTCGTCGTCTCCAATCCGCTGTGCCCGGTGCGGAACGCGTTCTTCCACCGCCTCTCGCGCTACCGCCCGGTCGATTCCGGGGGCCGGCTGTTCAACACCCTCGGCCGGCGGGTGGACGACAAGATGGCGTTCATCGCCCAGTCGAAGTTCACGATCGCCTTCGAGAACGAATCGACCCCCGGCTACACCACCGAGAAGGTGATGGAACCGATGCTCGTCGACTCGATCCCGATCTACTGGGGCGATCCACTCGTGGGCCGTGACTTCGACACGCGCAGCTTCCTCTCGGCGCACGATTCGCCGTCGCTGGAGGATCTGGTGGAGCGGGTCGTGGCCGTCGACCGCGACCCCGCCCTCCACGCCCGTCTCCTCGGCACCCCGTGGCTGCGGGGCAACCGCGTGCCCGACTGCGTGGCGGCGGAACGGGTCCTCGACCAGTTCGACCGGATTTTCACCACGCCCGTCGAACCGGTGGCGCGGCGCCGGGGGATCGTCCGCAGCTTCGGGCTCCACGGCGTGCCTGCCATGGTGACGAGCATCCGCCGCCGGCTGCGCCGTCGCTGGCTCAAGGCCACCTGCCCGAGCCACGGCTGAGGTCGCCCCGGCATTCCATGAGCCGACCTTGGGCAGCGGGTGCACCGACCGGAACCCGTCAGCGGGTGATCGGCACCAGGGGGGGATTGGCCGACGGGGCCGGC
>RFRL01000178.1 GCA_009924545.1 Planctomycetia bacterium | reverse complement strand
CGGGCTTCGTGCTACGATTGGGTGAGAAGTCACTCCGTGATCGCCTTCCGATGCCAGGCAACCCGCTCCCGTCGTTTCCGGACCAGCGGTTCGTGATCGCCGACGACGCGCGCCGCTTCCGCCGCCTCACGCCGCGGCAGCGATGGCAGCAGATCTTCGCCCTGCGCGCGTGGGGAGATCGACTATCCGGCCCCTCCCCCCGCGGGGATGCGATCCGCAAGCTCGACATGGAGGCGGAAGAAGCCTGGCAGGCCATCCAGCGGGAGTTGTTCGCACGCCATGGACGCTGACAGCGATCGCCCGGTCGACCCGCTCTCACGGGCGCTCGAGGACGTCGTCGCGGTACTCGGCCGGAGCGGAATCGCCTACGCCCTGATCGGCGGTCTGGCGACGGGTTACCGGTCGCGGCCGCGCTACACCAACGACATCGACCTGATCCTCGACATCCCTCAGATCACGCTGCCGACCGTACTCGATGCTCTTCACGACCTGGGCTTCGAGTTCGAGACCCATGACGTGATCGAGGCCTTTACGCGGCACCACATGGCCGTTTTGTGGCGGGATGGTGTCCGGGTCGACTGGTTGAAGCCGGTGCTCCCGGTCTACCGGCACGTCTTGGAGCAGGCCCGCGTGGAGCCGGGGCCGGAGCTCACCATTCGCGTGGCGACCGCCGAGGGACTGATACTCCTCAAGCTGTTGGCGTTTCGTCTGCAGGACCAAACCGACATCGAGGCCCTCGTGGCCGCCAACCACGGTGCGCTCGATGTCGAGTGGATCAAGCGCGAGTGGCAGACCATCTTCGAGCTCGACGATCCCCGCATGGCCTGGCTGCTCGGCGAGATCGCCGCCGGGTGACGTCATCGTGGGCCCGGGGATAGACTTTTCTCGAAGCCCCCGTGAACGAGTCATGTGCCATGTCTACGGCTTGGTCGGATTCCGTCGGTGCGCTGGCGCGCGTCTCGGCCGAGGCCGAGGCGGAGGTTCGGGAATCGACCATCGAGGAGCGGGGGAGGATGGTGGCTCGGGCGGTCCGCGCCGCAGTACGGATCGATCGCAGCCGTCGGGCCGCGGGCTTGCCGGAAGGAGTACCGGAACCGTGGCCCGCCTCGACGTGGGCCTTCCTCCATCGCCACGCCCGGGCGGCCGGCGCGGGCACCGGGCTGACCGATGGACGGGAATGATCCAGGCCTGCCGATCGATCCCACCGACGCGGCCAAGATGCTCGCCTCGGCGCTCGATGAGCGCCGCATCGCGTATGCGATCGGAGGAGCGCTGGCCTGCGGGTATTGGGGGATGCCACGCGGCACGCTCGACGTCGACCTGACGCTCTATGTCTCCCCCGAGGATCCGGCGGCGGCGTTGCGACTGCTCCACGAGATCGGATGTGCGGCCGACGACAAGCGTGCCCTCGACACGCTGGCTGAACACGGTTTCTGCACCGCCACACTGCGGGGCATCCGGATCGACGTGTTCCTGCCGATCGTCGGTTTCTACGCAATCGCCCACGACCGCCGCCGGATCGTCGACTTGGAGGGAGTGCCCGTCGCCATCTGGGATGCGGAGACGATGTGCATCTTCAAGTTGATGTTCTTCCGCGACAAAGATCTCGTCGATATCGGGCAGATCATCCGCACCCAGGGCGATCTCCTCGACGCGGACTGGATCACGGCCCAGGCCGAGTCGCTCTTCGGGCGCCGGGATCCCCGGGTCGCGCGCTGGCGCGAACTGCGCACGGCATGAGCGCCCGCATTCCGCCCGCTCCGCCTCTGCCGTCGGGATCCGCATTTTCTCCAGGAACCGTGCCTCGGCGTCGCGGACAACGCCGGGATCGAGTGAGGCGGGGCGTGGTCGCGGCGTTCGAAACCGCGTCGGGGAGTACTTGCCAAGGCGCTCGGGTGTGTGGCACCTTGTTCGGAATCGGCCCGATCGGGGGGGACCCGATCATTCTCGAGCAGGCCTGGAACCGCTCCTGCAAGCACCGCCATTCGGCCGTGGGATGAGTCGCCCGCCAGGGCCCCCGCGCCGTCGCTCTGGCCCGTGCTCCCCGGTGGAACGGTGCGGTCGGTCGCAGTTCGGCTGAGCGTCGCGCTCGCCGTCCGTCCGCTGCCGACCGGCCGGCTGCGCGCGTCGTTTGCCGCCGTTGCCGTCTCCCACCGGTGCCACGCCGCCGTTCGCGCCGCGCCCGGCTGCCATGGCCGCCCCTGCCCGCGGGGTGCGGCACGCCATGGGCCGGGGGCGTGGCTGCGCGCCTGCGGTGTCGGGCCTGAACCGTGCCGCGCCGCGCCATCGCGGTGACCGGGCCGGTCGTGCGCCGTCGCCAGGGGAGATCCTCCCCGCGGGCGGTCGTGCGCCGCCGCGCCGGCACCGGTGGGCGTGCCGGCACACCACCACTTTCGTCGTTTTCGTGTCCCGAGGTCTCGTGTTCCAAAAGGAGTCACGCCGATGCCCTGCCCATGCTGCCCCCGGTGGTCCTCGACCCCGCGCCGGCTCTTCCGGCTGCCGCTCGCGCTTGTGCTCGTCGCCTGGATGGCCGGTAGCGTGCCGGCCGATGTCGTCGTCTCGTCGCTCGTTGGCGGACCGGTCGGCGGCGACGGCGGTACGTTCACCGTCAAGACCAGCGGGACGATCTCGAGCGCCAGCGACGGGATCGTCGCCGACTCCAGTAACGGGATCACCGAACTGTATGCCCTCGGCGTGGTCGAAGCCTTCGCGACCGGCTTCGTCAACGGCGCTGGCAACGCCGCCACCCTGGCGAGCGTCACCGGCACGATCGGCGGGGGCAACACGGGGGCCCACAACTCAGGCTCGATCGGCTACTTCCAGGTGAGCACGGGGATCATCCGCGGCGCCGATGCCCCGGGGCTCGTCAACAGCGGCTCGATCGGGCTCCTGCAGGTGATGGAGGCGGGGCGGATCGCCGGATCGGTCACCGACGGCGTGCGCAACACGGCCGCCGGGGGGATCGGCACGCTGCAGAACTTCGGCCTCCTCACCGGGCTGGCGGGCGTGGCGACCAGCGGCACGATCGGCAACCTTTCCAACGAGGTCGGCGGTGGCATCGCCGGCACCGGCTACGGGATCCTCGTGTCGGGCGGCGGGGTCGCAGCGCTTTCCAATGCCGGATCGATCACCGGCCCCGACGCCCTGGTCGCGGCGGGCACGATCGGGAACCTTGCCAATGCGGCCACCGGAGCGATCACCGGCGACTTCCGCGGGGTGCGGATCGAGACGACCGGTGCGGTGGGCTCGTTCGACAACGCCGGCACGATCTCGGCCACCGCCGGCACGGCGCTGCAGCTCGACTTCGGTGCGACGCTCGACTCGTTCCACAACACCGGCACGGTCACGAGCACCGAGGGGATGGTCTCGGCCGCGAACCTCGCCATGCTCGTCAACGAGGGCCGCCTTGCCGGCACCGGCAATCGCGGCCTCGGGCTGATCAGCGGCACGGCCGGCACGGTCTTGAACACGGGCACGATCAGCGGCTTGGTCACCGGGGTCGTGAGCAGCGTTTCGCTCGACAGGATATCCAACGATGCCAGGGGGTCGCTGATCAGCGGCGGGTGGCGTGGTGTGCAGTTCGACGATCCGACGAAGATCGTCGAAGTCCTCAACAACGTCGGAAAGATCGAGGGCTCCGACGGCATCGAGAACCGGGGTCGGATCAACAATGTCGTGAACTCCGGCGAGATCCTCGGCACCGGCGAATCGGGGATGTCCAACGGCTCGGCCAGCTTAGTCGGGTTTCTCCTCAACTCCCACGAGTCGGTGATCCAGGGGGCGATCGTCGGGTTCGGCACGTCCGGCACGGCAGTGCATCTGGTGAACGACGGCACCGTGCAGGGGACGACGGGCGACGGCATCACCGTGGCCTCGACCGGGATGATGTCGTGGTTGGAGAACAGGTCGTCCGGCACGCTCGTCGGCGGTCATCGCGGCGTGTCGAACCACGGCATACTCGACGAGTTCACCAACGAGGGCGTCGTCACGTCGCCCGGTGAGTCGGGCCTGTTCTCCGCGCCGGGCAGCACGCTCGGCATCCTCACCAACACCGGCACGATCCACGCCGACTTTTACGGCATCCTGGCCTACGGCATCAGCGGCACGATCACCAACTCCGGTATCGTCTCGGCCACGACCTACCACGGCTTCGCGATGAACGGCGGAGGTGCGAAGCTCGACACGCTCGCCAACAGCGGCACGATCAGCGGTGGCCAGCGCGGCGTGCTCGTCGACGTCGATGCGACACTCTCCACGTTCGACAGCTCCGGTCTGGTGACCACGCCGGGGGAGTGGGGTGTGTTCGTGGCCGACAAGGCGCGGCTGCTCACGCTGACCAACTCGGGGCGGATCGCGAGCGCCACCGACGGGATCGGGATCGTCGGCACCAGCGGCACGATCGCCAACTCGGGGAAGATCATCGCCGGCAGTGGCCGTGGCCTGCTCGTCGACGGCGGCCAGGTCACCGAGATCAACTCGACAGGCACGATCGCCGGCAACGCCGCGTCGGGCGCCGGTGTCGAGGTCACCGCGACCGGCTCGGTGGCGACGTTCATCAACAGGGGACTGGTCACCGGAGATCGCGCGGTGGTCGTCACCGGCAGCGCCACCGTCGCGTTGCTGTCCAACACCGGCACGCTCGCCGGCGCCACCGTCGGCCTCGCCGGCACGGGGGGGCGCGTCACGGCGCTGGTCAACGACCAGACAGGGCGGATCGTGGGCGACGCGTCCGCCGGGATCGACGGCGGCGACTACGACACGATCGACAACTTCGGCTCGATCGCCGGTCCGGTCGGGGTTTTCTCCACCGGCTCGATCGGGACGTTCACCAACCGAGCGACCGGCGACATCGTGGCGACCGGCACCGGCAACAGCGGATTCCGGAACCTGGGGCCGGTAACCACGTTCGTCAACGAGGCAGGGGGACGGATCGAAGGTGCTTCCAGCATCTTGTTCGAGGGAGCGGTGACCAGCGCCACCAACGCGGGAGAGATTGTGTCGACGGCATCCTTGTTGCCCGCGATCGCGATCTCGGCGCCGGTCGGTACCCTTCTCAATTCGGGCACGGTCGCTGGGGATTTCGGGATTGCCCCCTTCACCCGCGGCTCCATCGGAACCCTGGAAAACACCGCCACCGGGGCGATCGACGCCACGAGGAACGCGATCACTGTCGGCGGTGGCGTGATCGGTAGGGTCGTGAACGCGGGGAGAATCGCCGGGGGTCACCACGGCGTCGTCAGTGATCCCGCGGCCGTGGCGTTGACGAACCTGCCGGGCGGGACGATCACCGGCACGATGTTCGCCGGAGTCAGGCTCACGGGTGGCGCCAGCATGCTCGTCAACGAGGCGGGCGCGGTCATCGAGTCGCTCGGGGGAGCGGGAGTCGAATACGGGTACGGGTCAGGCGGTATCACATATGTCTCGGGGACACTCGCGAACGCCGGCGTGATCCGCGGCGACGAGGCTGGTGTTTTCCTCCGGGCGGTTTTTTCGCACGGGCCACCCAGCGCCCTGCGGAAGCTCGTCAACACCGGCACGCTCGTCGCCACGGGCACGGGCGGACCGGCACTCTTGATCGAATCGGGCGCCACCTTCGGCGACCCGAGCGGAGCGGAGCCCGCGCTCACGAGCACGGGGCCCGGCGCCTCGATTGGACGGATTGAAAACTCGGGCACGATCCACGGTGGGTTCCGGATCGAGAACCAGGACGTGGTCGTGACGGCCACCGGGTCTCCGGGCGTGTTCCGCAATGGCTTGCTTGACGTGCGCGACGGGAACCTCACGTTCGGGGCCGGAGAAATCACGCTCGGCGCCGATGTCGAGGTCGGCGGCGGGGCGGGGACGTTCTCCACCGAGGGGACGCTGCGGCTCCTCGGCATCCAGAACGTGGCCGGCGGTTTCAAGCAACTCGCCGGCAGCACGGTGCTGATGGAGCTCCTGGGAACGGCTCCCGGCGACTACGGCCGCCTCGACATCACCGGCAGCGCCGACTTCAGCGGAGGCCTCGCGCTCGACACCACGATGCTGCCGGGGGGATTGGACAACGGGCAGATCTTCGAACTCTTCCGGTTCGGTTCCTCGACCGGTGGCTTTGGCAGTCTGGCGGTCAACGGCACCAGTCTGCCGAGCCTCGCCGCCGGCCTGTGGAGCTATGGCAGTCTCCTGCTCTCAGAGACCTGGACGGCGACGACGATGAGCCTGGAGGTCATCCGCAGCTCGGAGAAGCCCGTTCCCGAGATCGACCCGGCGGGGATGGGAAGCGTGCTGGCGCTGGTCTTCGGGTCGCTCGGACTGGCGGAGCGGCGCCTCCGCCGCGGCCGCCGCGCGGGGGTGGTGGCTATGCCGTGTGCAGTCCCGGGCGGCCGTTTTCGATCGCGAAGGTCGCCGCGGTCGAGACCGTGCCGCCCGGCGCGGTGACGACGTCGACCACGCGGTAGGCGGCCAGGCAACGGTCGGGGGTGAGGTCGCAGGTGACGTAGCCGCGCTGGGCGTTGTGGAAGCGCACGCAGGGATTCTCCGTGAGCATCGCCGCCAAGCCGGCCGGCTGGGCCGAGCCGTTGCCGCCGGAGCTGATCGACGTGGTCACCAGTTCCGTCCCCACCACGCGGCCGGCGGCGGCGCCGCCGGCGAGGAGGTCGTTGGCCCAGTGGCTGTGGATGTCGCCGGTGAGCACGAGCGGATTGGCCTCCGGCCGCGCGGCGAAAGCGCCGAGGATCCTTTGGCGCTGGCGCTCGTAGCCGGGCCACTGGTCGGTGGAGTAGGCCTCGACCGGGCCCGGCGCCCGATCGACCCGCGCCATCATCACCTGCTGGGCGAGGAGGTTCCACCGCGCCGATGATGCGGCGAAGCCGTCAAGGAGCCAGCGTTCCTGCTCGGCGCCAGTGAGCGTGGCGGCCTCGTCGAGCATCCCGTCGCAGGGTTGGCGATTGCCCTTGCCGCAGGGCTGCTGGGTGCGGTGTTGCCGGGTGTCGAGGACGAAGAACTCGGCGAGGTTGCCGAACGACACGCGGCGATACAGCGGCATGCCGGCGGCGCTCGGGAGCTGTGCCCGGCGCAGCGGGAGATGCTCGTAGTAGGCCTGGTAGCCGGCGGCACGCCGGGCGTGGAACGCCTCGGGGGACACGTCGGGGTCGCTCGAATGGTCGCCCCAGTAGTCGTTGGCGACCTCGTGGTCGTCCCAGGTGACGATCCACGGGCACCACGCGTGGGCCGCCTGGAGGAGGGTGTCGGTCTTGTAGACGGCGTGGCGCTGGCGGTAGTCGGCGAGCGTGAGCGCGTCGCCGCCGTGCTGGTCGCGGACGAGGCCGCCGCGCGTGGCCTGCTCGTAGATGTAGTCGCCGAGGTGGAGGATGAGGTCCGGCTCCTCGCGCACCATCTGCCCGTAGGCGGTGTAGAAGCCCTGTTCGAAGTGCTGGCAGGAGGCGAAGGCGAAGCGGAGCGCCGCCGGTGCCGACCCGGCCGCCGGGGCGGTGCGCGTCCGTCCCACCGGGCTCGTCGCGCCGGCGGCGTGGAAGCGGTAGAACCACGGCCGGTCGGGGGCCAGGCCCGTCACCTCGACATGGACCGAGTGGGCCCAGTCGGGGGTGGCCGCGGTGGTGCCGTGCTGCACGATGTGCGTGAAGGCCTCGTCGTCGGCCACCTCCCAGGCCACCTCCACCGCCTCGCCCGGCATGCCGCCATCCGGTTCGATCGGCCGGGGTGCCAGCCGTGTCCAGATCACGAAGCCGTCGGAAGTGGGATCGCCACTGGCCACGCCGAGGGCGAAGGGATTGCCGGAGAGCGTGACCGCGGCGCGCAGCCGCCCCTCCGTGCGGCCCGCCCACACCGCCGCCGCGGCCAGGGATGTGGTGGAGCGGATGAGGCGGCGCCGGGAGAGGGAGAAAGGAGCGGCGGGAAAGCGCATCGGGAAAGCCTCCGGGAGTGCGAAGCCGGGATGATAGCCGTCACGGATGAGGGCGGCATGTGGCGCGCGTGCGGGTGAGACATCCATGCCTGCCAAACCGCGCGTGCGGCCTCCCGGCCAAACGCCCTCCGGAATGACGAGCCCCGCGAAAGCCACGGAGACAGTGCGGGAGGGGGCGTCCAGGCCCTCGAGCGGGCTGTGTGAGCAAGCGGAGCCATGGATGGCGAAGCGCAGCGGACA
>RFRL01000177.1 GCA_009924545.1 Planctomycetia bacterium | reverse complement strand
TGTCGGGGGGCGTGATCGTGGGGTGCGGCATCCCTCCCTTCATCGCCACGCTGGCGATGATGCTCGTGGCGGGTGGCGGGGCCTCGATGCTGGCCCGCGGCGAGAGCGTCTACCAGGTGCCCGACGGCTTCATGTGGCTCGGCCGCGGCGCCGACCTCGGCCTGCCCAACGCCGTCGTCCTGGTGATCGTCCTCTATGCGATCGCCCACTTCGTCATGACGCGGATGACGTTCGGCCGCTGGCTCCTCGCGGTCGGCGGCAACCGGGAGGCGGCCCGGCTCTCGGGTGTGCCGGTGGCGGGCACGCTGCTGGCGGCCTACGTCGCCTCGGGGGCGCTGGCCGGCCTCGGCGGCGTGGTGATGGCGTCGCAGCTCAAGAGCGGCTCGCCCAACTTCGGTCAGATGTACGAACTGTACGTGATCGCGGCGGTGGTGGTGGGGGGTACGAGCCTCGCCGGTGGCGAGGGGAGCATGCTCGGCACCCTCGTGGGGGCGCTGATCATCGCCGTCATCCAGAACGGGATGAACCTCGTGGGCATCGAGAGCTACACCCAGCGCGTGGTGCTCGGCACGGTGATCCTCGCCGCGGTGCTCCTCGACCGCCTGCGCCGCTGATCCCAGTACTACGGAACCCAGTGCCACGGAACCGCCGGCCCCGGTCCCGCCCCCGTCACAGCGCCGCGCCGGAGAGGAACTCGTGCCGCACCGGCACGATCACCTTCTGGCCCCCCTCGGCGACGAACGTCACCGTGCCGGGGGCGAACTCGGCGGCGACGACCTTGCCGAACCCCGCCGGCACGGGCGATACCCCTTGGATGTAGCGGATCTCCGTCGGCTTGTCGGCCGAGAACTCCAGCGCCGTCGGGATGCCGCGTCGCGTGAGGAGATTCTCTCCCGCCGAGGCGGCCAGGCCATCGGCGAAGAACGTCGTCACGTCCTCGAGGCCGAGGCAGTTGTTGCGGCCGTTCCAGGGACTGCCGTGGCGGCCCTGGTTCTCGATCCACAAGAGCGTCGAACGCAGCACGCGCGGATCCTTGAGGGCGTACCACAGCCAGCCTTCGTCGGTGCGCGTGGCACAGGTCCAGGCGGTGCCCTCGGGTTTGTTGACCACCTGGACGAGATCGGCGTGGCCCCGGCGGGCCGGGAGGCGCGTCAAATCGGCAGCGCCCGCCCCGCGCTCGAGGAGGGGCACGTGCGCCAGATCGGTGAACGGGGCGGCGATGGCCAGCGACTGGTATTCCCCCTGGGCCGGGTTGCTGAAGCGCGAGGGGTTGGTCATCCCGAACTCGATCGGGCTCGTCGATACGCGGAACACCCCTGCCGCGTCGGGCATGGCGAGCGTGGCATGGTGGCCGCAGGGGGCCGGGCCGGTGAACCCGGTGACCAGATGGCGCGAATAAACGGCATTGTGGCCGTCGACGAGCGTGAGCTCCTTCGTGATCTTCCCTGGCCGCACCTGCGGCTCGAAGGTCAGGACGAGCGTGTGCCGGCCCCCGGCGTGCCGCGTGTCGACATGGCTCCAGGCGGCCCCCGCCACCTCGCCGTGCGGCGGATGCTTCTCCTGGCGGAACTCGGTGCCGTTGCCGCCGAAGGGGAGGCAGAACCAGTCGCCACGCAGCGCCGTGAGCACCGGCGCCGGGAGATCCGTCAGCCCCTCGGTCTGCCACGGGCTGATGTGGTAGGGCTGGACCGGCTTTTCCGAATCGCGGAGGAACGTCACCGGCGCCATCTGCCCGCCGACCTTCGTCACCGCCAGCCGCACCTGGGGGCTCTCGAGGATCCACGACGGCTGGGAAGCGATCGTCTCCATCGGCACCGGCTCTGCCGCGGGCGCCGGCGTTGCCGCGGCGCCGAGCGGCACGACGAGGGGCAGCATGAGGAGCACGGCGAGGAACGGGCACCGCGGGGCGTGCATGGCGGGATCTCCGAAACGGGAACGGAACGGGATGAGGGCCGGGCGCACCACGGTTCCATGGGAGCAGCCGGGACCCGGCCGGCGGCCGCGGGCTCAGCGCAGTTCGGGGTCGTTTTCCGCGTCGGCCTTGCGGTACAGGCGCGTGGGGATGAGCGTTTCCGCCGGCAGTTCCTCCCCCTTGGAGTGGCGGAGGATGGCGTCGACGATCTGTTCGCCCATCCGGGCCGGGAACTGGATCGGATCGGCGTGGATCTTCCCGGCGCGGATCGCCTCCTTCCCCTCGGGCTGGCCGTCGAACCCGACGACCACGACCTGCGCCGCCTTCCCGGCCTTCTCCAGCGCACCGACCGCCCCCAGCGCCGAAGGGTCGTTGATGGCGAAGATGCCGCGGAGGTCGGCATGGGCCTGGATGGCGTCCTCGGCGGCACGGTAGCCCGCGTCGCGTGCGCCGCCGGCCTCGAGTTCGGCGACGATCGCGATCGGCATCGCACCGGCCGGCAGCGCCGCGTTGTGGGCGTCGATCGCCGCGCGGAAGCCGGCCACGCGCAGCAGGCAACTCTCGGCCTGCTTGAAGTGGAGGATCGCGACCTTGCCGCCGCCGCTGCCCAGGGCCTCGATCATCGCCGCGCCCGCCTCCCGGCCGCCGCCGAGATTGTCGGTGGCCACCTGGGTGACCACCCGGGCGTCGCCGCCGCGGTAGGGGATGTCGACAGTGAACACCGGGATGCCGGCGGCGTTGGCCTCGGCGATCACCGGGCCGATGGCCTTGGAGTCGCAGGGGGAGAGGACGATCGCCGACACCTTGCGGACGATGAAATCCTTCACCTGATTGCCCTGCTTGGCGACGTCCTTGTCGGCGCTGATCACGACGGCGTCGTAGCCCTGGGCGCGGGCCGTAGCGGTGATCGTGTCGCCGATGACCTTGAAGAACGGGTTGTCGAGGGCGAGGAGGGAGACGCCGATCGTGCCGCGCGTGGCCGGGGACGTGGTCTCCCCCTCGGCCGCGGCCGGCCGGCGCGGGCGCTCGGGGCGCGGCGCGGCAGGGCGCGAACAGCCGGCGACCAGCGCGGCGACAGCGAGGAGGACTGCGCTCGCCCGGACGGCGGCGCGGTGCGGTGCGACGAGACCCCGGGCCATGATGCGATCCCCCGTGACGATAGCGCCGTCGCGACCGGCCCCCGAACGGCGGCCATATTCTCGCCGCGCGTTGGCCAGTCCGCCACCCCGGCCGATCCCCACCGGGCACACGACCGGCCCCAAGGTGGTCGTTCCCCTGGCGGAACTGTTTGGGATGGCGGAACTCCGGTGACGGAGGGTGTTGGTGACGAAGGCGTGGGGGCTCGCTGGCGGGCCCGGCCGCGCCGGCCGGGTCAGCCGCCGCGCTTCTTGCGGCGGGCATCCTTCTCGCGCTGCTTCTTCTGGCGACGCCGCTCGTCGGCGGTGAGCCGCTTGCCGGTGTCGCCCTTCGGCCGCGCCACGCGGGCGGCGGGGTTGGTGAGTTCCCCCTGGAGCCGCTGCATCTGCCGGACGCGGTCCTCCAGGCCCAGGCCCGCCATCCCCTTCATCATCGCCGCCATGCCGTCGAACTGTTTGACCAGATCGCTGACCTCCGCCGGTTCGACCCCCGCCCCGGCGGCGATCCGCCGCCGCCGCGACTGGTCGATGACGCGGGCGGGCTGACGGCGCTCGGCGGGGGTCATGGAGTCGATGATCCCGAACAGCCGGCGCATGTCCTGGTCGATGTCGGTGCCGGCGAGCATCTCCTGCATCCCGCCCATGCCGGGGATCATGCCCAGCACCTTCCCCAACGGGCCCAGCCGCCGGGTCTGCTGCAGCATTTTCTTGAAGTCGTCGAGGTTGAACTCCCCTTCGCGCAGCCGCTCCTCCTGGCGCCGCATCTCCTCCTGGTCGAACTTCCGCTGTGCTTCCTCGACGAGCGACACCACGTCGCCCATGCCGAGGACCCGTCCTGCCATCCGCTCTGGATGGAAGGGCTCGAGGGCCTCGATCTGCTCCCCGGTGCCGATGAACTTGATGGGCACGCCGGTGACACTCTTCACCGACAGCGCGGCGCCGCCCCGGGCGTCGCCGTCGAGCTTGGTCATGATGACGGCGTCGAGCTCGAGAGCCTCGTTGAACGCCTTGGCGCTGCGGACCGCGTCCTGCCCGGTCATCGCATCGACGACGAGGTAGACCTGATCGGGCCCGACGGTGCGGTCGATCCGCGCCAGTTCCGCCATCAGCGCCTCGTCGATCGCCAACCGTCCGGCGGTGTCGAGGATCACCACCGCGTGCCCCTCGCGGCGGGCCCGGGCGACGCCGGCGGCACAGACGGCCACCGGATCGGCACCCACCCCTTCCGGCACGTGCACCGGCAGATCGAGCTGGCGGCCGAGGATCGCCAACTGCTCGATGGCCGCGGGGCGCTGCAGGTCCGCGGCCACCAGGAGCACGCCCCGGCCCTGCTCCTTGATGCGCCGGGCCAGCTTGGCACAGGAGGTCGTCTTGCCCGAGCCCTGCAGCCCGCAGAGCATGAGCACGGTGGGCCGGCCGGGGACGAAGGGGATGGCGTGGTCCACCGGCCCCATCAGGCCGACCAGCTCGCGGTGGACGATGCCCACCAACTGCTGTGCCGGATCGAGCGACTCGAGCACCTTGCTGCCGACCGCGTCGGTGGCCACGCGGTCGAGGAACGATTCGGCGACGTCGTAGGCGACGTCGGCCTCCAAGAGCGCCGTGCGGACGGACTCGAGGCCCTCCCGCATGTTGGATTCGGTGAGGCGCCCCCGCCCCCGCAGGGTGGTGAACGCCGCCGACAGTGAGGCGGTGAGCGATTCGAACATGGCGGCCCGAGCAGGGGAAAACCGCGATTATAGCCCACGGCAGCGGCGTCGCCGGCCGGGGCGGTCTCCCGTGGGTCGCCGTTTGGCGGGCCCGGCGGCGCTGCGCGGTTCTGCCCGGGGGGTGGGGATCAGCTGAACGTGCCCACCGGCATGGCCGGCTGGCCCACCGGCAGAGCCGACTGATTCACCGGCGTGCCCTGGTGGATCGCACCTTCGCAGCAGGGCGCGGCCTGCTCGTAGGCCGGTTCGCAGGCCGGCGCGCATGCCGGCGCCCCGCAGGCGGGGGCGGAGCTGCCCGGCATCAGGCCGCTGCCACAGCCCCCGCCGCAGGGCGCGCCGAATTCGAGGAACGACGGCCGACGGCAGTTGAACCCACCGAAGCAACTGCTGCAGCCGGGGGCTGCCACGAGGCTGACGAGGAGCAGCGACAGACAGGCGACGCGGGACATGCGGGCATCTCCAGGGCGGCTGACGGGCCGCACCGGTCCCGGCGTTCGACGCGGGGCGTCGAACGGGGCGGCGACCGGCAACCCTAGCTCATGAATCGTGACCGTGCGGCCGAACGTCACAAGGAAAAGCCATCGTGCCGGCACCGCTCCATGGGGTCGGCCGTGTGCTAGGGTTTGTTGCCGTGGGACCACCCGCGGTAGCGATCGGTCGCCTTCCCGTCCGGTGGTCCTCCGACATGGCCCTGTCCGTCGTCCCTTCCCAGCCGGCGATCGGGCTGCCCCGGCACTGGCTGCGCCTCGTCGGCTTCCTCGCGGCGGCGCCGGCCATCGGCCTTTGCGGCTTCGATCCGTCCATCGCGGCCGCGCGGGCCGCGCTGCCTGCCGCTGTTGCCGGTGTGGGGGCCGCGGGTGTCGCCGCGCCAGGCACGGATGCCGGGACCGACGGCTGCGATCCCGATGCCGCCAACGCGGGTCATGCGGCCGGCGGCATCGATGCGTGGGGAGTGAACACCCGGACCGGAGGTGATCCCTGGGCCAGGGTGGAGCGGTTCGAGCCCGGGCGCGGCTGGCTGCGTTCGGATGCCGATGCCTTCTTCGACGGGACCGAGCGGCCGCTGATCCTCCTCGTGCACGGCAATCGCTACGAACATGCCGACGCCCTCGACCAGGCCCTGAGCCTCGCCCGGAGGATCGGGGGCTGCGGCGCGGCGCCGGTGCGCCCGCGGGTGGTCGTCTATTCCTGGCCGAGCGACAAGCAGGGCATCCTCCTCAAGGACAGCCGCCGGAAATACGAACGGGCGCGCTGCGAGGCGGAGCGCTTCGCCCGCTTCCTCGGGCGGATCGAGCCGGAACGTCCCGTCGGCATTTTGGGCTACAGCTACGGGGCCCTGGTGACGCTGGCGGGCATCGAGTCGCTCGCCAACCGGAGCCGTGCGGACGGCGCCGCGGGGCCGGCGTGGGTCGGCCGCCCCGGCCCGGTGCACCTGGTCCTCGTCGCGTCCGCGGTGCGCCACGACGCCCTCGCCCCATGGGGCCCCTACCGGGCTGCCGCGGAGGGCGCCGACCGGATCGTGCTCCTCAACAATTCCGCTGACCGGGCCCTGCGCTTCTTCCCATGGGTCGATCGTGGTCTGGAGGTCGATGCCCTCGGCCGTGTCGGCATGGCGGCCCACTGGCTCCCACGTGGCGTCGAACTCCGGCAGTACGATGCCGCCGCCGTGGTCGGGCCGAGCCACCGCCTGAGCCTCTACCTCGAGTCGGGCGGAGTGTCGCGGCAGATCTGTTCGGGCCTGCTCGAGGGTTTGGCCACGGAGTGAAGGCCGGGCCGACCGGGTGTCGCTCGGGCCCCGCCGGTCGGCTGCTCGTTCAGCGCGCGTTGGCAAACCAGGCTGCCGTCCGGGCCAAGCCGTCCTCCAGGCGCACCTCGGGTCGCCAATCGAACACGCGCGCTGCCCGCGCCGGATCGACGAGGTTGCTCCGCAGGTCGCCGGGGCGCGGCGGGCCGTGCACTGGCGCCGGCAGGTTCCCCCTGCCGAGATGAGCGTTCAGCGCGGCACGGATCCGGCTTTCGAGTTCCACCACGTCGACACCGATCCCCGTGCCGATGTTGAGCGCGGTGACCGTGCCGGGGCGGACGAGCGCGTCGGAGGCGGTGAGGGCGAGGATGTTGGCCCGGGCCACGTCGCTGGCATAGACGTAGTCACGGATGTAGCGGCCGTCACCGTTGATCGTCGCGGGTTGATCCGCGAGGAGCCGCTTGAGGAAGATCGCCACGACACCCGCTTCCCCATGGGGGTTCTGCCGGGGGCCGTAGACGTTGGCATAGCGCAGGGCCACGGTGCCGAGGCCGTGTTCCCGGGCGAAGAATCCCAGGTACCGCTCCCCCACCCACTTGGTGATGCCATACGGACTCACCGGATCGGCGGGGGTGTCCTCCGTGGCGGGTACCGTGACCTCGCCGTAGAGCACGCCGCCACTCGAGGCGAACACCACGCGCCGGCAGCCGACCGCGGCCGCCGCCGACAGCACGTGGATCATCCCCAGGCAATTCACGCGGGCGTCGAAAGCCGGCTCGCGGACCGAACGGCTCACCGACATCTGGGCCGCCTGGTGGCACACCGCGTCGGGGCGCTCGGTGGCAAAGACCCGGCGGACGGTCTCTTCGTCGCAGATGTCGCCGATGTGCAGCGGGACGTCGGCGGAAAAATTGTCACGGGTCCCGGTCGACAGGTCGTCGATCACCGCGACGGCATGACCGGCGGCGCGCAACCCGTCGACGATGTGGCTGCCGATGAAGCCGGCCCCGCCTGTCACCAGAACCTTCATGCCGCCGTCCGCGCGAGGATATCGGAGTAGATTTGCAGGTAGTCCCGCGCGGCCCGGTCCCACGAGAACCGCTGGGCGTGGGTCTGCAGACGGACCGCCCGCCCGGGGTCGAGTGCCGTGGCTTCCAGACCACCGAGAACGATATCCAGCATGTGGGCGGGGTCGAACGATTTCCAGTAGAAGCCCAGGTCGCCGGCGATTTCCGGGAGGCTCGTCCGGTGGGCGAGGAACACCGGCCGCCCCGCCTGCATCCCCTCCACCACCGGCAGCCCGAAGCCTTCGGCCAGCGACGGCACGAAGACCGCCTCGCAGTGGCCATAGAGCCACTGCCGGTCGCCGTCGGAAACCTCACCGGGGAGGAGGACGCGGTCGCCGAGTTGGCGGGCGGCGATCTTGGCGCGGAGCTCTTCGCCGTACGGGGTCGCGGATCGGCCGACGATCACCAGGCGCATGGCCGGGAGTCGTTCCATCAGCGGGAGCAGGGCATGGCAGTTCTTGTGGGGCAGTGCCGCCCCCACCGCGAGACAGAAGCGCCCCGGCGGCAGGAAAGTCGGCCGTCGCGCAGCCGCCGGCGGCGCGGGTGCCAATCCCGGGAAGACGACGTGCAGCGGCCGACCACCGAGATCGAGGTGGCCGCCGACGTCGGCGGC
>RFRL01000176.1 GCA_009924545.1 Planctomycetia bacterium | reverse complement strand
AGTCGGGCCGGCCCGACTGGTACGTGCTCACCGGGCTGATCCACGATCTGGGCAAGATCCTCTGCCTGTGGGGCGAGCCGCAGTGGGCGGTGGTCGGCGACACGTTTCCCGTCGGCTGTCGGTTTTCCGAGTCGATCGTGTTCCACGAGTTCTTCGCCGCCAATCCCGATGCGACGCGGCCGGAATACGCGACCGACCTGGGCATCTACGCCGCGGGCTGCGGCCTCGACAACGTATTCCTCTCTTGGGGCCACGACGAGTACCTGTACCACGTCGTCCGGCGTCACCTGCCGGCCCCTGGGCTGGCGATGATCCGCTGGCACTCCTGCTACCCGATCCACCGCGAAGGGGCCTACGACCAGCTCCTCACCGACGCCGACCGGCGGCTGCTCGCCTGGGTCCGCGACTTCAACCAGTTCGACCTCTACACGAAGCGTGACCAACGGATGGACGTGGCGGCCCTCCGGCCCCATTACCAAGACCTCATCGACCGCTACTTCCCCGCGGAGTTGGCCTGGTGAGCCCCGGGCGGGCACCGGTGAGCGAGCGGTTCAGCCCGCTGCCGCCGACCGCTCGGCGATGAGGCGGTCGAGCTCCGCCTTGAGCCGCGGGAGGATGGCGTCGTAGGGAAACGCCCCCAGTTCGGCGCTGCGGCGCTTGAGGTTCACGTGCGTGGGGCCGCACCACAGGCCGAGGTCGGCGTCGTCGGTCTCCCCGGGGCCATTCACGCGGCAGCCCATCACCGCGATCGTGATGGCATGATCGGTGGCGTAGGCCGTCATCGCCTTGACCTGCTTGGCGAGGTCGATGAAGGCCTCGTTCTCCACCCGCGAGCAGCTCGGGCAGGAGATGATGTTGAGCGACGACAGACCGTAGTCGACGACGCTGCGCACGCGCCCCGCGGCGATGTCGGCGAGGATCTGGTTGGCGGCGGCGATCTCCGCGGGCTTCTCGGCGTTGGGCACCGTGAGCGACACGCGGACGGTGTCGCCGATCCCCCGCGAGATGAGCTGCTCGAAGGCGATCCGCGTCTTGATGATGCCGTCGGGGGGCATGCCCGCCTCGGTGACGCCCAGGTGCAGGGGCACGTCGGGCCGCTGCTCGGCGAACCGGCGATTGACCTCGATGACCTTCTCCGGATCGGAATCCTTGAGCGACACGCAGTAGCGCGTGAAGCCGATGTCGTCGAGCAAGGCGCAGTGCTCGAGGGCGCTGGCGAGCATCGGGCCGAGCGAGTCGTGCTCGTCGAACTGCGCCTTCTTGGCCGGGTCGACGCTGCCGCAATTGACCCCCACGCGGAGGGCGCAGTCGTGCTCGGCCGCCACCCCGGCGATGAACCGCACCTTCTCCTGCCACGGCTTTTCAGTCTCGTGATGGTAGAGGTGGCCCGGGTTGTAGCGGAGTTTGTCGACGTGGGGGGCCACCTCGAGGGCCAGCCGGTAATTCTCCTGGAGGTCGATGGCGAGGTTGGCGGGGGTGCCAGCGCGGATCGCCGGCAGGGCCGCGGCGTCCTTCCGGCTGTCGACGGCGATCCGCACCACGCCCGCGCCCGCGGCGTGGAGGGCGTTGACCTGCTCCAGCGTGGCCGCAACGTCGGTCGTGTGCGTGGCCGTCATGCTCTGCGGCGCGATTGGATGGTCGGCCCCGATCGTGATCCCGCCGATCCGCACCGCCCGGGTCGGATTCCGCTTGATGCGCTCCATCATGCTCTTCTCCACCCGTGTCCCTCCCGGCAGACTCACGTTCCGTGCCGACCCTCCCCGCAAACGATAGCAGACCGCCGTCCGGCGGCGAACGACCGATGCGCTACCAGCCCTCCCTCCACGTGGTGCTCCACGAACCGGAGATCCCCCCGAATGCCGGCAACGTCGGCCGGACGTGCGTGGCCAGCGGGGCGAAGATGTGGCTGGTGAAGCCCCTCGGCTTCAAGCTCGAAGACTATTACCTGCGGCGGGCCGGACTCGACTACTGGGACGAACTGGAATGGGAGGTGGCCGAATCCTGGGACCACCTCGGCGTCCGCTTGGCCGAATCGGGAGCCGGGACGCGCTGGCTGTTCTCGGCCCGCGCCCGGCGGATCTACACGGAGGTGGCGTTCCAGCGCGGCGACGTGCTCGTGTTCGGCAGTGAGTCGGCCGGTCTGCCCCGGAGCATCCAGGCGGCCCACCGTGACAGCCTGCTCACGATCCCGTCGCGGCCGCAGGTGCGCAGCCTGAACCTCGCCAACGCCGCGGCGATCGTCGTTTACGAGGCGATCCGCCAGTGGGGCGGGCTTGCCTGAGGGCGTCACGGGACCACGTCGGCCGCCCCCGCGCCGCGGTCGTGGAGCGGCAGGTGGCGGTAGTAGACCTCCAGCATCCAGGTGCAGAGGCTGGTGACGAACAGCCGTCCGCCGACGTGCCCCCAGCGGTCGAGGCCCGGATCCCAGCTCCCTGCCTCGCGGCCCTTGGCCACCTGCTCGCGCGGGAGGACGTCGCGGAGATCGGCATTCCACCGATCCCAGGCGGTGCCCCCCGCGTGGTGCGCGACCTGGGTGATGTAGTACCAGGCATAGACGTCTTTGTCGGTGGCGAAGTCGAGCTTCTTGTCCACCAGCAGGCGCTCCAGCCCCGCCACCACCCGCGGATCGTCGGGCGCCCAGGCGAGGTACAGGCGGCAGAGCAACCCCTCGGCGGTGACCGCGGGCGTGACGGGGCTGGCTGGCTTGTGCTCCACCTCGCGGCGGTAGCCGTATCGCACCCCGTCGTCGACGGCCACGCGATCGACGAACGCGGCCAGGCGATCGAGCGTGGCCGGTGGCACGTCGAGTCCCGCCGAACGGGCGCTCACCAGCGCCATCATGTACCACCCGCTCACCGACATGTCGCCGTCGCGCCCGGGTTCGTAGCGCCAACCGCCGGACGGCCCCTGGGCGGCCACGGCGTGATCGAGCGCGCGACGGGCCGGACCCGCCAGGGCGTCGTCACCGGTCATCGCCAACAGTTCGCACAGCGCGATCGTCGCCTGGGCGTGGGAATAGAGTGCGTGCTGCGTCGGCAGTGGCCCCGGCTCGAACGAGCCTTCCGGCCGCTGCGTCGCCAGCAGGGCCTGCCACCCCCGGGCCACGGCCCTCTCGTGGGCGCCTCCCTGATGCGTGTGGCCCGCCCCCTGCAGGGCCAGCAACGCCATCGCCGTCGCCGCCAGCCTGTTCTCCTGGGAGCCGCCGTCGGCATACGGCCCGGTGAGGCTCCACAGGCCATCCTTCCGCTGCTGACGGACGATCCACGAAAGCGCCCGCGCCACCGCCGCCTCCGTGCCCCCGGTGCCGCCGCCCCGGGCGACCAGGAGCTCGCGCCTTCCGGGATCGCGCCCGGAGAGGAGCTGGCCGAGGAACGGCGCATCGCCCACGGGAACGCTGGCCACGGTGCCCACCGGTTGCGGGACCTGCTCCGGCAGGGCCGAGCGGGGATCGGGCACCACCGTCACCTCCACCCGCGGCTCGACCGCCGGCTCCGTCCGCGCGATCTCCACCGGCGCATCGGCCTCACCCTGCCGCGCCGCGGGCTCGGGACTGGCGGGACCGAACGCCAAGTCGAGCAACGGGCGGCGACGGGGGACCTCGCCCCGCACCACCACCAGCGACAGCACCAGCAGAAGCAGCGTGTTGACAGACAGACTGATCGACCACGCCGGACTGTCGCGCAGGAGTCGGTCGCAGTGCCGCCGGAGTTGGGTGACGATGTCACCCCACGTGATCTCGCCACCCGCGTCGTCGGTGGTGGCAGCTTCACGGTGGACGGGCGGGCGTGCCATCTCCGCCCGCACCGGCAGGGAGGCGACGGCGCTTCCGTCGGGCGCCCCGGAGCGAGGACGGTCCGGCGGGGAGGGCGACGGCGGCAGCGGACCGGTGGGCACGGTGGTCAGCAAGTGCAACGGCACGCGGGCCGGCGTGGCGGCGGGTCGTGTCGGGACCGACCGGGGAAGCGGCGAAGCGGACACGACAACCCTGTTTTGATCGCCGCTGGCCCGTCCAGGCAACCGGAAAACCGGCTTCTCCCTGTCCGGCTCTTCTTTTCGGGAAGGGGTTCCGATATACTCTCGTCGACGTTCCGAGTGGGCAGGCTACGGCTTTCCCAACAGGATCGGCTGGGTTGGAACATCCGGTTCCGACACCCGTGTGGGCTTGGCTTCGATGCCCGGCTGCTCGGGTGAGTGAAGTGCGGGTCCTGCAGGACTCATGCTTCTCGCGGGAATCGTGTGTTCAATCCGCACACAGGTCGCGGGGTGGAGCAGCCCGGTAGCTCGCGAGGCTCATAACCTCGAGGTCGCAGGTTCGAATCCTGTCCCCGCCACTAGGCCAGTTTTGGTAACTGGCACAATTCCCGAAGAACCCGCTGCAACCTCAATGGTGGCAGCGGGTTCTGTCGTTTCGTGCGGCTCCTTGCTGTCCAGTGGCGACGCCTGCGGAGTCGCCATTCGCGTCGCAGGCCGACACGCCCGTGCGGCCCCTTTTCCGTCTCCTGGCAGCTCCCCTGCAAGGAACCGGTCGTGAAGAGCCCGAAGGCGAACGGGGATCACAAGGGGTTTTGGCTGGTGCGACCCGACGGGACGCACAGCCCGGTGTGTGACGTGTTCAAGTGACCCGGGGTTCACAGCACAGGCTCGAGCCGCCCGTGGTCAAACCCTCCCCTGGTCCTTGTCGACATGAAAACCTGAGGTTGACGCGGGAGCCGCGCTCCCGGCACCCCGTCGCGGATGTGCCGCAGGGTGTGAGTGGAAAAACCGGCTACGTGCCGGCGGACGACGCGGCGAGCAAGACCAGGGTGATCGCTCCGCTGAACCCGACGAGCATCACCCAGAACGACAGCCAGTCCAGTCGTCGCGACCAGTCCGGCCCGCCCGGCTGCTCGAACAGGGACAGTGAGATGGTCGATCCCACGAGCGTGAGGAGGATCGTGACCGTGCCGAGGAGGTTCACCATGTCGGCGAGGGCGAAATCACCGGTCTCGGGCACGTAGCCGTAGACGAGGTAGGCATTGGCCACCGCCGCGAAGAGGGCGCCCACGCCGAGGCCGAACCGGGGGTCGAGGTCGGTCGGCCGTAAGAAGTACGGGAGCAGGGCGATGGCCACGGCCACGAACAGGGCCTGGAACATCTTGGCGAACAGTCCCCAGCCGTCGCGACGGAGGATGACGCCGAACCGGGCCTGCGAAAACGTCGTGGTCATGCCGGGCGCGACGTCGAGCCGGCCACGCGACGTCTTGTAGGTGTGCGGTTTCTCGACCCCCGTGAGCTGGTCGAGGCGGTAGCCGTGCACGATCGCCCGTGAGCTGAGGGCGGTGTTCCGCTCGTCGGACACGAACAGGAGCTTGTCACGCGTGAACGACCCATTCTCGAAGGCCACGATCAGCAGGTGCCGGTCGAGGGGAAAGTGCCGGATATGGAACGGTCGCGTGACGGTGGCGGTGAGTTCATAACGCTGCTGGTGCCGATCCCTGACGTGGGATTCCTCCAGGAGGGTGAGTTTCTCGATCGCCCCGTCGACAAGGACGAGCCGCGCGGCTGGATCGAGGTTGTCCCCCTCCCAGGCGAACCACAGATCACACACGATGCCGAACCGGCTGTCCTTGATCGAGAGGTCGATGATGCGTTCGACGTACAGGCCGATCGCCACGCGCCGTGCCTGGTCCGTGGGGCCCACGACCGGAGTGGTCAGCCCGGGATCGGCCTCGACCGGGTCCATCAGCGCCTGCCAGGTGCGGTGCTCGGCCCACCGTGACATCGCTTGCATCGTGGCCAGGCCGATGCCGCTGGCGATGAAGAACAGCGTCAGGACCGCGATCCAGCCACGAACGAGGCGTTCCACCGCACCGGCAGGAAGATCGCCACGTGACGAAGGAGCAAAGGGCGCCATACCGCGAAAGATAGCAGGCTGTGGACAAACCGCTTGCGGCACCTGGAGGACGAGGTGCCGGGTGCGCAGGTTTCGCGACAACCTGAGGTTTTCCAACGTCCCGGAGGACTTTTTCCACGGCCGGATAGCCCAGCCACGCACCGATCCACAGGATTCCTGATACTGTGAGCAATCCGTGAGCCAGGGCGCGCGGTCCGCCCGAACGTGTGGGCTACCGGGAGTGTGGGACGCGTCCGGGCGCGGAGGCCATCGCGCGCGGTACCAACAACCTTGGCAACCATCGGAGGTGCAGGTGTGGTCACTCCGCAGGCGGTGGCGATTCGATTATGCGGCCTCGTTCTCTGAGTCACCCTTGCCGCGGCCGTGGGCGCGTCGTGGGTCGCGCACGACGTGACCGTCGTGATTGGATGGCCTTGTGCTTCACGGGCATGGCGGCGGCTGTCACCGGGGCTGACTGGCCGCGGTCCCGAGTGGCAGCGACGTGGCATGTTCGCTGCCGGGCCCCGGGGCAGCCCGCCCCCTTTTTCTCGGCGCGCGTCACGGTGCGGAAGGGTGGCATCCCAGGGTTTGCCGAGGTGGGCTGCGCTGCGGGCCGCGTGTCGATCGTGTGAGGCCGCCGCCGACGCCCGGCACGCGCCCGCCCCGACGGTACAATGCCCTCCCGACCCGTCTCCATGCAGGGCCCCCGACCCGGCAACAAACATGGAGGGCCCCCCGGCCCGGAAACCTGGAGGCATGATGGCAAGCCTGGCACCGGCGACGGCGGACGCGGCGGAGACGGCCATCGGATCGGACGCATTCATCAACCGCGAGCTGAGCTGGCTCGACTTCAACCTGCGTGTGCTGGAGGAGGCCGAGAACGCCGCGAACCCACTGCTCGAACGGCTCAAATTCCTCGCCATCTTTTCCTCGAACCTCGACGAGTTCTTCATGGTGCGCGTCGCCGGGCTGCGCGAGCAGGCGTTCGGCGAAAGCGCGCCACAGGACCACGCGCCCGACGGGATGAGCACCCTCAAGCAACTGCGCGCCATTGCCGCGCGGACGCAAGAGCTCGTCGCCCGGCAGTACCGTTGCCTGCGGGAGAACCTCGGCCCGGCGCTCGAGGCCGCGGGTTTCCGGCAGTTGCGCTACGGCACGCTCGCCGACGAACAGCGGGCACGTGTCGACCGCTTCTTCCGGGAGCGGGCCCGGCCGATCCTCACGCCGATGGCCGTCGATCCCGCCCACCCGTCGCCGCGCTATCACAATCGCGGGCTGTACCTCGGCGTCATGCTCCATCGAACCGCGGGTCTGGGTCCGAAGCAGATGTTCGGCGTGGTGCAGGTCCCGCAGGTGTTGCCGCGGATCGTGGCCGTGGGCGGCGGGGAGGCTGGCACGATGCCGTTTGTCCTCCTCGAGGACGTCATCTCCGCGCGGCTGACGGAGCTCTTCGGTGGCTACGAGGTCGACTCCTGGAGCACCTTCCGCGTCACCCGGGACAGCGATCTCGAACTGCTCGAGCAGGAGTCGGACGACATGCTCAAGCTGATCGAAGACCGGCTCAAGGCCCGGCAACGCGGGCAGGCGGTACGGATCGAGGTCGCGGCCCAGGCCGCCGAGGCGATCACGCGGCAGATCATCGAAGAGGAGGGGCTCCATGCCGCGCCTGCCGACGAGGCGGGGGCCGGCTACAGCGAGGTGTACCGCATCGACGGCCCGCTCGATCTCACGGCGATCTGGGAGCTGTACAAGCTGCCCGGCTACGAACACCTCCACGACAAGCCCTTCACGCCGCGACCGCCCCGGGGGCTGGAGCGCCGTGGCGCCGACCTGTTCGCCACGATCGCGCACCGTGACATCCTCCTCCACCATCCCTATGAGTCATTCGACCCGGTGGTGGAGTTCGTGACCGCCGCCGCCGCCGATCCGCGCGTGCTCGCCATCAAGCAGACGCTGTACCGCACCAGCGGCGACTCACCGATTCCCCGCGCGCTCATCGCCGCGGCCGAATCGGGCAAGCACGTCACGGCGCTGGTTGAACTCAAGGCCCGGTTCGACGAGGCCAACAACGTCAGCTGGGCGCGGCAGATGGAGCGCGCGGGCGTACACGTGGTCTTCGGGTTCCTCGACCTGAAGACGCACTGCAAGGTGTCGATGGTAGTGCGGCAGGAGGGAGCGGCGCTACGCCGCTACGTCCACCTCGGGACGGGTAACTACAACCCCACGACCGCGCTGCTGTACACCGACCTCGGCGTGTTCACCGCGGACGAGGCGATCGCCGAGGATGCGTCGGCGCTGTTCAACCTGCTGACCGGGTATTCGCAGGGCCACGCCTGGCAGCGGCTCATCGTCGCCCCCGAGCACCTCCAGCGGCGCACCGTCGAACTCATCGACGAGCAGGCGGCCCGCGCCCGGGCCGGGCGCCCGGCCC
>RFRL01000175.1 GCA_009924545.1 Planctomycetia bacterium | reverse complement strand
AGCCGGCCCCGCGCCGGGGTTCGCCGGCCCCCCGGCGGACGGTGGCCTGTCGATCGACCGCCTCGCTCGAGCTTTCGCCGCCATGATGGGCACGGCCGACCCGTGGACGCAGACGGCCGAACCGGACGTGGTACGCGAGGATGCCTCGCCGAGCCTCGATGACGAGGGGTTCACGGCCGGTGTCGAGGGGGGCTGCCGGGTCGATCCGCGGACGATCCTCGAGGCGCTGCTCTTCGTGGGCGTCGCCGACGGCACGCCGCTCACCGGCCGCCGGGTGGCAGGCCTGATGCGTGGCGTCCGCCCGCAGGAGATCGACGACCTCGCCGCGGAGCTCGGCCACCGATACCGGGCCAATGGCTGCCCCTACGACGTGGTCCCCCGCGATGCCGGCTGGGCGCTGCGACTGCGCCCCGAATTCGCCGGTATCGGTCGGGTGAGCGAAGCCCGTGCCCGACTGGTCCGACTCGATACGGAGGCGCTCGACCTCCTCGCGGTCGTGGCCTGGAACCAGCCGGTGGCGCGCGACCACCTGGTGACCCTCGGCTGCGACGCGGCCCCCGCCACCCTCCGGCTCCTGGTGCGCCGCGGCCTTTTGGAACTCGAGCCGCGCACCGGGGGGGAGCCCTGCTACAAGACGACGCGGAAGTTCCTCGAGGTGTTCCGCCTGGAGAGTCTCGCCGACCTGCCACCCCCCCAGGCTCCCCCAGGCTGAACGCCACCCCGTCGATTCATTCAGCCCTTTCGCTGGCCGGCCAGCCACGCCAGCGCCGCCTCACGGGAAGCGAGCTCGCCGTCGAGTTGCCGCC
Source organism: Planctomycetia bacterium (assembly GCA_009924545.1). Classification (GTDB taxonomy): domain Bacteria; phylum Planctomycetota; class Planctomycetia; order Pirellulales; family UBA1268; genus F1-20-MAGs016. The sequence continues at coordinate 7,504 of RFRL01000175.1, read as the reverse complement.
GCCGCGCTTCCCCGAGGATCCGCCCCACGGCCGGCCCCGCCCCGATACCGGCGGCGAGCAGGTCGGCACCGGTGAGCCAGGCGGGAGGGTCGATCTCCAGGCGCGGGCGGTCGACCTGCGCGGAGAACCAGCGTGCCTGCTCGCCCCGACCGGCGTCAGATCCTGCCCGGGCACGGAGGAGATCGGCGAGGAGCGGGGCGTCGGCATGGGCCACCCAGGGCTGGAGCCGCGACCAGGGGCCTCGGCCGGGCACCGCGGTGTCCTCGAAAACCGCCACCCCCTCCAGCAGCCACAGCGCCAGCTTCGTGTCCCGATTGCTGAGCCGGAGGCGCGACGCGGCGCGACGCACCCTGGCCTGCGCCGTCGCGACGGTGCCAGGCACCTCGGAATCCCACGCCAACTCGGCCAGCGCCGCCGGCAGGCAGGGCTCGTCGAGCGCCCCGATGACCAGCGCCGCCGGGCCGCACGCGGCACCGGGAAACTCCCCGAGCACATGCGCTGCCAAGCCGGTGTCGGCGAGCATCCGGAGTGCGGCGGTCCGCCCGGGTCCCGCCAGCATGCGCCGCAACTCGTCGGCCGTGCGCTCGGGGCTCACCACTTCCACCAGTCGCCCCATCGTCTCGATCGCCGCGCGGGTGGCGCAGTCGAGAACGAACCCGAACCCTGCCGCGAACCGCACGGCCCGGAGCATCCGCAGGTGGTCCTCGGCGAACCGCTTCGATGGGTCGCCGATCGCCCGCACCACACCGGCGGCGAGGTCCTCACGACCCCCCACATAGTCGTACAGTGCCCCCGTGAGAGGGTCGAGGAACATGCCGTTGATGGTGAAGTCCCGCCGCAGGGCATCGTCCCGGGCGGTGGAAAATGTCACCCCGGCCGGATGGCGGCCGTCGGTGGAGTCGGCATCGGTCCGGAACGTGGCCACCTCAACCTGGCCTGATCGGGGGGGGCCGACGACGGTGATGACGCCGAAGGCGGCACCGAGGGGGAGGGTTCTGCTGCGGCCGAAACACTCACGGACTGCGTCCGGAAGGGCCGAAGTCGCGACGTCGTAGTCGGTCGGCACCCGGCGCAGCAGTTCATCCCGCACGCAGCCTCCCGCCCAAAAGGCCTCGTGGCCCGCCTCGCGCAGACGACGGACCACATCCACGGCGAACCGTCGGGAAGATTCGGCATCGATGAAATCGGGATCCGATCGACCCATTTGGTTGACACCCCCGTAGGACACACCTATGTTGGGCCCTTGGAAGGGGGTTCGGTACGGTCGAGAAGAAGTCCGGTCCTGAATGGACCAGATTCCGCACAACCGTATCACTCCTTGGGCGTTTCATTCATCGCGTTTCCTTTTTCGCCCGTCACTTACGGAGGTGTTTCATGACTCACGGAATGGTTTCCAGCCGCTTGAAGCGTGGTTTCACGCTGGTCGAGTTGCTGGTTGTGATCGCCATCATCGGTACGCTTGTGGGCCTGCTTCTGCCGGCCGTCCAGGCTGCCCGCGAGGCGGCCAATCGCAGCAACTGCAGCAACAAGAACAAGCAACTCGGCTTGGCGATGCAAAATCACCACGATTCCCGCAAGGCGTTCCCGGCCGCCATCGACCGGATGCCGAGCACGGCCATCGCCCTCTCCAACTCGGGTGTCACCGGGTTCAGCTGGATCGTCCATGTTCTGCCCTACATGGAAGAGGCGAACCTCTACAACACGTTGGCCGCGAATTCCAATAGGTTCGCTCGGCTCAATACCACTGGTGGTTCCAACAACGTCTACACGCTCGCCGGTGCCAGTGGCCTGGCGTATCAGACGCAGCTGCCCGGCCTCCTCTGCCCGAGCTTCCCTGGGCAGCCCACGGCTCAGATCTCGACCGCGAGCGCCTACCGTTCGCTGTTGACCGGCCTGGGCGGTCTTTCGAACGTCGCGATCACCAACTACAAGGCGATGGCCGGCGTTTGTGAGCGTGAGGAAAACTCGACCGTCGGCGACAACGGAGCGATCCCGTTCCGTGGCCCGAAGGTCGTGACCGAGGCGACCGACAATCTGCCCTACTTCGGTCTCAACATGGCCGCCCACCGTGACGGCACCTCGAAGACGATCATGATCGCCGAGTCGCAGGAGAACGGGAACTCGGCATGGATCGACGGGTGCGCGGCGTATGTGACGGGTGTGTCGGGTGACTCGACCGCGGTTCCGGTTCTCGGCACCAACGGGGTGTGGACCACGACCGGCGCCACCTGCGCCCTGCAGTATGGCCCGACGGCTCAGTACACCACTCGCGTCGGGCAGGCGAACACGGGATACACTGCGCGGTTCCCGCTGGGCAACTCCGCATGGGGCCCGTCCAGCGCCCACTCGGGTGGTCTCGTGATGCACACCTATGTCGACGGTTCGGTGAAGACGCTCTCGTCGGACATCGATCCGGGTGTGTACTACTCGTTGATCAGCCGCGACTCCGGCGAGAATGTCACCGAGCCGTGATCACGCTGCACTGGAAGCACCAGCGGGAATACCAGCGGTGGCAGCTCCGATGGCGGCATCCTGTGAGTGAATGCGGAAACATCAAAAGCTGAATCATCGAAAACTGAAACGCAGTGGCGGCCGGGGAGCGAACCTCCCCGGCCGCTTTGTTTGTTCACAGGCCTGATCGGCCCGCAAGAGAGACGACGGATGACACTCCCCCGACCCGACGACGTCCCTCTCGAAATCGATGTCACCACCGCCGCTGACCTGCTCCGCAAGCCGGCGGATTCGCGACCGTTTTTCCTCGACTGTCGCACCCCCGAGGAACACGCCCGCGCCCGGATCGATGGTGCGGTGCTGATCCCGATGCAGGAAATTCCCGGGAGAATCGGCGAGCTCGACGCATTCCGCGACCAGCGCATCGTGGTCCACTGCCACCACGGGATGCGGAGCCTGCGCGTGGCTCAGTGGCTTCGCGATCAGGGCTTCGGCCGTGCCATGAGCATGGCGGGGGGCATCGACGCCTGGAGCGGGCAAGTCGACCCGTCTGTGCCGCGTTACTGACGCGATGCCCCCTGACGCGATGGCTCGGCGGCACCGCGACAAGTGGCCGCGGTGTCACCGGGGCGACGACGCCAGGATCGCCTCGATTTCGGCGATCTGCCGCGGCGTGAAGGGCACAGGACCGGCGAGCAGTGCGGGATCGCCCCGTTCCTCGGGCACCAGCCGGTTGACGATCATCGCGGCGAGCTCCTCGATGCCGGCGCCAGTGGCGGCCGAGGTGAGCACCGCCCCGGGAGGCACCTCGCCCGCACCGGCATCGGCCTGGGAGAGGACGAGAATCTCCCCGCCTCCGGCCAGGGGCGGGGAGGGATCACGCGCGACATGGACGCGGAGCACGAGGTCGGCACCAGCCAGCGCACCGTGGGCCACCGCGATCCCTGCCGCCTCGGTGGGACTCGTCGGCGTTCCGGCCGGCCGGAGTCCGGCGGTGTCGACGAGCTCCAGCTCCCAGCCGTGGAGCACCAGCCGCGCGACGAGCAGATCCCGGGTGGTTCCCGCCTCCGGCGAGACGAGACTTCGTTCATGCCCTGCCAGGGCGTTGGCCAGGCTGCTCTTGCCGGCGTTGACCGGGCCGGCGAGGACCACGCGCCAGGGCCGCTCGAAGCGCAGCCCGATCGCCGCCGCGGCCCGGAGCCGCTCCGCGCGCCGGCGCGCTTCAGCGGGGTCGGCCTCGGCGCAGCGGCGCAGCTCGTCAAGCGCCCCGTCGAGGGCCCCGGCCAGTTGCCTGCCGAGGATCGCCGCTGCCTTCGGCCCTCCCACCCGACAGAGTGCCTCGCGGGCCTCGATCTCCACCGCCGTCGCTCCCAGGCGCGCGAGCCACTCCCGCCAGTCGACCACCGTCGCCCCGGCGGCCGCCAGGCCGGCCAGGAGGTGCCCCGGGGCGGCCTCTCCCCCGTGGCAGTGAATCTCGTGCACCATCCTGGCCCCCTGGCGATCGGTCGTGACGACCACTTCCTCGCCGACGGTGCCCGGCTTCACCTCGACCCACCGCCCCACGACCGCCGTTCCCACGGCCGGTGGCGCGCGATGGGGCCGGAACAACCGGTCGAGCAGGGCGGTGGCGTCGGCCCCGGACACACCCACCACCGCCAGGGCGCCGCGCCCCGGCGGAGTGAGCAATGCTGCGCAGGCGTCGGTGGCGACTGGTCGGCCCGCGCCCGGATCGCTACAACGCCGGCGGTGGTCAGGCGATCGATCGTCACGCATGGGAATTCATCCGATGGCCAAGAAAGCCCGCCGCACGACAGCCGCCGCCAAGCCGACGGCGAAACCACCCGCCGTGAAACCAGCCGGCACATCGGCCCGCACCACCAAACCGGCCACCACCCGGCCTTCCCCTCCGACTCGCCCCGCCGCCGCGACGAAGGGCAAAACGCGGGCGTCGGCAGCTCCCAAGCGGGTAGCAGCCGCCAAGGCCACGCCCGATCAGGGGTGGCTGGCGGTGGGAGCGCCCGCCCCCGACTTCACACTCCCCACCCACGACGGGGGGAGCCTGTCGCTGGCGTCACTGCGGGGCAAACCAGTTGTGATCTATTTCTACCCCAAGGACGACACCCCCGGGTGTACGGTCGAAGCCTGTGGCTTCCGCGACGCGATGCCCCGGCTCGGTCGGCACCGGGCGGTCGTGCTGGGGATCAGCGCGGATGGCCCCGCCAGCCATGCCCGATTCCGTGCCAAGTACAAGCTGCCGTTCACGCTCCTCGCCGACGAGGACCATGCCGTGGCCGACCGGTTCGGCGCGTGGCGGGAGAAGAGCCTCTACGGCCGGACCTTCATGGGGATCGCCCGCAGCACCTTCATCATCGACGCCGCCGGGCGCGTGGCCGCGGTGTTCACCAAGGTGAAGCCCGACGGCCATGCCGACGAGGTGCTGGAGGCTCTGGCGACCCTGGCCTGACCGTCGGTCGGCCAGGGTCGCACCGTGACGGCAGACGGCCCTCGGGCGTCACCCACCGCGCCGGCAGGCGCAGCCCGCACGACCCGCCCGGGCCGTGTCCCGGTCGTGGTCCGTCACGCGGGCCACGCCGGCCCGGACCGGCGCCCGGGGGTATGGTTGCAGGCGGGCCGGACGCCGCCCGCGCCCGCCTGTTCGAGAGAATACGATGCAGTCGTTCCTGGCCAGATGCTGCTTGCTGGCGGTCCTCGCGGCGGGCTTCGTCTGCACTGGTGATGCGGCCCGTCTTCTCCGCACGGCGGCGCGTCTGATGAATTCGACGCACGTCCCGGGCCTCGCGCCGGCCCCCGGCGCACACGGCGCTGCGCCCGAGCCTGCGGTCGCTCCGGTCACATCCGCTGCTGCATCACGATTGCCGGCGGCCGGAGTCGCGCTGCCGCTGCCCCTCGATCCATCGACTCCAGCCACCACCGGACCCGACGCTCCGGTGAGCCGGCCGATCGGCCCTCCCCCGGCCGACGGCCCGGTCTCCATCCGTCTCGCCGACCTGGCGCCGGGCACGCGGGTGTTGGTCTGGATCGGCCATGGCTCGCGCCGTGACCCGCTCCGCACCGTCGAGGTGATCGCGCTCGACGTGATCGATCCGGTCACCGGCGAGGCGCTCGAGTATCGCCACGCCGGCACCGGCAGCGACGACGGCTCGCCACTCCCACCCCGCCGGGTGCGGCTCCCGGAGGGCACCATTTCCCGTGGCGGGAACCTCGCGCGACTGCCGGTCCACGGGGTGCACCGGCAACCGGAGGGCTGGAGCCCGGAGCGAATCGGTCCGGTGTTGGCGGTGAGCCTCGCGCGAGGCCGCTGACCGCGCCAGCCCGCTGACTGAAGGTAACGCTAGCCCGCTTCAGAACTCCGCCTCGCCCTCGCGGGCCTCGCGCTCCCGCGACCAGCCCACGCGCTTCCGCGACAGACCGATCTTCCGGTCGTCGGTGTCGACGCGGAGGATCTTCACGTCGATCGCATCGCCAACCTTCACCACCTCGTCGGCGTTCTCGACCTTGTCGTCCGACAACTCGGAGATGTGGAGGAGGCCTTCGAGCCCGTCCTCCAAGCCAACGAACACGCCAAAGTTGGTGATCTTGGTGACCGTGCCCTTGACCACGTCGCCCGGCTTGTAGCGGTGGGGGATGTCCGTCGTCCAGGGATCGTCGTGCATCTGCTTCAGGCCGAGGGCGATCCGGCGCCGTTGCTGGTCGACAGACAGCACCTTGCACTCGACCTCCTGCCCCTTCTCCACCATCTCGCTGGGGTGGGTCACCTTCCGGGTCCACGACATGTCGGTGACGTGGAGGAGGCCGTCGATGCCGTCGTCGATCTCGATGAACGCGCCGTAGTTGGTGAGGTTCCGCACGACTCCCTTGACCACCGCGCCCGGCGGGTAGTCGGCGGCCACCTTCTCCCAGGGGTTCTGCTGCGTCTGCTTCATCCCCAGGGAGATTTCCTGCTTCTCCTTGTTGATGGCCAGGACCACCACCTCGACCTCGTCCCCCGGCTTGACCAGCTCGCTGGGGTGGCTCACCCGCTTGGTCCAACTCATCTCGCTGATGTGCACCAAGCCCTCGACACCATCCTCGAGCTTCACGAACGCGCCGTAGCTCATCACGTTGACCACCGTGCCCTTGCACACCGTGCCCACCGGATACTTGTCGGCGACCTTCGCCCACGGGCTGGCCGTGCGCTGCTTCATCCCCAGGGCGATCTTCTCGCGCTCGCGGTCGATGTGCAGGACCTGGACCTCGATCTCCTGGTCGATGGACACCATCTCACTGGGATGCCCGATCCGGCCCCAGCTCATGTCGGTGATGTGGAGCAGGCCGTCGATGCCACCCAGATCGACGAAGGCACCGAAGTCGGCGATGTTCTTGACGATCCCGCGGCGGATCTGGCCCACCTCGAGCGTCTCCATCAACTGCTTCTTGCGCTCGGCCCGCTCCTGCTCGATGAGGGCGCGCCGCGACACGACGATGTTGCGCCGCGACTCGTCGATCTTCAGTACCAGGCACTGGATGCACCGGCCGCAGTAGTCGCCGATGTCGGCCGGACGCCGGATGTCGACCTGGCTGGCGGGGAGGAAGACGTTGACACCCGAGATGTCGACGAGGAGGCCTCCCTTGATCTTCCTGGTGACGTACCCGGTGACGACGTCGTTCTCCTTGACGCTCTCCATCACCCGGAGCCAGTCCTCGATCCGCCGCGCCTTCCGCTTGGAGAGGGTGATCAGGCCGCGCTGCTCCTCCAGCGACCCGTCCTCGAACTCCTCGAGGAGCACCTTGACCGCGTCGCCGATCTGCGGCGGCGGTTCCGAGTCGTCCCACTCGTTGCGCGGGATGTAGCCCTCGCTCTTGTAGCCCACGTCGACGAGTACGAACTCGTCGTCGACCCGCAGCACCTTCCCCTCGAGCACTGAATTGACCGCCAGCGAAGCGCCCCCACCGGCGAACTCCGCATCGTCGGTACCCGACATCGCGAGATCGACTTCCTGCTCCAGTTCGTCGCCGATCTCCAGTTCGCGGATGAGGTTACGGTTGACCATGC
>RFRL01000174.1 GCA_009924545.1 Planctomycetia bacterium | reverse complement strand
CCAGCCGGCTGCGGAGCGTGGCCCGGTCGAGGCCGAGCCGGCGGGCGGCGGCGGTGAGGTTACCCCCTTCATGGGTGAGGACCTCGCGGGCGAGGGCCGGCTCCACGATCGCCAGCAGCCGGGCATGGAGATCGTCACCCGTGGCCGGGTCGGCGAGCGTGGCTGCCACCCATGCGCGGATCGCCGCATCGACGCCACTGCCGCCGCCGGCAGGCGTGTGGTCGCCGGTGGGTGAGGGAAGGTGCCCGGGGAGCAACGCGCCTCCCCGGGAGACCACCGCCGCGTGCTCCACGGCATGGCGCAGTTCGCGGACGTTGCCCGGCCACGGTCGGGCGAGCAGCGCCGCGAGGAAGGCCTCGGTCACCTGCGCCGCCGGCTGGCGGCCGGCGAGGAAGTGGGCCACCAGCAGCGGCAGGTCGTCGAGGCGCTCGGCGAGCGCCGGCATCTCGATGGGGAACACCCGGAGCCGGTGGTAAAGGTCGGTGCGAAACCGCCCGGTGCGCTGGTCGGCGGCGAGATCGCGATTGGTGGCGGCGATGACGCGGACATCGACCCGCTGCACGGCCGTGCCCCCGACGGGGAGGATCTCGCTGCTCTCCAGCACGCGCAGCAAACGCGCCTGGACCTCCGCCGGCGCGTCGCCGATCTCGTCGAGGAACACGGTGCCCTGGTGACCGCGGGCGAACAGACCCTCGTGGTCGGCGTGGGCTCCGGTGAAGGCGCCGCGGACGTGCCCGAAGAGCTCGCTCTCCACCAGCCCCGCGGTGAGCGCGGCGAGGTTGGCGGTGACCAGGGGCCCGTGGCGCCGCGGCCCGTGGGCATGGATCGCGCGGGCGGCGAGCTCCTTGCCGGTGCCGGTGGGGCCGGTGAGCAGCACCGGGAGGTCGCCGGCGGCGACCAGGGCGATCCGTTTGAAGACGGTCTGCATCGCCGGCGAGCGGCCCACGAGCCCCGCGGCGGCGGCTGCCGTCCCCGGCGCCTCCACCACCGGTGCGGTGTCGAGCATCCGCGCCACGACCGCCGACACGTTCTCCAGGTCGAACGGTTTGACGAGGTATTCGCGCGCCCCGGCCTGGACCGCCCGGACCGCCGTCTCCAGGTCGCCGAAGGCGGTCATGACGACGATCCGGGCGCGTGGCGCGAGCCCGAGCAGGTCGGGGATGGCGGTGATGCCGTCGCGCCCCTGGAGGCGCACGTCGAGCAGGATCAGGTCGGGTGGGGTGTGGCGGCAGGCGGCCACGGCGGCCGGCAGGTTGGCCACCACCTCCACGTCGTGCCCGGCGTCGCGGAGCACCTCGCGCAGGCTCCAGCCGATGGCTGGTTCGTCGTCGACCACGAGGATCCTGCTCACGGCATGCTCCCCGAAGGCAAGGGGACGGATGCCGGGACGACCCGCGCGGCCGGCACGAGGATCGCGAACCGGGTCCGCCCCGCGGTGTGTTCCCAGGCCAGCCGGCCGCCGTGCTCGCCAGCCACGGCACTGGCCACGGCCAGGCCCAGCCCCACCCCTTCCGGCTTGCCGGTGACGAACGGCTCGTGGAGCGTGGCCGCCAGTTCCGCCGGCGGGCCGGCTCCCGAATCCTCGACGGCGAGGCTGATGCCACCGTCCACCGCCGCGGCCCCGAGGCGCACCCAGCCCCCCGGTCCGGCGGCATCGATGGCGTTGAGGGCGAGGTTCACCAGCGCCGCCCGGAGCGGCTCGCGGCGGCCGTGGATGGTGAAGCCGGAGGGAGCGGCGCATGTCAGGTGGACGCCGGCATGTTCGCAGCGCGCCTGAGTCAGGTCGCGGACCTCGGCCAGCAGCGGATCGACCGCCAGCCGCACCTCCGCCGCCTCTCCGGGCCGGCCCAACGCCAGCAGCCCGCGCACCTCCTCCTCCACGATGTCGAGCTGCCGTACCGCCACGGCGAGGCTCGTGTCGGTGCCGGGGCAGCGGCGCCGGTGGAGGTCGATCGCCAGCCGGCTGCCGGTGATGGCGTTGCGGAGCTCGTGGGCGAAGCCGGCGGCGAGTTGGCCGAGGAGGCGCTGCCGTTCCCCGGCGACCAGGCTCTGCCGCGCTCCGGCGAGGGCGCCGGCGAGACGGTTCACGCCGCCGGTGAGCCGGTCGATCTCGTCGCCACCGTCGTCCGTCGGGCCGGGTGCCGCGGCTACAGGGCCCGGCCCGAACGCCCCGGCGGCGAGTCGGGCGACATGCTCCTCGATGCCGGCGATGCGCGCGGCGAGCCCCCGCGTGGCCGAAAGACCGAGCGGCACGAGGACCAAGAGCGTGGCCGCCGCCACAGCCAGCGTCGGGGCCACCGCCTCCAGCGTCGCGACCGGCAGCGATCGGATCGGTGCCAGGACCACGAGTGTCTCCGGTCGGCCCTCGGTGGACACGGTCCCCAGGCGGTATGGTCCGCTGGGGAGCAGCACCCGGCCGGTGGTCCGATCGGCGACCGTGAAGGCCCGGGCATCGTCGCGCGATAGCGTCCCGCCGGAGGGCCGGCCGCTGCCGGGATCGAGGGTCAGGAACCGGCAGCCGGTGAGGCGGTCGAGCGTGTCGAGCACCGCCGCCGTCGGTGGCACGCGTGATGCCACCAGAGCGGCGGCCACCTGTGCGGCGAGACGCTCGGCCGCCGCCGCCGACCGCCGCGCCGCCAGCCACGCGGAGCAGACGACGTTGGCCAGCACCGCCGCCAGTACGAGCCCCACCACCGGCAGCACCAACTGCCGCGACAGGCTTCGCCGTGTGGGGACGGGACTGGGCATCGGATGGCCAGGGTTGGACACCGGCACGGTTCGCTGCCGGCGGCGCTGCCGCGCCGCGACGGCGAACGCGTGGGCTTGCCCGTGAAGATGATACGGTGTGGCGTGTCCGCGGGGCGGTATCATCGTCGCATGCCCGCCACCCGCCCCGTTCCGAGCTTCCGTGCCCGTGCGCTCGCAGTGCTCTCCCTCGTGGCGGCACTCCCCGGCACGGCGACGGTCCGGGCGCAGGCGCTCCCGACCGCGGCGCCGGTGGAGCGGGCGCAGACCGGCGAGACCGACGGCGTACCGGCCGAACTGGTCGACTTCGGCCCGGTGTCGCGCCTGCCGCTGTTCACCGGGCGCGGCGACGGCGGCTGGGATCACGAGGTCCGCGAGCGGGGCTGGATCCGCCGCGAAGGGGACCGGTGGCGGATGTGGTACACGGGGGTCGCCCCCCGGCCCGATCCCGCCGGCCCGCGCGGTCGCTGCCGGCTGGGGCATGCCACCAGTCCCGACGGCCTCAATTGGACACGGAGCGCCCCGGGGCCGCAGGTGGCCGAGGCATGGATCGAAGACGTGTGCCTGATCCGGCCCACCGCCGGCGTGTACCAACTATTCGCCGAAGGGGACGACGACATCGCCTGCCGGTGGACGTCGGCCGACGGCATCGGGTGGCAGCCGCGCGGGGCTCTCGACATCCGCCTCACCGACGGCCGTCCGATCAGCGCCGGCCCGCGGGGCACACCCGCCGTGTGGCTGGAGCGCGGCGTGTGGCACCTGTTCTACGAGCGGCAGGATCTGGGCATTTGGTTGGCGACGTCGCGCGACCTGGTCACCTGGACCAACGTCCGCGACGAGCCGGTGTTGACCTGCGGACCGGAGCCGTTCGATGCCCGGGCGGTGGCCTTCAATCAGATCTTCCGCTTCCGTGGCCGCTACTACGCCCTCTACCACGCCAGTGCCATGGGTGGTCAGGGACGCTGGTGCACCTGTCTGGCGATGAGCGACGACCTCGTCCACTGGCGGAAGTGGGGCGGGAACCCGCTACTCCCGGTCGACGAGACGCTGCCCTCCGCCTCCAGTGCCACGCTTGTGTTCGACGGCACGCGGCACCGCCTCTACACCACGCATCCCGTGGTCCGTGTGCGGTTTTCCGTGCTCCCTGCGACGGTGGGCGTGGAGACCGGTGGCGTGGGCGAGGTGTTGCCGTGACATCACGGCGGTCGTGGGGCGGTGCTGGTCACCAGCCCCACAGGACGTTCCGCCGGTAGACGCGGTTGGCATGCCGCCAGGTGTGGCGGCTGGGGGCGACGATCACCGGCGCGGGTGAGGCGACGATCACCGGTGCGGGGGCGTAGTAGGCCACCGGCGTGATCACCGGCACCACCGGCCGGGCCACCACCACCGGCGCCACCGGCACGAAGCCGCCGACGAATCCCGCACCCGCCAGACCGAACGGCACCGGACCCACCACCGGTGGACCGTACCCGCCGATCCAGATGCCCCCCGCCGTGGCCGGCCGCGCCGCGGCCAACGCACACACCAGCCCCAGCACAAGCGCCGCCCGTTTCGTGGTCATCATGGTTCTTCCCGACTGGCTCCCCGCAAGGTCACGTGCCCCGGACCGGTCACCACCGGACCAGTCGACCGCGCACGCCAAGAGCATAGTGGTTGGCTGCAAAAAACACCTCCGGCGGGACCGGTGGCGCGGCCCGTCCGTCCGGCACCCCGCCAGCAACCACGGCACCACCTATCCTGTCGTGGCGTGCCCCGTGCTCCCTCCGGCCGCTGGCGCAGATGCCCCACGCCCCCACCGCACCGCTGGTCATCCTCTGCGCCGTCGGCAGTGCCGGCGACGTCCATCCCTTCGTGGGCCTCGGCCGGGAACTGTGCCGGCGCGGCTGCCGGGTGACGCTGATGGCGGCCGGCTACTTCCGGGGCCTGGCGGAGGCGGCCGGCCTGCAGTTCGTCGATCCGCTCCCGGAGCTCGACTTCCGGAGTGCCATCGCCGACCCGGTGATCTGGGACCGTCTCCGCGGCACGAAGGTGGTCCTCGAGAAGATGGGGCGGCCGCTGCTCGAGGGATTGCACGCGGCGCTTCTCGCCCACCACGACCCGGGCAAGACCCTCGTCGTCGCGTCGAGCCTCGCCTTCGGGGCCCGCGTGGCGGAGGAGACACACGGCATCCCGCTGGTCACGGTCCATCTCTCGCCGGCGCTGTTCCGCAGCGTGCACGAGGGAGCCCGGTTGCCGGCCGGCTGGACGCACTGCGGGCCGCGCTGGTGGCGGCGCTGGCAGTGGGAGGTGATCGACCGGTTCCTCGCCGACCCCGCGGTCGGCCCCTGGCTCAACCCCTACCGCGCCCGCCACGGGCTGCCCCCGGTCCGCGGCATCCTCCGCGACTGGTGGCACGCCCCGGGCCGCGTGCTGGGGATGTTCCCCGACTGGTTCGCGCCGCCGCAGCCCGACTGGCCGCCGCAGACGCGCCTCGTGGGGTTCCCGCTCTACAGCGAGGAGGGGGTGAGCGTGCCGGAGTCGGCACCTGCGGCCTGGATCGCGTCGGGTGCGCCGCCGATCGTCTTCACCCCCGGCTCGGCCAACGTCTTCGGCCACGGGTTCTTCGCCGCCGCCGTCGCGGCGTGCGGCATCCTCGGCCGCCGCGGGCTGTTGCTCTCGCGCTTTCCCGAGCAGGTGCCCGGGGCGCTCCCCGCGCACGTCCGCCACGCCGATTTCCTCCCCTTTCGCTGGCTCCTGCCCCGGGCGGCGGCGCTGGTCCACCACGGCGGCATCGGCTCCGCGTCGCAGGCCCTCGCGGCCGGTATCCCGCAGGTGATCATGCCGCTGGGATTCGACCAGTTCGACAACCTGCACCGTGTCGAGCGGCTCGGCGTGGGGGCCGGGCTCTTGCCGCGGCAGTTCCGCGGGCCGGCCCTGGCAGAGCGGCTCGGACGCTTGCTCGGTGACCCGGCGGTCGCCACGCGGTGCGCTGATGCGGCCCGTCGCCTCGCGGGGGCCGACGGCATCGGCCGTGCCGCCGACGAGGTCTGCCGGCTGCTGCCCGGGGCATGATCCGGGAAACAGTTGAGGAGCCGGGGGCGTCGCTCCCGCGAAACGCGGAGCGTGAGTGGACACGGACTTCTAACGGCCCCTCCGCTCCTCCAGCGCCGTGACGAGCTCGCGGACCTTGTCGAGGTCGACCCCCTCGGGGGCGTTCTCCAGGAGCCACTCGGCGTCGGCGCGGGCGGTGTCGTCGCGGTTCACCTGGGCCGCCACGATCATCCGCCGGACGCGCGACACGACCGTCTCCGGCTCGAGGGCCAGGGACGCGTCGAGATACCGCAAGAGCGCCTCGGGGCGCTCCTCGCGGCTGGCGATGCCGACGAGGTTGCCGAGCATGCGCACGAGGATCGCCCGCGGCCCCACCACCGCCAGGTGCTCGTCGGTGAGGTCGAGGTCGGCCACGTCGCGGAGGAGGCGCGCCACGCCGTCGCGTGACAATTCCTTGCCACCGTCGAAGGTGTCGATCCACACCGGAGGTCCGACGGCGGGGGAGTATTGCACGAGGAAGTGCCCCGGCAGGCCCACCCCATCCATGCGCAGGCCGAGACGGCGGGCCAACTCCATGTAGACCACCGCCAGGGTGATGGGGATCCCCTCGCGGTCGTCGAGGACCTCGCTGACGTAGCTGTTGGCGCGGTTGTAGTAGTCGCCGCGGCTGCCGTGGAAACCGAGCTCGGCGAACAGCGTGCGGTCGAGGGCCGCGCGCCGTGCCGCTTCGTCGGCCCCGGCGGGAAGGGTGGCGTCGATGGTGCGGGCGAGCCGCTCCAGTTGCCGTACCGACGCCTCGACGTCGAGTGCCGGGTCGTCGAGCCGGGCCACGAGCAGCGCCGCCCGGAACAGGTCGATCTCCCCGTCCTCGCGGACGGCGGCCCGCACCAGCTCCGCGATCGTGCGCCGCTCCTCCACGCGCGCGGCCAACTTCTCCAGCCACGCCGCCTCGCGGCGCAGGTCCTCGGCCCGGGTGTGGAGCGCCTCCGGATCGCTCCCCGGCGCGAGGAGCCGGGCGACCGTGTCGTCGTCGGCCAGTCCGTCGGCCGGTGGCGGCCCGGCGCGCGTGGCGATCTCGGCGAGGGCGGCGGCTGGCGGCCGGGCCGGTGGCAGGTCGCGCCCCACGGCGAACCCGCGAAAGCGTGCCGCAGTGCCGCGAAACGCCGCCAGCCCGACACGCCCGCCGATCAGGCCGGCATCGTCCACGGCGAACAGCTCCACGTCGTTGACGAAGCAGGTGAGCCGCCCCTCGTCGCGCCGCACGCGGAGGTGATTCCACTCCCCCGGCCGGTAGTGCGGCGAGGCTTGTTCGCGGAGGATGTTCCAGTTGGTGACGTCGGGGCCGTCGAAGCGCGTGAGGCGCAGCCGGCCGGCCGAGGGGTAGAAACCGTAGTGCCGATCGCGGCCGTCGGCCGCCAGCACCAGCCCCGCCGCCCCCGCTTCGTCGTCGAGCCGCACCCACACCGCCACGTCACAGGGCGCCGGCGGGGGTTCCTCGACCGCCAGGCAGAGGGCGCGGCCGCCGAAGCCGGTGCCCAGCGGGTGCTGCTGCTGGAGAGCACCCCGGCACCCCTCGGCAAGGTGCTGATCAGTGGTGGCGGCCGCTGCAACGTGACCCACGCCTGCTGGGATCCCCGCGCCCTGGTGGGCTACTACCCCCGGGGTGGCAAGGCCCTGATGGGCCCGTTCAGCCGCTTTGCCAGCGGCGACGCCGTCGCCTGGTTTCACGACCATGGCCTGGAGCTGGTGGAGGAAGCCGATGGCCGCCTCTTCCCGAGCAGCAACCGTTCCGCCTCCGTGATTCACTGCCTGCAGCAGGCTGCCAGCCGGGCTGGTGTGGTGCTGCGGAAGGGCGTGGCTCTCCAGGGGGCCATGGAGTTGCCGGAGGGGGGCTTCGCCCTGGTGCCGCGTCAGGCGGGCGATGCCAGGGCGGCCGCCCCGGCGGAGATCCGTTGCCAGCGCCTCGTGCTGGCCACCGGCAGCCACCCCACGGGTCGTCGGTTGGTGCAGGGCCTGGGCCATGCCCTGGTGCCGCCGCTGCCCTCCCTGTTCACCCTGGCCTTCAAGCCCAATCCGCTGCTGGCCCTGGCCGGGGTGGCGATGGATCCGGTGGGCCTGGAGTTGGAGCTCGCCCTGCCGCAGGATGCTCCTCCCGGTACCCCCAGCCGTTTCCGCCAGCAGGGTGCCGTGCTGATCACCCATTGGGGCCTGAGCGGTCCGGCCACCCTTCGGCTCACCGCCTTCGCCGCCCGGGCCCTCCATGCCTGCGGTTATCGGGGCCGCCTCAGCCTCGACTGGAGCGGTGGCCGCTCTCTGGCTGAGCTGGAGGCCCTGTTTGCGAGCTGCCGGAGCGAACAGGCCCGGCGCCAGCTCAGCAACGTTCGCCCCTGGCCCGAACTCAGCCGCCGCCTGTGGCAGCACCTGTTGCAGCAGCAGGGGGTGGAGCCGGAGCGCCGCTGGGCCGATCTCACCAGGGCGCAGCAGCAGGGCCTGATCCAGGCCCTGCGGGCCAGTGTTTATCCCGTGGGGGGCCGGGGCCCCTTCGGCG
>RFRL01000173.1 GCA_009924545.1 Planctomycetia bacterium | reverse complement strand
GGGCACCCCGTCCTCGGTCGGCACGGTAGTCAGCCAGCCTGCGAGGCGGCCGGCGGCGACCTCCAACCGCAGCCGGTTCCAGGCGTCGGTCCGCAGCTCGGTCGGTCGCGACACGAGCACCGTCACCCCGTCGGCGGCGACACGGCGGAGTTCGACGGTGCCGGCCCGGGGAACCACCGCCAGTTCGTAGCCGGTGGCCCGTTCCGCCTGTGGCGCACCGGTGGGAACGCCACGGATCACCAGCGCCACGACATCGGCGGCATCGCGGATGAACAGTTCGGCCTCGACGACCCCGTCGACGAATCCTGGCGCGGGGGTGCCGTCCGCGGTCGGCGTCAAGCCGGTGAACAGGGCGAACGGGCCGGCGGCGGGATCGGCGTTGACGATCCCCTCGTAGCTCCCCCCCCACACGCCTCCGCCGATCCGCCACCCGGCGGCGGGATCGACCTCGAGGATCTGCTCCGGCGCGAGCCGGCCGCGGTAGCCTTCCTGCAGGGCCCGCGGCACGAGCGGACGGAAGACGATCGGGTCGTCGAGCCGGCTCCAGGCCGCGACCTGCCGGGCGAGGTGGGAGGTGGCGAAGGCCGTCTCGGCAGACGTCGGCCGGCGCGACAGGGCGCGCTCGAAGAGCCGGCGCACGAACGCATCGTCGTCCGCCGGGTCGGCCCCTGCAGCACCGAGGTCGGCCGTCACCCGCGCGGCGAGCAGTCCGGCCTGGCCGCGGGCGAAATCGCCGTTGAGCATGAGGAGGGCCTGCGGGGCGACGGTGGTCACGGACCGTTCCCCGACGGGACTGGTGGTGTTGGTGTAGTCGAGGGCCTCGAGCTCCGGCACGAGGAGCGTCCGCTTCACGAAGGAGTAGATGCTGCGGCGCCGTTGCTCGTCGGGCGACGAGATCTCCCATCCGAGGCCGGGCCGGGACTGGCCGGCGAGGGAGTCGGGGCCGACCGTCATGAAGAACCCGCGCCCCCCGCCGGTCGATCGCAGCGCCCCGGAGACGGCGAGCATGCCGTCCCGGATCGCCTCCGCCTCGAGGCGCCGCCGGTTCTGCCGCCAGAGGAGATGGTTGGCTTCGTCGGCGGCGATGCACTCGGGACGATCCGCCCGGGAGCTGGCCCGGTAGGCACGCGACAGCATCATGGTGCGGTGGAGCCGCTTCCGGCTCCACCCGGAGTCGACCAGTTCCGCAGCCAGCCAGTCGAGCAGGTCCGGGTGGGTGGCGGGCACGCCAGCGGCCCCGAAATCATTCGGGCTGGCGACGAGGCCGCGGCCGAAGTGCCGTTGCCAGATCCGGTTGGCGGCGACCCGGGCCGTGAGCGGATGCGCCGGGCTGGCGATCCACTCGGCGAGCCAGCGTCTCCCGGTCAGCCCCGGCGCCGTCGGCACGCGGTCCCGGAACACCTCCGGCACGCCCGGAGCCACCGCCGCCCCGGGGGTGGCGGGGTTTCCCCGGACGAGGATCCGGGGTGCCTCGGTGGCTCCCTCCGCCTCCCGCGCCGCCAGCGCCCACTCCCCCGCCGCCGTCAGCGCCACGAACTGCGCCGCCTCCGGCCGCGGTGGCAGGGCCACCTTCTCGGAGCGCCGCACCCCCTGCACGAGACCCACGAGCCCGTAATAGTCGGCCTGCGAGAAGGGATCGAACTTGTGGTCGTGGCACCGGGCACAGCCGATGGTCGAGCCGAGGAACGCCTGGCCGATCGTGGCGAGGCTGTCGTCGAGCTCGTCGAACCGGGCCAGCCGGGCGTCGTCCGGTTCGTCGTCCCAGGTGCCGAGGTGCCAGAACCCGGAGGCGATCAACCCCGAGTCGGCGCGCGGCTCGAGGAGATCGCCGGCGATCTGTTCGCGCACGAACTGGTCGTAGGGCATGTCGGCGTTGAGAGCCTCGATCACCCAGTCGCGGTAGCGCCAGGCGAAAGGCTTCTCGTCGTCGCGCTCGTAGCCGTTGGTCTGGGCGTAGCGGACCACGTCGAGCCAATGCCGTGCCTGCCGTTCCCCGTAGGCGGGCAGGGCGAGGAGGCGATCGACGAGCGCCTCCCAGGCCGCATCGGTCGGCGATGCCGCGAAGGCATCCACCTCCTCGAGCGGTGGTGGCAGGCCGACGAGGTCGAACCAGGCGCGGCGCACCAGCTCGTGCGGGGAGGCGTCACCGTTGGGGGTGATGCCGGCGGCCTGCTGATCCCGGCGCAGGAAGGCGTCGATGGGGGAGGTGCCCGCGGCGGCGGCGGGGATCTCCGGCCTGACCACCGGCGAATAGGCCCAGCGCTTGCGATCGGCCGCGGTGATGCCATGTCCGGCGCGCCCCGGGGCCGGCGCCGTCTCGCCGTCGCTGCCTGGCCAGGGGAGGCCACGCCGCACCCATTCCTCGAAAACGGAGAGTTCCCTTCCGGAGAGCTTGCCCGCCGGGGGCATCTGGTAGGCCGGGTCGGTGTAGTGGATGGCCCTGACGAGAAGGCTCGCGGCCGGATCGCCCGGAACCACCGCCGGCCCGGAATCGCCCCCGGCGAGGACGGCGGACCGCGAGTCGAGTCGCAGCCCTCCCTCCTGCATCTCTCCATGGCACTCCAGGCAGCGTTCCGCCAGGAGCGGCCGCACCGTGCGCTCGAAGAACTCCGCGCCGTCGCCCGCCACTGCCTCCGCGGCCGCGTCAATCACCTCACTGGACCGGGCCGTGGCGGTGGCCACAACGAGGGCGACGGCAAAGAGGAGCGCAGCCGCCTGCCACGGAAACGATGTCGACGGGGAACGCATGGGCTACCTCGCCGACAAGTCTAAGGCGCCAGAGGCCGAACCTCTCTCCAGGCGGCGAATCGAATGCGGGAGGGCACCTCCGAAGTCCCGCCGGACCGGGTGCTGGCGGTCGCCAGACGGACCGGGTTGAGCGCCTCCGCGAGCCAATTCGTCGGGCGCGCCGAGGGGCGCGGCGTGAAACTCCTCTCGTGGGATCGGAAGATCCTCGAGCGCTGCCCGGAGACCGCCGTCGTTCCGCGAAGAGTCTGGTCGCCGCTCCCGCCGGCCATCCCGTGGCGGGGCTCCCGGGCCCGAACGCGCGGCAGAGCTCGGCCGGCCGAGCCGCGACCGCGGGGCGGGCACGCTACGTCAGGATCCCCCGGACCACCGCGCCGTGGACGTCGGTGAGGCGGAAGTCGCGCCCCTGGTAGGGGAAGGTGAGCCGCGTGTGGTCGATCCCCAGCAGATGGAGGATCGTGGCATTGAGGTCGCTGGTCGGGGGTCGTGATCTGGTAGCTGTAGTCGTCGGTCGCGCCCCAGGTGAGGCCGCCCCGGACGCCGGCGCCGGCCATGAGGATCGTGAAGCAGCGCGGGTGGTGGTCGCGGCCGTAGCTGTCGGCGGTGATCGCCCCCTGCGAATAGACGGTGCGCCCGAACTCGCCGCCCCAGACGACGAGCGTGTCGTCGAGCAGGCCGCGCTCCTGGAGGTCGTCGAGGAGGGCGCCGGTGGCCCGGTCGGTGTCGCGGCACTGGCCGCGGAGGGCCGCCGGCAGGCCCCCGTGGTGGTCCCACCCCATGTGGAACAGTTGCACGAAGCGCACGCCGCGCTCCGCCAGCCGCCGCGCCAAGAGGCAATTGAAGGCGTAGCTCCCCGGTCGGGCCACGTCGGGGCCGTAGGCCTCGAGCACGTCGCGCGGCTCATCGGCGAGGCGCACCAGGTCGGGAACGCTCGCCTGCATGCGGAACGCCATCTCGTATTGCCCGGTGCGTGCGGCGATCTCCGGATCGCCGAGGAGTTCGGCGCGGCGCGCGTTCAAGGCCGCGACGCGGTCGAGGGTCGCGCGCCGCGTGGGGCGATCGATGCCCGGGGGATCGTCGAGGTACAGCACCGGGGCGCCGGTGTTGCGGAAGCGCACCCCCTGGTGCTCCGTGGGGAGGAAGCCCGCCCCCCAGAGCCGGTCGTAGAGGGGCTGGTCGTCCTTGCGGCCGCTGCCGAAACTGGTGAGGACCACGTAGGCGGGCAGGTCTGTGCTCTCGCTGCCCAGGCCGTAGCTCGCCCAGGCGCCGATGCTCGGTCGCCCCGCCAACTGGCTACCGGTCTGGAAGAACGTGATCGCCGGATCGTGGTTGATCGCCTCGGTGTGCATCGAGCGGATCATGCACCAGCGATCGGCATGGCGGGCAATCCCCGGGAGGAGCTCGCTGAACCACATACCGCTGTCGCCGTGCTGGGCGAAGGAGAAGATCGACGGCGCCACCGGGAAGGACTTTTGCCCGCTGGTCATCGTGGTCAGCCGCTGCCCCTGGCGCACCGAGTCGGGCAGGTCCTCGCCACGGCGCCGGGCCAACTGCGGCTTGGGATCGAACAGATCCATCTGCGACGGGGCGCCCGACTGGAACAGCGAGATCACCCGTTTGGCCCGTGCGGGAAAGTGGATACCGGGGCCGCCGCCGTCACCCGCGGCCGGCCGCGCCATCAGGCCCGCCAGGGCGGTGGTGCCGAGCAGGCCGGCGGAACCGCCGAGGAACAGACGCCGGTGGAGGGCGTCGCCGGCACGGGGGCAGGTGGGCATCGGCGTCACTCCCGCATCACGCATTCGTCGAGGTTGAGGATCACGCTCGCCGCCAACGAACAGGCGGCGAACTCGGCGGCGAAGCGTGCCCGATCGGCGGCATAGCCGGCGACGAGCGTGGCCAGTTCCTCCGCGGCGGCGGGGCGGGCCAGCACGAGGCGGAAGGCGTGGTCGATGCGCGCGGCGGGGTCGGGGCCGGCGTCGGCGAGCATCCGCCGGGCGAGCCCGTGGGCCGCCTCGACGAAGGTCGGCTCGTTGAGCAGAGCCAGGGCCTGGAGCGGCGTGTTGGTGCGCGCCCGGCGTACGGTGCAGGTTTCGCGGTTGGGGGCGTCGAAGAGGAGCATCGTCGGCGGACCGGCGGTGCGCTTCCAGATCGTGTACATGCCGCGCCGCCACCGGTCGGGCCCGGTGTCGACGACGTAGCCGCGCAGGTCGCCATACTTGCTCGTCTCGTCCCAGACGCCGTCGGGCATCCAGGGGCGCACGCTCGGCCCGCCGATCCGGGGCACGAGCAACCCCGCCGCCGCCAGTGCCTGGTCGCGGACGATCTCGCCCGGCAGGCGGACGCGGGGGAACCGCGCCAGGAGCCGGTTGGCGGGATCGCGCGCGAGGTGCTGCGGCGTCACCGCCGCCGACTGCCGGTAGACGGCGCTGGTCACGAGGAGCTTGACCAGCGCCTTCATGTCCCAGGGGCCGGCCGGCTGGCCGCCGACCGCCGGGAGCTGGCCGGGCTCCATGAACTCCACCGCCAACCAGTCGAGCAGGGCCGGATGACTGGGGTACTCCGCCTGGCTACCGAGATTCTCGCTCGTCCGCACCAACCCCGTGCCGAAGAACCGTTCCCACAGGCGGTTGACCCACACGCGGGCGGTGAGGGGGTTGTCACACGAGGCGATCCAGCGTGCCAGTGCCAGCCGATCGACGACCCCGTCACCGGGCGGACCGGCGAGGAATGCGGGGAGAGCCGGGTCGACCACCTCGGCGGGCTTGTCGTATTCGCCGCGCGTGAGGAGGTGGGCCTGCCGTCGCGGCCCCTCCACCATCACCATGGCGCTGGGCAGCGACTCGGTGAGCTCGTCGAGCGCCTTCCGCGCCGCATCGCGGGCCGCCACCGCCCGGCGGAACGGGCCGTCGATCGTGTCACGGTGGAACGCGGCCACGGCCTCCTGCTCCGCCGCGGTGCGCTCCCCGCGGGCCACCGCCAGCGCCCGCCGCACCGGCGCTGGCAGCTTCAGGCCGGCCGGACCGACGAGGCCGGGGTCGAGCGCGGTGAGGGCGAGGCGGAAGCGACCGATCGCATGCCCGTCGAAAGCCTCCTGGCGGATCGTCACCCGCACGGCAGCCCCCGCCGGTGCCGCGACGGGTGCCGCGGGGAACACCGCCAGGCGCCGCGGCATGCGGCGCTCGGGATCGTTGCCGTCGATGGCCCAGCCGCGGTCGGCCGACGGCGTGAGCACCTCCGCGGCCGGCCAGCCCGATTGCTCGTAGTCGGCCTCCGCGCGTACCAGGGGCACCGGTTCCGCCGCGGCGCCGCCGGCCGGCACGACCGCCACCTCCACGTGCGTGACGACGATGTTGCCGTTGCCGGCCCGGCCGAAGCCACCGCCGCCGCCAAGCGCCGGGTCGGGAAGGACCTCGAGGCGCACGCCGGAGAATGCCGCGGCGGCCGTCGGCAGGGTGAGCTCGTAGGTGTCACGGGCCGGGAGGGGGCCCTCGACGTGCCACGTCCCGTCGTCCGCCCGGCGGAACGTGGCCCCTCCCGTCGAACGCGCGGCGACGGCATCGACCGGGATCCAGGCCTCACCCGCCGCGGCCAGCACCGACCGCACCGTCTCCTCCCAGGCAGCGGCCCGCTCCGGCAGCAGCGGCTGCTCGGCGGCCAGCGCCCGCTCGGCGGCGGCGAGATCCTCTTCCATCCGGCGCCGTTCGAGCACCTGGCTGGCGCTCGGGAGGCGCTCCAGGGGGTCGGAATTGCCGCCGCGGCGGTTGGACGGCCCCATGATCGTGCCGTTCTCGGGCACGTTGTTGAAGATGGCGAACAGGGCGTAGAAGTCGCGCTGCGAGAGCGGGTCGTATTTGTGGTCGTGGCACCGGGCACAGCCCACCGTGAGCCCGAGCCAGGTCTGCCCCGTGGTCTCCACCCGATCGATCACCGTCTCCACCCGCCACTCCTCGGCGATGATCCCGCCCTCGCCGTTGATGCGGTGATTGCGGTTGAACCCGGTCGCCACGCGCTGCTCGGTCGTCGCCCCCGGCAGCATGTCGCCGGCGAGTTGCTCGATGGTGAACCGGTCGAAGGGGAGGTTGCGGTTGTAGGCGTCGATCACCCAGTCGCGCCACGGCCAGTTGGAGCGGCTGGAGTCGGTCTGGTAGCCGTGGCTGTCGGCATAGCGCGCGGCATCGAGCCACTCCAGCGCCATCCGTTCGCCGAAGTGCGGGCTGGCCAGCAGCGTGTCGACGTAGCGCTCCACCGCCCCCTCATCCCGATCGGCGACGAACGCCGCCACCGCATCGGGCTCCGGCGGGAGGCCGGTGAGGTCGAGGGCCAGTCGCCGCGCGAGCGTGTGGCGATCGGCCTCGGGATTGGGCGTGAGCCCCACCTCCGCCAGCGACGCACGGATGAACCGATCGACGGGGGTCCGGCACCAACCGTCGTCGGCCGCTGCCGGCAGCGCCGGTCGCTCCACGCGTTCGAACGCCCAGTGCCCGGTAAAGGGCGCGCCCGCCGCGACCCACTCCCGGAGCCGCTCCGCCTCGGCCGCCGTCACCGGCTTGGCGACGTGGGGCGGGGGCATCACCACGTCGGGGTCGGTACTCGTGATCCGCGCGACCAGGGCGCTGGCACCGGGTTCTCCCGGCACGATGGCCGCGGCCCCGCTGGCCAGGGGGGCGGTGGCGCACGTTCGGTCGTCGAGCCGCAGCCCCGCCTGGCGCTGGCCAGCATCGGGACCGTGGCAGGTGAAGCAGCGGTCGGAGAGGAGCGGGCGGATGTCGCGGTTGAAATCGATCGGTCCGGCCGCGCCGGCCGACCGCAGCCCGAGGGCGCCGGCGAGGGCCACCCAGCCGGCCAGCCCCGCCGCGCCCGATTTCCGTCCTCGCCGCTCAGTGTCCATCGCATCCTCCGCCGGATGGCAGGCTGTGGACAAACAGCCTGAAGCACCTCATGGATGAGGTGTCGGCAGCATGGCTCCTGTGAAAACCGGAGGTTTTCGTCTGGACAAATGACCTTGTCCACGGGCTGATGATGACCTGCCCACCCAGCGGATACACGACCGCTGGTGAACGCTCACTTCCCGTGCGGCTTCTGCCCCTGGACCGCCTTCTCCATCCGGCTCATCCGCTCTTCCATCTCGGCCATCCGGCGGCGGCTGTCTTCGAGCCGTTCGCGGGTTTCTTCCATCGCCCGGCGGACTTCCTGGAACCGCTCACCAAGGGCCTGTTGCATGTCTTCGGCCATGCCGCGGACCCCCTTCTCGACGCTCCGCTGCTGGGCCTCGAGCCGCTCGGCGAGCATCCGCTCGACCTTCTCGATACGCTGCATCATCTGCTCGGCGGCGGCCTTCTCACCACCGGCGGCCTTCTCATGGCCGGGATGTCCTTCCCGGCCCTCCACCTCGAGTTCCAGCCCCTGCATGTCCAGACGAAACACGCGCGGCTGGATCACCGCAGCGGCCACACCGGCCTGCGGAGCATGAGGGGGCTGCGGTCCGGGCCCCAACTGCGGCGGACCACCCAAAAGCAACTGCATCCCGGCCTGGGGGCCGCCGTACTGGGGGCCGCCATGCCAGAGGCCACCATGAGCCTGGGGTCCACCATGCTGGGGTCCACCATGCTGGGGTCC
>RFRL01000172.1 GCA_009924545.1 Planctomycetia bacterium | reverse complement strand
GTGTCGGCCGACAGCCGACGCTTGTCGACGATCGCCAGCGGCGCCCCGAGCCGGTTGGCGTGGCCCACGGCGCGCTTGATCCCCCCCTCGTCGGCGCTCACCACCACGATCTCGTCGCGCGGCAGGTCCATCGAAGCGAAATGGTTGTTGAGCACCGGGGCTGCGTAGAGGTGGTCCACGGGCACGTCGAAGAAGCCCTGGATCTGGGCCGCGTGGAGATCCATCGCCAGCACGCGGTCGGCGCCGGCGCGCGTGATGAGGTTGGCCACCAGCTTGGCGGTGATCGGCACGCGCCCGGAGTCCTTGCGATCCTGGCGGGCGTACCCGAAGTAGGGGATCACGGCGGTGAGCCGGAAGGAGCTGGCCCGCTTGAAGCTGTCGATCATCACGAGCAGCTCCATGAGGTGCTCGTTCACCGGCGGGCAGGTGGGCTGGACGATGAACACGTCGCGGCCGCGGACGTCTTCGTCGATCTTGCAGGAGATCTCGCCGTCGGGGAACCGCCCCAGCGAGATCTTCCCCATCGGTAGGTTGAGGTACCGGCAGATGTCCTGCGTGAGCGCGGGATTGGCCGGTCCGCTGAAGATCTTCAGGTCGTTCATCCAGCGTATCTCCCCGCGGAACCCCCGCTCTCGACCCGGTCCGACGCCGCGGACCCGCGGGCGCGGAGGGCCGCCGCCACGGCGGCGAGTTGCTCAGGGGTGTTCACCGAGAGCGACTCGCTGGCATCGAGGCAGGATACCGCATCGACGACGAGGCCCGCCGCGGCGAGCAGCCGCGGACAGTCGGTGAGGTAATACTCGCCGGCGGCGTTGGCGGTGTCGAGGCGGGCCACGGCGTCGACGAGCGGCCCGGCGGCGAACACGTAGGTGCTCATGTTCACCTCGCGGATGGCGCGCTGCTCCGCCGTCGCGTCGCGTTCCTCGACGATGCCGGCGAACGCCCCGTCGGCCGTGCGGACGATCCGCCCCAGACCGGTGGGATCGACGGCGAACGCCGTCCCCAGCAGGCAGGCCGCACGGCGGGCGGCGAAGGCGGAGAGCAGCCCGGTGACGCTCTCCGGCCGGAGCATCGGCGAGTCGCCACAGACGATGACCACCGGCCGCCCGGCAGCCCCCCCGGCCTGTTGGATCAAAGGCGCGGCTGCGGCGACGGCATCCCCCGTGCCGCGGAGCTGCCGCTGGACGGCGAACGACACCCCCGGCATTCCGGCAAGCGCCGCCTGCACGTCGGCGGCCCGGTGGCCGACCACCACGATCCGCTCCGTGATGCCGGCCGCCGCCAAGGCGTCGAGGACCCAGCGGACGAGTGGTTTCCCGGCCGCTTCGCACAGCACCTTGGGAAGGTCGGTGCCCATGCGCGTGCCACGGCCGGCCGCGAGGATCACGGCCAGTGGCGCGGCCGAGTCGCCGGCGAAAGGCAGCCGTTCACTCGGTGGCATGGTCACGGGTGGCAACCTGCGCGAAACCTCCGCCGGGGATCCGACCCGGCATCCGGCGCGGCCGCCAGTGTAGTGTGGCGGGACAGGCCGCGCCCGGGTTTCCGCAGCGGCCATCGTTCCGGCCCGGAGGGCAACGCCCCCGGGGCGGGCCGGCGTGGTAGGATCGTGATCATGGCGCGACAAGCGTTTCCCGTCATCAGCCGCGGTGCCGACACCCTCTCGAGCGTCGCCGATGGGCTCGATGTGAAGGTGGGCCGGCTCCAGGTCCGCACCAGCCGGATCCGCGGTGGGCGGGCCGATGGCATGCTGGTCGTCGAATTGATCGGCGGTGACACCCGGGCGCTCGTGCTCCCCGATCGTGGTCTGGGCATTTGGAAGGTGTGGAGCGGGTCGACGGAGCTCGGCTGGCGGTCACCCGTCGGCGGTCCGGTCCACCCGCGCTTCGTGCCGGTGACGGAGCCGTCGGGCCTGGGTTGGCTCGACGGGTTCGACGAATTGGTGGCCCGCTGCGGTCTGGTGTCGAACGGGGCGCCCGAGTTCGATGCCACCGGCCGCCTGCTCCATCCCCTCCACGGCCGGATCGCCAACCTCCCGGCCCACGCGGTCGAGGTGGTGATCGACGAACAGGCCGGGACCGTCGAACTGGCCGGGGCGGTCGACGAGACCCGCTTCCACTTCCATGCCCTCCGCATGGCCACGCGGATCGTGGTCCATGCCGCCCGGCCCCTGGTGACCTGGACCGACGAGGTCACCAACCTCTCCGACCGGCCCGCCGGTGTGCAGATGCTCTACCACGTCAACCTCGGGCCGCCGAGCCTCGGGGGGGGTGCGGAATTGCTCGCCGCCGTCGAGGAGGTCGCCCCGCGCGACGAGGCAGCGGTGCCCGACATCACCACCTGGCAACGGTTCGACGCCCCGCGCCCGGGGCGGGCGGAGGAGGCGCACTTCGCCCGCATCCGTCCCGACGACGGAGGCACCGCCGAAGCGGTGCTCCTCGCAGCGGGGGGGCGCAGCGGGGTGCGGCTCGCCTGGTGGGCCGAGTCGCTCCCCTGCTTCACCCTGTGGAAGAACCAGACCGGCGAGGCCGACGGCTACGTCACGGGGCTCGAGCCGGCCACCAACTATCCCAATCCCCGGTCGTTCGAGGAGTCACAGGGACGGGTGGTGACGCTCGCGCCCCATGCTGCCGTGCAGTTCGATCTCGCCCTGGAGCACGTGTCCGGCGTTCGTCTCGAGGAGGTCCGGGGGCGCATCGCCGGCTTGGCGGCGCGGCGGCCCCCCGTCGTCCACGCCACGCCGCGGCCGGGCTGGAGCCGGCTGGCCGCGTGGCTCGTCGCGCTGGCGACGATCGGTGCCGCCGCGGGGTCGACCGCGGTCGCCGAGCAGACCGGGCCACCGCGGCGCGTGCTGGCGGCCGACGATTCGACGCGCACCCTCGCCATGATCGGGCCCGACGGCGGCGTCGAATGGAAGCGGCCGGTGGGACCGATCCACGACCTCCATCTCCTGCCGGAGGGACATGTCTTGTTCCAGGACGGCTGGAAGCGCGTGCTGGAGATCGATCGGGACGGCCACACGGTGTGGGAATACGACGCCGGCAAGACGCACGGCGACCGCCCCGTGGAGATCCACGCCTTCGAGCGCCTCCCCGACGGGGCGACGATGGTCGTGGAGTCGGGCCCGGCCAGGATCATCGAGGTCGACCGCGCCGGGGCGATCCGCCACGTCGTGCCTCTCCAGGTCGACCAGCCGGCCGTCCACTCCGACACGCGCAACGTCCGGCGTACGCCGACGGGCACCTCTCTCGTGGCCCACGAGCGCGACGGCGTGGTGCGGGAGTACGACCGCTCCGGGAAGGTCGTCTGGGAGTACGACGTGCCTCTTTTCGGACGCGAGAAGAAGGGAGGGCACGGTCCCGAGGCGTTCGGCGACCAGGTCTATTCGGCGGTCCGACTCGCCAACGGCAACACCCTCATCGGCACCGGCAACGGCCACTCGGTGCTCGAGGTCACTCCCGCCAAGGAGATCGTCTGGCACCTCGCCCAGCACGACCTGCCGGGGATCACGCTGGCGTGGGTCACGCAGGTGAGCCGTCTCGCCAACGGCAACACGCTTGTGGTCAACTGCCACGCCGGTGCCGACAACCCGCAGATCATCGAGGTCACGCCGGGCAAGGAAGTGGTCTGGACCTTCCGCGACTTCACCACGTTCGGCAACTCGCTGCCGGTGGCGGTGGTGCCGGTCCCGTGATCCGCCGCCGGGGTCTGGGCGACAGCGCCAGGATGTGCCGATGCCACCGGCCCACGGTGCGGGTGGCCGTCAGCGGGACTCCTTGATCTGCGGCTTCGGCGCCGGATGCCGGTCGAGGATCGCGCGCAGCCGGGCCACGTCGCCCGGGCGCTCGGCAGCCAGGTTCTTGGTTTCCAGACTGTCGGCGGCGTAGTCGTAGAGCTCGAGATCGGCGGTCTCCGCGGCCGCCCCCGGCACGCGCCACTCGACCAAGCGCAGCGTGTCGGTGCGGATCGCCCGGCCGATGCGCTTCTGCCGCGGGTAGACGTGGATCACGTGGTCGCGCGCGGGACTCGCTGGGTCGGCGATCACCGCGGCGAAGCTGCGGCCGTCGATCCCGGACGGCGCCGGCAGGCCGGCCAGAGCCGCGAGCGTGGGGTAGACGTCGACGCTCTCCACGAGCGCGGCGGTCGACGCGCCGCGCGGGCCTCCCGGTACGGCCACGATCAGCGGGATCCGCGCGGCCTGTTCGTAGTTGGTGTGCTTGCACCACATCCCGTGGTCGCCAAGATGCCAGCCATGGTCGCCCCACAGCACGACGATCGTCTCGGCGGCGAGGCCCGTCGCGTCGAGGGCGTCGAGCACGCGGCCGAGGCAAGCGTCCATGTAGCTCGTGGCGGCGTAGTAGCCGTGGATCAGATGGCGGGCCATGTCGGCCGGGATCGGCCCCTCGTCGGGCACGCGCGCGTATTGCCGGAGTTCGCCGCCGAACTGCGGGGCGTAGTCGGGAGCGTCCGCCGGGGGCACGGTGACGGCCGGCTGCGGCAGCCGCTCAGGATCGTGGAGATCCCAGTAGCGCTTCGGCGCCACGAAGGGGAGGTGCGGTTTCACGAAGCCGACGGCCATGAAGAACGGTTTCCGCGTCGACCGGTCGGCGGCCGCGAAGGCGCCGAGGCGCCGCACGACCTCGGCGGCGAGTTGGCCGTCGGCGTAGGTGTCGTCGGGGACGTCGGCCACTTCGGTCGGGGCCCCCTTGGGAAGTTTGTCGGGCTTCTGGTTGTCGAACCGGGCCCCTTCGCGGGTCGGCCCCTGGTTTTCCGGAAGCACGTACTGCACCGTCTTGGCGCGGAAGTGGGGCAGGTCCCAGGAAGCGTCGTCCTCGTGGTTGCCGTGGCCGACGTGGAACACCTTCCCGAGCGCCTCGGTGCGGTAGCCGGCGGCGCGGAAGTGCTGGGGCAGTGTGACGGCGTCGGGGGCACTCACGCGGAAGTTGGTCGCCAGGTCGTAGATGCCGAGCGCTTGCGGGCGCAGGCCGACCAGGAGCGCGTTGCGGCTCGGGGAGCAGACGGCCTGGTTGCAGTAGGCCCGGTCGCAGCGCACCCCGCGGGCGGCGAGACGGTCGATGTGCGGGGTTCGGGCCGCGGCGTCGCCGTAGCAGCCAAGCGCCGGCTTCAGGTCATCCACGCACACCAGCAGCACGTTGGGCCGTGGCGTGTCGCGATCGGCCGCCCGCGCGGGGGGGGCGACGCCGGCTCCCACCATGGCCACCGCCAGCAGCGCGACCTGGACTGTGACAACGACATGGCGTGGCATGGAAACAGTCCCCCGGGCTCGGTGCGGTCTCAGTCGTGTGGGCCGCGGAGTCTACCGGACCGCTGCCAGCCGGACGGCGCACAGCGGTTGCAAGAAGACGGAGCCGCCGCTGGCGATCAGTGACGGCACGACAGTTTTCCCGATCGCGACCCCATCACCTTGGGGCCCGCATGTGTGGGGGGCGCTGGCCACCGGAGCCAATGACAGCAACCCGGGGTTGGAAAGAACCGCCCGATCCCGATAGTCTTGCGAGAGTCTGTTGAGGGGGCAACCACTCCGGGAGTCTGTCGGGGGGGCCATCGATCCATCATTGGTTTCATCGACAGCCCGCTTGTTTTCGGCACATCTTCAGCGGGTCGGCGCGGTGCCTGCCCCGGTCATTTTCCCGTCATTCCATCACTCGTGAGGTACGCCATGAGGAACCGTTCCCATTCCCTGACCCGCCGCCGCGGTTTCACGCTCGTGGAACTGCTGGTGGTCATCGCCATCATCGGCACGCTCGTCGGCCTCCTCCTCCCGGCCGTCCAGGCGGCGCGCGAGGCGGCGCGGAAGTCGGCCTGCATCAACAACGTGAAGAACATCGGGCTGGCCCTCATCAACTTCCACGACTCGTTCAAGGCGTTTCCCAGCGGCGGCTCCTCGGTCTCCAGCCGGAGCATGCCGGGGGTGATGGCCGGCGGTACGCTCGGCCCCATCGACAGCGTGGGGGCGTTCGAGCAGGCATCGGGACGCTACCGGGTGTGGTCGTTCGGTTCCCCGGTGGGCGGCATCCAGACGCAGACCGGCAGCCAGTTCTATGCCGCGGCCCCGTTCATGGAATTGACCTCCGAATACAACAACAAGGCCTTCGGGTCCAACATGCCGGTGGCTGCCTGCCCGAGCCGCGGCGGCACCGGCCCCGAGGCGGTCGGCGACGGCGCCGGCAACGACAAGATCTTCAACATGCAGCCGGGTGACGGCACGCTCTCGACGGCGCTCGGGTTCGCCGCCCACTACTCGCTGCCCACCGGCAAGCCGACCGTGATGGTTTCCGACTACGCCGCCAACCAGGCGATCTGCGCCGACCATGGCCTGTCGGGCACGATCGACCAGGCGGGCATCCTCTCCAAGATCGCCAACCCGGCCGACATCGACTACAACTGGCCGCGCAACAACAACTACCAGCGCTTCCGCACCTATGATCTCGCCCGCCCGGTGAAGGTCACCGACATCACCGACGGTTCCAGCTACACGCTCCTGGTCGGCGAGGTGTCGATGGACACGCGGATGTACCGCTCGGGCAGCCTGTCGTACCGCGACGGGTTCTTCGCCGGTGGTGTCGAGGTGTCGCGGGCGCTGAACACCAACGGTGTCTGTGCCACCCAGAACGTCTACGCCGATCAGAAGTGCGACGGCATCGGCTGGACCACCTTCCGCGGCATGTGGGGCACCCCGCATCCCGGAGGTGCCACGGTGTGCATGGCCGACGGCTCCGTGACCTCGGTGCAGGTCGGCGTGGTGATCACGGCGCTGGTCGATCCGGTGGACGGCACGGTCGTGCCGGACGGCGTACTCAACCGCTGAACCAGCCCGCCAGCCCGGCAGCATCCCCGCGTGCGGGGCCTGCCGGGCTGGCGCGGGCCGGTGTGTCAGCCGTCCGCCTGACGGTCACATGTCTGACAGTCGTCCGTCGGACAGTCTCGCCGAGCGGTTTGCCCGAGCCATCTTCCCGAGGAATCCTTGATGACCCGTCGAGTGCTCAGTGGCCGCGTGGTTCTGTCCTGTGTGGTGCTCGTCGGGATGGTGGGTTGCTCGGGCGGCAAGCAGGCCGTGCCGGTGAGTGGCCGGCTGACCTCGGGTGACAAGCCGTGCGCCGGGGTGGGGGTCAACCTCGTCAGCGACGACCCCATGGGGCAGTCGTTCATCGGTTCGACGAATGCCGATGGGCGCTTCGAGATGTATTCCTTCCACGGCAAGAAGGGGGTCCTGCCCGGACCCTACAAGGTGCAGATCAGCATCCCCCTCGACGCTCCCGGCGGGGGGCTCGTCAATCAGAAGCTGATCGGGCAGCAATCTCCCTGGCGGGTGTCGATCACCGACAAGGGACTGTCCGACTGGAAGCTCGACATGACGAAGGAAAAGCTCGATTGAGCCGGTCGAGCAGACGCGAGGTGGCTCGGCACGCAGCGGCCCCGCGCGCGATGGCCGCGCGTCTCTTGACCGCCGTGGCAGTCGCGGCCGCTGTCTGGGGCCAGCCCTCGGGCATGGCGGCGGATGGCCCCGCTACCGCCGTGGGCGATGCCGGGTTGGTCGAGGTGGCATCGGCCCGGTGGCGGGCGGTGTTCCAGCCGAGCCGTGGGGGGAGCCTGCTGGCCCTGGCTGTGCGGCGCGGGGATGAGTGGCTCGACGTCGTCCCGGATGGCCGGCGGCCGGAGAACGGCATGCGGCCGGCGAGCTGGCTGATGCTGCCCTACTCCAACCGGATCCGTGATGGCAGGTTCTCGTTCGGCGGGCGGGAGCATCAGCTCGAAAGCGCCAAGAACCACGCCATTCACGGCGACGTGCGCAACCGTCCCTGGCGGGTGGTCATGCAGGCGCCCGACCGGCTGGTGCTGGCCTTCGATTCGGCCAACGTCGCCGATTTCAACTGGCCGTGGCCGATCCGCGCCGAGGTGCGGATCGCGGCCGAGGGTGACGATCTGGTGCAGTCACTGTCGGTGGAGAATCGGGGGGAGAGTCCGATGCCGACGGGGTTCGGCTGGCATCCCTACTACCGCCGCTGGCTGACCCGGGAGGGGGAGCCGGTCGAGGTCGGCTTTGCAGCCACCGGGGTGCACCCCGATGCCAACCACGACGGTCTTCCGGACGGGCCGCCGGTGCCGGTGCCGGCGGAGCTCGATTTTTCCGTACCGCGCCGGCTCGACGATCGGCTCATCGACTCCTGCTTCGCGGGGTTCGCCGGTCGGGCGACGATCGAGTGGCCGGAGAGTGGCGTCCGCTTGCGCTACGAGTGTTCTCCCAACGTGTCGCACTTGGTGTGCTACGCCCCGGTCGATCGGCCGGTCTTCGCGGTCGAGCCGGCCGCGAACGCCAACGACGGCGTCAACCGCCTGGCGGCCGGGGAGCGCGACCACGGCGTGCTCGTGCTCGAACCGGGCGCCCGGCTGGAAGCCACGTTCCGCACCACCGCCGAAGTCCGCTGAAGTGCTTCGCGCGCCGGTCGCCCCGCGATTCGCATGGGCGTCATC
>RFRL01000171.1 GCA_009924545.1 Planctomycetia bacterium | reverse complement strand
GTTCACCGCCGCCGGCCTGCCGGCGTGTCGGGTGGCGGTGGCGTGCCTCGGTTTGGCGGGCGCGGGTCGGGAGGCCGACGCGGCGCTGGTCCACACGGCGCTGGCTGATCTCGCCGACGAGCTCGTCGTGATCACCGATGCGGAGCTCGTGCTTGGCGACGGGCCGCCGGGAGCGGCGGTGGCCCTCATCTCCGGGACCGGTTCGATCGCGCTTTCCCGGACGGCCGACGGCCGGCTCGACCGGGCCGGCGGTTGGGGCGCGGTGTTCGGCGACGAGGGGAGTGGCTGGTCGATCGCCCGCGGGGCGCTGGCGGCGGTGGCTGCGGCGGCCGATGGCCGCGGGCCCGCCACGGCCCTCACCGCGCGCTGCCTGGCGCGGTTCGGTGTCGCCCGGCCCGAGGAACTGGTCGCGGTCGTGCAGCGGCCCGGAACCGGGCGCGAAGAGATCGCCGCCCTGGCCCGGCACGTGGTCGCGGCCGCCGCCGCCGGCGACAGCGTGGCGCGGGCGCTTGTGGCGACGGCCGCGACTGACCTGGCGACGATGGTGCGGGCGGTGGTGCGCCGGCGGCCTCCGGATGCCGACGCCTGGACGCTGCGCGTGGCGGGTGGGCTCCTTGCCAACGCGCCGGCCGTGGTCGCCGCCGTGGTGGAACGGCTGCGGCACGACGACGACGGGCCGGCAGCGGTGACGGTGGTGGTCGACGCCGCGGCCGAGGCGGCGCGGATCGCGGCCGCGCGCTGCCCGCGCGGGACTGACCGCGGCACTTGACGGACCGCGCGACCACGGGGAACGGCGATGGACTTCGGCATCGATCGCCTGCTGGCCGACGCCGGGTTGCGCGGGCGCCTGGAAGGCCGGCGCGTGGCGGTGGTCGCCCATCCGGCGAGCATCACGGCCTGCGGCGATCACACGCTCGATGCCCTCGCCGGCGCCGGCGTCGACGTCGTGGCGGCGCTCGGTCCGCAGCACGGTCTGCGTGGCGAGAAACAGGACAACATGCAGGAGTCGGAAGACTTCCGCGATCCGCGCCTGAGCATCCCGGTCCACAGCCTGTACGGTCGGGTACGGCGGCCCACGGCGGCGATGCTCGCCGGGTGCGACGTGGTGATCGTCGATCTCCAGGACGTGGGGTGCCGCGTTTACACCTTCCTCACCACCCTCCGCTACGTGCTCGAGGCGGCCGCGGAAGGCGGCCGCGCGGTGTGGGTCCTCGACCGGCCCAACCCGGCGGGGCGGCCCGTCGAGGGGCTGCGGCTGGAGGCGGGTGCGGAAAGCTTCGTCGGTGCGGGACCGGTGCCGATGCGCCACGGGCTGACGCTCGGCGAGTTCGCCGGGTGGTTCGTGCACACGCTGCGGCTCGACGTCGACTGGTCGGTGATCCCGCTGGCAGGCTGGCGGCCCGGCGCGGCGCCCGGCTACGGTTGGCCGCTCGGGGGGCGGACGTGGGTGAACCCCAGCCCCAATGCCGCCACGCCGTGGATGCCGCGCTGTTATCCCGGCACCGTGCTCCTCGAGGGGACGCTCCTCTCCGAGGGGCGGGGCACGACGCGGCCACTGGAGCAGTTCGGCTTCCCCGGGTTCGACGGCGCCCGTTGGCTGGCGGAGATGGAGGCGCTGGCGCCCACGTGGTTGGCCGGTTGCCGGTTGCGGCCGTGCTGGTTCGCACCGACGTTCCACAAGCATGCCGGGCTCCTCTGCGGCGGCCTGCAGATCCACGTCGACGACGCGGCTCACGACCCGGCGCTGTTCCGGCCGTGGCGGCTGGTGGCCGCGGCCCTCAAGGCGTTCCGCCGGCTGCGTCCCGACGAACCGCTGTGGCGCGACTTCGCCTACGAGTACGAGTTCGAGCGCCTGGCGATCGACGTCATCTGCGGCGGCCCCCGGCTGCGGCAGTGGGTCGACGACCGAACGGCGACCGCCGCCGACCTCGACGCGATGGTCGAGCCCGAGGAGGAGGCGTGGCGCGGGGAGCGGCGTTCGTGGCTGCTCTACGACGACGGCGGCCCGGTGGGGGGCTCGTGAGCGCCGCCCTCGGCGGCAGCCACACGGGCGGTGACCGCCAGATCGGCCGTCACGTTGGCCGCCGTGGCGGCGATATCGGGCACGAAATCGACCGCGAGGAGCAGCCCGAGTGGCTCCAGCGGCAGGCCCAGCGATTGCACCAGCGGCAGCGACGTGCTCATCAGGCTCGCTTGGCCGGGCAACCCCACGGCGCCCAGGCTGATGACGACGGCCAGGAGGATGGCGACGGCGAGGGCCGCCGGTGGCAGCGCGATCCCCTCGGCCCAGGCGATGAAGGCGGCCATGGTGAGGTACTGTGCCGGGCTCGTGATCCGGAACAGTGACACGGCCAGCGGGAGTACGAGCCCGGTCACCGCCGGTGGGCAATGGAGCCGTTTCTCGGCGCAGTCGACCATCGCCGGCAGGGTGGCCAGCGAGCTCTGCGTGCCGGCCGCCACGAGCTGGGCGGGGAGCACCGCCGCGGCGAAGCGGGCCAGCCCCGTGCCGGCCAGCGCGTAGACGAGGGCGGCGATCACCCCGTAGACCGCCAGGAGCACGGCGACGTACAGGCCGAGGGCGCCCAGCGCCGCTCCTCCCGCCTCGACCGTCACCGGGAGGATGAGGGCCGCCACGCCGATCGGGGCGAGGGCGAGGAGCCAGCGGACGATCACCAGCATCGCCTCGGCGACGCCCCGGGCCACGGCGAGGACGGGCGCGCGGCGCTCGTCCGGCAGGCGCGTGAGGGCGGCGGCGAAGCCGAGCATGAACACCACCACGGGCACGACGCTGCCGGCGGCGAGCGCGGCGAAGAGGTTGCTCGGCACCAGCGCCGCGAAGCCGTCGAGCGCGGCACCCGCCGGCGCCTGCGGCGCGGCCTGCGTGCGGAGGAAGTCGACCAGGCGCGGGTCGGGTGACACCAGCGCCAGGAGGGCGGGGGCGACCACCGCACCCACGACCGCGCCGAGCAGGGCCAGCGCCACCATCCACACCACTGCCCGCCGCGCGATCCGCCCGCTGGCGGCGGCGCTGGCGTCATTCACCCCGACGACGAGCATGGCGCTGATCAACGGGAGCACGGTCATCTGCAGTCCCGCCAGCCAGGCCCGGCCGACCGGGCGCGCGAGGGTCACGGCGCTGGCGGCCGCCACTGGCGTGAGCGTTCCCAGCGCGAGCCCGACCGCGGCCCCGAGCAGGAGTCCGACGAACACCAGGGCCGCCCCCTTCATGGCCCGTCCCCGGTGACGAGGGCGGCGTCGGGCAGGCCCCACGCGCCGAGCCGCGACGCCTCCGCCGCCGGGAGCAGTACCACCAGCGGCCGGGCATCGCCGCGGAGCCAGGCGAGCAACCGGCGCAGGTCGTCTTCGGCAAAGCCGGTGCAGCCCGAAGTGGGCACGCCGGGGCCGGCGCGGACATGGGCGAAGATGCAACTCCCCATCCCCGCCAGTCCCGTGGGGTTGTGGCCGATGGTGAAGCCGATGGCGTACTGACCGTCGGCTGTGGGGAGCAGGTCGCGGCGCATCAATTCAGTGCTCCCGGTGACGGCGGCCCCCCCCACGTCACGGCGGCCGACGATGCGGTTGTAGAGCGGTGAGGCTGCCACGTCGACGCACCAGTCGTCGCCGTCGAGCGGACGGTAGGGAAGTCCGGTGTCGACCGTGGCGGTGGCTCCGAAGGCGATGCCGATGGAAAACACGCCGGCGGGGGATCGTCCGTCCCCCTCGCGCTTGGCGGGGCCGGGTGTGGCCGTGGGATCGGGATGGAGACCGAGCCCCCAGCCTGAGCCGGACCGCCCCACCGTGACCTGGACCGGCTCCGCCACGCGGCGCCACCCGCCTGCGGGCGCGCGATCGAACCACGCCAGCCGGCCGGTGGTCGCCTCCCACGACGGTGTGATGACGACCACCACCTGGCGCACGGTCGCATCCACGAGCGGTGTCGCGGGCGGGGCCGCCGTGCCGAGCGAGTCGGGCCCCACGGCGAGGAAGCCCGCGGCGACCAGGGCAGCCGTGGCCAGCACGGGCCGACGGTGGATCGGAGCGTGGAAGGGAGCCATCGAACGGAATCGTTCCCTGCCGGGTACGGAGTCAGTGAACGCCGGCCAGAGCTTACTGCCGCCGCCGCCCGGTTGACGCCCCGGGGCCCGGGGCGATACTCGCCAGCCGTGGCCGTCGCCCACCCGCTCCTCCAGGGAAGGTGTCATGTCCGAGTCCGCTCCCGCCCGGCGCGCCGGCCGGCGGATGGTGCTGCTCACCGAGGGCTCCTGCGATCCGGTGACCGCCAAGACGGCCAGTTGCCTACTCCGTTACTGCCCCGACGAGGTGGTGGCCGTGCTCGACGGCACGGCGACCGGCCGCACCGCCGCCGACATCCTCGGCGTCGGCGGGGCGATCCCGGTCATCGACCGGCTCGCCGCGGCCCCCGGCGCCACCGAACTGGTGATCGGCATCGCCCCGCCGGGCGGTCGGGTGCCGGCGGCGTGGCGGCCTGTCATCCTCGAGGCGCTGGCGCGGGGAATGACCGTCGTGTCGGGTCTCCACGACTTCCTCGCCGACGACCCCGAGTTGGTCGCCGCCGCCACCCGCCACGGCGGGCGGATCGTCGATGTCCGCCGCAACGACGAGCGCGACGTGGCCAACCGCCTCGGACTGCGCGAGGCCTGCACCCGGCTCCTCACCATCGGCACCGACTGCTCGATCGGCAAGATGGTGGCGGCGGTGGAGTTGACGCGGGCGCTCCAGCGCCGCCGCGTCGACGCAAAGTTCATCGCCACCGGTCAGACCGGGATCATGGTCGAGGGGGACGGGTGCCCGATCGACCGGGTGATCTCCGACTTCGTCAACGGGGCGGTCGAGAAGCTCGTCCTCGCCCACCAGCACCACGACGTGCTTGTCGTCGAAGGGCAGGCCACCATCACCCATCCGCGCTATTCGGCGGTGTCGCTCGGCCTCCTCCACGGGGCGCAGCCACACGGCATGATCCTCGTCCACGAACCGGGACGCATGCACCACGGCGGTCTCCCCCACGTCGCCCTCCCGTCGCTGCAGCGCACGATCGCCGCCTACGAGCACATGGCGGAGTTTTCCGGCGGGAGCCAGGTCGTCGCGGTGGCCCTCAACACGCGGCTCCTCGATGCGGACACGGCGGCGCGGGAGCGGCGCCGGATCGGCGCGGAGCTCGGCCTCCCGGTGGCCGACCCGATCCGCGACGGCAGCGACGACCTGGTCGACGCCGTGGAGCGCTTCCGCGCCGCGCGGGCCGTGGCCGCGACGACGGAGGCACCACGATGACCAGTGCCCCGGGGATCGGGTTGGCCCACGCCACCTTCCAGTTGCCGCTGCGACACGTGTTCACGATCGCCCGCGGGAGCGTGGCGGTCCAGGACACGTTCATCGTCCAGGTGACCGAGGGAGGGGTCCACGGCTACGGCGAGGCCACCACCAATCCGTTTTATGGCCAGACCATCACGCGCCTCGCCGCCGCCGCGGAACG
This sequence comes from Planctomycetia bacterium, assembly GCA_009924545.1. Classification (GTDB taxonomy): domain Bacteria; phylum Planctomycetota; class Planctomycetia; order Pirellulales; family UBA1268; genus F1-20-MAGs016. The sequence goes on along the minus strand of RFRL01000171.1, from coordinate 3,201 downwards.
CGTCAGGCCGCTGCTCGCCGCCGCCTCCACCGCGCGGCTCCCCGAGACGCTCGATCGCCTCGGCGCCGAGTTGGCCGACGAGCCGTTCACGCGCTGCGCCGTCGACATGGCCCTCCACGATCTGGCCGCACGGCGGGCGGGGCAAGGGCTGGCGGCCTGGTGGGGCCTCGACCGGTCGGTCGGGCCGGAGTCCAATTACACCATCGGCATCGACACCATCCCGGTGATGCGCGAGAAGCTCGCGGCCGCGGCCGAGTGGCCGATCTACAAGATCAAGCTCGGCACCGACGACGATTTGGCGATCGTCCGCGAACTGCGGCGGCACACCGACCGGCCGTTCCGCGTCGATGCCAACTGCGGGTGGACGGCGGAGCGGGCGATCGCCTTGTCGGCGGCGCTGGCGGAGCTGGGGGTGGAGTTCATCGAGCAGCCGCTGCCGCCGGGCGACCCCGGGATGGCGGAGGTGCGGCGCAGGTCGGCGCTGCCGGTGTTCGCCGACGAGAGCTGTGCCGCCGAGGACGACGTGGCGCGCTGTGCGGGTCAGTTCCACGGCATCAACATCAAGTTGGTGAAGTGCGGCGGCCTGGCGCCGGCGCGGCGGATGATCGCCGCGGCGCGGTCGCTGGGGCTCCGCGTGATGGTCGGCTGCATGACCGAATCGACCGTGGGCATCTCGGCGCTGGCGCAGTTGCTCCCCCTCCTCGACCACGTCGACATGGACGGGGCCGCACTCCTCGCCGCCGACATCGCCACCGGCGTGCGCGTCGTGGCGGGGCGGGCCGAGTTTCCCGTGGGCGCCGGGACGGGGGTCGAGTTGCTCGCCGGGCCGTTGCCGGCCGGGTCACGGGCGTTGCCTCAGGGGACCGAATGACGTGCGGGGCCGCCAGGGAGGAACGATGGGATCACGCAGTCGATCGCGCTGGTGGTGGAACCTCGGTGGTCGGCTGGCGGGGCCGGCCGTGCTCGTGGTGGCGCTGGTGGCGGGGGGCCGCGGGGCGCGGGCCGGCCGATTCCCTCGAAGACGCGCTCCTGCCGCTGATCACCCCCCACGAAGGCCGCGTGGCGGTGGCGGTCGAGCATCTCGCCACGGGGGAGTGGTACGGCCTCCGCGCCGACGAGCCGATGCCCACGGCGAGTCTGGTGAAGCTGCCGGTGATGGTGGCAGCCTACCGGGCGGTGCGCGAGGGGCGGGTGACGCTCGCCGACCGCGTGGCGCTGACCGCGGCCGACCGCGTGCCCGGTTCGCGTGTGGTGGAACTGCTCTCGGACGGGGCCGACCTGCCGCTGGTCGATTGGATCCGGATGATGATCGCCACCAGCGACAACACCGCCACCAACCTCGTCGTCGAGCGCATCGGGCGCCCGGCGACCACGGCACTGATGCACGACCTCGGGCTCGGCGAGATCCGCCTCAACTCCCTCGTCTACCGCCGCGACACGTCCCTCGATCCCGACCGTAGCCGGCTCTACGGCCTGGGGAGCGGCACCGCCGCGGAATTCGTCCGCCTCCTCGCCATGCTCCACGGCGGCGAGCTGGAGTCGCGCGGGATCATTCCCGCCGGCAGCAGCCCGGCACTCGTCGGCCACCTCCTCGCCTGCGACGACACGCGGATGGTGCCGCGCGAGCTGCCGACGGGCTGGCGCTGTGCCCACAAGACCGGTGCGGTCTCCGGATCGCGCACCGACGCCGGGCTGCTCCTGGGGCCCGGCGGTCCGGTGGCCTACTGCATCCTCACGACCGACAACAAGGACCGGCGTGTCGAGGGGAGCGCCGCCGAGGATCTCGCTGCCGCCTGCGGACGGGAGATCGCCGGCTACTTCGCCGCGCGGCATGCGGAGGACCGGCCCACCGGCCCGCAGCCGCTGGCCCAGGGGGCGACGGGGGTCGTGGTGGAGGAGTTGCAGCGGACCCTCAACGCCCGGCTTCCGGCCGGGGCACGGCTGGGCGTGGACGGCGACTTCGGTCCCGCCACCGCCGCCGGCGTCCGCGCTTTCCAGAAGGAAGCTGGTCTGCCCGAGACCGGCATCGTCGACACGGCGACGTGGCAGGCCCTCGGCACGCTGCTCACGGCCGATCCGGCGGTGCCCGCTCCGGAGATGGTCAATGCCGAGCGCCTGCCGCTGGCGGGGGCCGACGGGGTCGCCGGACCGCCGCGCACGACGGCCCCGAGCTGGGTGATCGTCGATGCAGCCAGTGGCCGTCGTGTGGCCGGCCGTGAGGCCGACACCGCCCGGTCGCCGGCGAGCATCACCAAGGTGATGACGGCGCTGGTGGTGCTGCGCATGGCCGCCACCGACCCCGGTCTGCTCGACGAGGTGATCACCGTCTCCACGCGGGCGGGGCAGGAGACCGGCTCGTCGGCCACGCTGCGGCCCGGCGACCGGCTTTCGGTACGCGAGATGCTCTACGGCCTCATGCTGCCGTCGGGCAACGACGCCTCCGTGGCGCTCGGTGAGCACTGCGGGGCGAAGCTGGCCGCCGCCGGGCCGGCGCCCGCAGACGCGGTCGACCCGCTCGACGTGTTCATCGCCCGCATGAACGCCACCGCCGCCGAGGTGGGGCTCACCCGCACTGGCTACCGCAACACCCACGGCAAGACCGCCCCGGGCCACGAGACCACGGCGGCGGAGATCGCCACGCTCGTGCGCGTGGCGATGGCCATGCCGCTGTTCCGCGAGATCGTCGCCACCCGGCAGCGGGGTGCGACGATCGCATCGACCGACGGCTACCGCCGCCACGTGGTCTGGAACAACACCAACCGTCTCCTCCCCATCGCCGGCTACTCCGGCGTGAAAACCGGCACCACCGCCGCCGCCGGCTGCTGTCTCGCCGCCTGGGGGGAGCACGAGGGGAGGGAGCTCGTGGTCGTCGTCCTCGGGGCCACGTCGACCGACGCGCGCTACGTCGATGCCCGCAACCTCTTCGCCCATGGATGGGCCCTGCCGGCAGCGGTCGCCCCGTGACCGATCACTCCCGGCAGCGGCTGGCTCCGGCCGTCAGCGAACCGGCTCGTCGGGCAGGTAGCGCTGCAGCACCGTGATCGCGTCGACGAGGCTCCGGCCGTCGTCGCGCAGCAGCGGCTCGAGCGGGCACACGACGACCGAGTTGGTGGGCACGCGCACCGGCGTGCCGTCGCCGCGGACCGTGGCGGCGTGCGAGTCGTGGATGATCCACGGCCCGTGTTCATCGGCGCCGATGAA
>RFRL01000018.1 GCA_009924545.1 Planctomycetia bacterium | reverse complement strand
GGTGCGGCTCCTGGCCAACATGATGGCCGGCCACCTCGTGTTGCTGGGCATCATGGGGCTGATCTCGGCGGCCGCCACCTACTCGATGGGCATGTGGGCCACGGTCACCGGCATCAGTGTCGTCAGTTGCACGCTGTTCAGCGTGCTGGAACTGTTCGTGGCCTTCCTGCAGGCCTACATTTTCACGTTCCTGTCGGCTCTGTTCATTGGTGCGGCCGTCCATCAGCACTGAGCACGAGAGCAGTCCACCGGCTGCGATCCGGCCCGTAGATACCCCCTTTACCGTCTTCCGTTTCCGACTCCCGTTCGTTTCGCCAGTCCTTCGTTTCGCGCATTTTCCCCGTTTCGCAAGGAGTTTGACCCCGTCATGATTCGTTCTCTTCTTTCCTTCCGTAGCTTGAGCATCCTCGCCGCCCTCGTGGTGACGTTCACCTGCGCGAATCAGGCCAGTGCCGCGGATGGCACGACCCTCATCGACCTCACCCCGTACATCGGCATCGGCCTGACGGTGATCGGCGCCGCCTTCGGGATCAGCCGTCTTGCGGCGGCGGCCTACGAGAGCATGGCGCGGCAGCCGGAAGTGGCGGGCACGATCCAGACCGCGATGATCATCGCGGCGGCTCTGATCGAGGGCTTCACGTTCTTCGCGTTGTTCCTCTGCACGCCCAAGTGAGTGCGATTCCGGCGATCACCGACCCGGTGGGTGGTTTTCGGCAGGGATGACGCGACGGTCCGGGGCACATCCTGCCCACGGGCCGTCCGCGTCCCTGCCGGCTGCCGGGGTTTGGCTCTGGCCCATTCCGCGATCACCACGAACCTGCGGTACTTGTCATGAAAAACCAGTCGAGTGTCGTGCCGGCGGTGTCGCCGGCGTGTGTGGTCCGCGCCACCGGTGTCGCCGTCATGGCCGTCGCCTTGGCGCTGGCCATCGATGCGCGGGTCTTCGCGGCGGGTGCCGAAGCCGAACATGGCGAGCACCACACGGAGATCGGTGCCAATCCGCCCCCTGACGTGAAGCCGTCCGACTTCGAGAGCCCAGCCTATTTCCAGAAGGATTTGGCCCTGTGGTCGGTGGCCGTGTTCGGCGGCCTGCTGTTCCTGCTCGGCAAGTTCGCCTGGAAGCCGATCATGGACGGGCTCCAGAAGCGGGAGCAGGGGATCGCCGATCTCATCGCCCAGACGCAGCGGTCGAACGACGAGGCGAAGCGGATGCTGATCTCCTACGAGCGGCGGATGGCGGAGGCGTCGGAGGAGGTCCGCAGCCTTCTCGAGGAGGCCCGCCGCGATGCCGAGACCACCAAGCAGGCGATCGTCGCCGAGGCCCGCAAGGCTGCCGAGGAGGAGCGCAACCGGGCGAAGCACGAGATCCAGCTCGCCAAGGACGACGCCCTCTCGCAGATCGCCGAGAAGGCGGGGCACCTGGCAGTCGAGGTGGCCGGCAAGTTCCTCCGGGAGAATCTGGGCTCCGACGACCAGGCCCGGCTCGTCCGGGAGTCGGTGGCCAGCCTGTCGCGGCGGCCGAGCGTGAACTGAAGGCCGTCAGGATCCACCCTGGTACACCATTCCATGAGCGCCACAGCCAGGCCCTTGAGCGCCTCCCCAGCCCGCAAAACCGAGTCGAACCCTGTGGATATCGCCGCCGATCGGGTGGCGAAGGTCTACGCCCAGGCGATCGTCGACGCGGCCGACGCGGCTGGGTGCCGCCGCGACGTGATCGCCGAATTGGGGATGCTCGCCCGCGAGGTGCTGCCGCTCGTTCCCGAGGCGGCCGGGGTGTTCTCGTCGCCGAAGATCCCGCCGGAGGAGAAGGGACGGATCATCGACCGCCTGGCCGGCGGCCGGCTCAAGCCGACCACCACCCACAGTCTCCACGTCCTCGCTCGCCACGGGCGCCTGGGGATGCTCCCCGCCGTCGTCGACGCCGCCGAACGGCTCGCCGACGAGCGTGACGGGAAGAAACAGGCCACGTTCACCACCGCGGTGGCCCTCGACGCCGCCGAGCGGGCGCGGGTCGTGGCCGAGACCGAGCAGGCGCTCGCCGCCCGCCTCGTGCCCTCGTTCGTCGTCGATCCCGCGATCATCGGCGGGCTTGTCGTCCGCGTCGGCGACACCATCTACGACCAGTCGGTCGCCACCGGCCTCGACAGGATCGGCGGCCGGATCCGAGAGCGAAACATCCATGCCATCCAAAACGGGGAGTACTCATGGCCCACCTGACCGATGAAATCGCATCCGTCCTCCGCGAGGAGATCTCCCGCTACCAGTCGGGCATCGACGTCCGCGAGGTGGGCCGTGTCCTCGAGGTGGGCGACGGCATCGCCCGCGTGTGGGGCCTGTCCGGCGTGATGGCCGGCGAAATGGTGGAGTTCCCCGGCGGGATCATCGGCCTGGCGTTCAACCTCGAGGAAAACTCCGTCGGCGTGATCATCCTCGGCGACTACCTCAAGGTCACCGAGGGTGACGAGGTGAAGAGCACCGGCCGGCTGCTCTCGGTGCCGGTGGGTGACGCCGTCATCGGCCGCGTCCTCGATCCGCTCGGCAATCCGCTCGACGGCAAGGGGCCGGTCGTGACGGAACTGCGCCGGCCAGTCGAAACGCTCGCCCCGGGCGTCGCCGAACGTTCCCCGGTGCGCGAGCCGATGCAGACCGGCATCAAGGCGGTCGACGCGATGACGCCGATCGGCCGCGGCCAGCGCGAGTTGATCATCGGCGACCGCAAGACGGGCAAGACCGCCATCGGCATCGACGCGATCATCAACCAGAAGAACAGCGGCGTGAAGTGTTTCTACGTCGCCGTCGGGCAGAAGGACTCGTCGGTCGCCGTCGCCATCGACACCCTGCGCCGCTACGGGGCGATGGACTACACGACGGTGATCGTCGCCGGAGCCAGTGCCGCCGCTCCGCTGCAGTACATCGCCCCCTACTCGGGCACGGCGATGGCAGAGCACTTCATGTACAACGGGCAGCATGCCCTGATCGTCTATGACGATCTCTCGAAACAGGCCACCGCCTACCGCCAGCTGTCGCTCCTCATGCGGCGCCCGCCGGGTCGCGAGGCCTACCCGGGCGACGTGTTCTACGCCCACAGCCGTCTCCTGGAGCGGTCGGCGAAGCTCTCCAAGGAGCTCGGCGGCGGGTCGCTGACCAGCCTGCCGATCATCGAGACCCTCGAGGGTGAGGTGTCGGCCTACATCCCCACCAACGTGATCTCGATCACCGACGGGCAGATCTACCTCCAGCCCGACTTGTTCTTCGCCGGCCAGCGCCCGGCCATGAACGCCGGCATCTCGGTGTCGCGCGTCGGTGGTGCCGCCCAGACCAAGGCGATGAAGAAGGTGGCCGGTGGTCTGCGTCTCGACCTGGCGAGCTTCCGCGAGCTGGAGGCCTTCGCCCAACTTGGCACCGACCTCGACGCCGCCACCCAGAAGCGGCTCGACCGCGGCTACCGCATGGTGGAGTTGCTCAAGCAGGGGCAGTTCGCCCCGATGGACAGGTCGACCAGGTGATGAGCATCTACGCCGGCACCCGCGGCCACCTCGACGAGGTCAAGCGCGAGGAAGTGGCCGACTGGGAGAAGGGGTTCCTGACCTACGTCCGCGACCAGGTGCCGGAGCTGCGCAAGCGCATCGACGAGTCGAAGGAGATCGACGCCGAGGGGGAGCGCCAGCTCGAAGCGGCGATCGCGGAGTTCAAGCGGCAGCGGGCCGCCAAGTCGGGCGGCGATGCCCGGCAACTCGCCGGGGCCCGGTAACCACCCACGGCACCGCGCCGCACGCTGAAGGTCATCCACCATGGCAAAAGCCCGCGCCCTCGATCGCCGCCGCAAGTCGGTGAAGAACATCCGCAAGATCACGCGGACGATGGAGCTCATCGCCACCGCGCGATTCAAAAAGGCGATGGACCGCTCCATCGCCGCACGCGACTACACCAACCACCTGGCGAAGATCCTGGAGAACATCGCCAGCGTCGGGGCCGACGTCGCCCACCCGCTCCTGGAGATCCGCCCGACGAAGCGCGCGGCGGTGCTCGTGCTGACGGGCAACCGCGGCCTGTGCGGCGGCTACAACTCCAACATCGTGCGGCAGTCGGTGGCCCTCCTCGGCCAGTGGCGCAGCGAGCAGGTGCCGACCCACGTGTCGGTGTCGGGGAAGCGCGGCATCTCGGCGCTGCGGTTCCGCGGTGTGGACATCGCCGAGCGCTACACCACGTTCGAGGACAAGCCGGAGTTCGCCGCCGTGGCCCCCATCGGCCGGGCCTACCTCGACGCCTACGCGGCCGGGGAGATCGACCGGCTCGACGTCGTCTACACCCGTTTCCACTCCATCGCCCGGCAGGAAGCGATCACCGAGACGCTCCTCCCGCTGGCCCCGCCGCAGGCGGCGACCGACGGCGCCAAGGCGAAACTCGCCTCCGACGAATACGACTTCAGCCCCTCGGCAGCGAGCATCCTCGAGGAGATCCTCCCGGCGAGTTTCCTCTCCCGGATCTTCAAGTGCTTCCTCGATGCCGCGGTCAGCGAGCAGGTGGCGCGGATGGTGGCGATGAAGGCCGCCACGGAGAACGCCGGCGGCCTGATCAAGAGCCTCTCCCGGCAATACAACCGCGCCCGGCAGTCGCAGATCACCGGCGAGATCATGGAGATCCTCGGGGGAGTGGAGGCGTTGAAAAAGAAATAGCGGCGCCGCCCCGGCCGCCGCCGGCCTCCTTTCCGGCCTGCGGCACACCCGCCCCCAAGACCCAACCAGCACCTCATTCCAGACCTTTCCACCGACGGGCAGACACACTCATGGCACACGGCAAGATCACGCAGGTCATCGGTTCGACGTTCGACGTGGAGTTCCCCGAGAACTCGATCCCGTCGATCTACAACGCCGTTCGCATCGACAGCACGAACAAGGGGATCGAACTCCACCTCGTCGGCGAGGTGCAGCAGCATCTCGGCGGCGGCAAGGTGCGCTGCGTGGCCCTCGGCTCGACCGACGGCCTGACGCGTGGTGCCGATGTCGTCGACAGCGGCGCCCCCCTGTCGGTACCGGTGGGGAAGGCGACCCTCGGCCGGGTGTTCAACCTCCTCGGCGAACCGATCGACAGCCGCGGTCCGGTCGAGACCACGGAGCGTTGGCCGATCCACCGCGATCCGCCGCCGGTCAAGGATCTGACCACGAAAACCGAACTGTTCGAGACGGGCATCAAGGTGATCGACCTGTTGACGCCGTTCGTCCGCGGCGGCAAGGCGGGGTTGTTCGGCGGTGCCGGTCTGGGCAAGACCGTGATCCTCACCGAGCTCATCGCCCGCATCGCCAGTGCCCACGGCGGCTACTCGGTGTTCGCCGGCGTCGGCGAGCGGACGCGCGAGGGCACCGACCTGTGGCTCGAAATGCAGGAGACGAAGATCGGCCAGACCGGCCGGAGCGTCATCGAGCAGACCTGCATGGTGTTCGGGCAGATGAACGAGCCGCCGGGAGCCCGTCTCCGCGTGGCACTCTCGGCACTGACCATGGCCGAATACTTCCGCGACACCACCGGAACCGACACCCTGCTGTTCGTGGACAACATCTTCCGCTTCTCCCAGGCGGGCAGCGAGGTGAGCGCCCTCCTCGGCCGCATGCCCAGCGCCGTGGGTTACCAGCCCACCCTGGCGACGGAGATGGGGGCGCTGCAGGAACGGATCACGAGCACGTCAAAGGGGGCGATCACCTCCGTGCAGGCGGTGTACGTGCCGGCCGACGATCCCACCGACCCCGCCCCGGCCACGGCGTTCGGCAACCTCGACGCCTTCCTCTACCTGGAGCGGTCGATCTCGGAGAAGGGCATCTATCCGGCCGTCGACCCGCTGGCCAGCTCCAGCCGCATCCTCGATCCGCAGTACGTGGGCGAGCGGCACTACCGCGTGGCACGCCGCGTGCAGCGCACCCTGCAGCGCTACCGCGAGCTCCAGGACATCATCGCCATCCTCGGCGTCGACGAGCTGTCGGAAGAGGACAAGCTGGTGGTGCACCGGGCCCGGCGCATGGAGCGGTTCCTCTCGCAGCCGTTCCTCGTGGCCGAGGTGTTCACCGGCAAGCCGGGCGAGATCACGAGCCTCGACGACACCATCCGCTCGTTCGAGGAGATCGCCGACGGCAAGTGGGATCACCTGCCGGAGCAGGCGTTCATGTACGTCGGCCCGATCGAGCAGGCCGAGGAGCAGGCGAAGAAGATGGCGGCCAAGGCCTGAACCGGAAAGGGTCGATCCGATGGCAAAATCCGATTCCCAGCGAGTGGCGGTGCCCTCCGGCATGGTCCGATGCGTCGTCGTGACGCCGGAGTCGACGCTCCTCGACACCACGGCCCGCCAGGTCTCGCTCCCCTTGTTCGACGGCCAGGCGGGCATCGCCCCGGGGCATTCTCCCCTCATCGGCCGGCTCGGGTCGGGGGCGGTGCGGATCACGGGCGAGGGGGCGGGCTCCGACAGCGTCCGCCGGGTGTTCGTCGACGGCGGCTTCGTCGAGGTCAATCACGACGTGGTCACGGTGATCACGCAGCGGGCGGTGCCGGCGGAGGCGATCGACGGGGCCCAGGCGCGGGGTGAGTTGGAGTCGATCCGCACCTCCCGGGCGGTAGGCGATCACCGAGAAGCTCCGCCGTCAGGCCTCCTCGCGGGCCCTGGTACGGACCGCCGAGCAGGGCCGCCGCTGAAAACACGGCCGCAGCCGAACGGACCCGGCGCGGGATGCGCCATCCGTGCCCCATGCCGCTGCGGCCCCGGGCGTCAGATCTGGTAGTCCGACTCGGCCGGTTCCTCGCCGCGCATCCGCAGCTTCGGCCGCTCGAGGACCACCGTGGTCCGTGGGCCGACGGAGCGCGTCAGCCAGACGTTGCTGCCGATCACCGAGTCGTGGCCGATGACCGTGGCCCCACCGAGGACGGTGGCGTTGGCGTAGATCACGACCCGGTCCTGGATCGTGGGATGGCGCTTCGTGCCGCGGACGAGATGGCCGTCGGCGTCGGTCTGGAAGGAGAGGGCCCCGAGCGTGACGCCCTGGTAGAGCTTCACGCGGCTGCCGATCTCGCACGTTTCACCGATCACCACACCCGTGCCGTGGTCGATGAAGAAATGGTCGCCGATCACCGCCCCGGGATGGATGTCGATGCCGGTGCGGGAGTGGGCCCACTCCGTCATCATCCGGGGGATGAGGGGCACCTGGAGCTGGTGGAGTTGGTGGGCGAGACGGTGGATCGTCACCGCCTCGAGCCCGGGATAGCAGAAGATCACCTCGTCGAGCGTGCGCACCGCAGGGTCGCCGTCGTAGGCCGCCTGGACGTCGGTGGCGAGCACGCGCCGCAGCGCCGGGATCTGCTCCAAAAACTCGATCGCCTTCGCCTGCCCGAGGGCGTCGAAGTCGGCTTCGTCCGTGCAGTGCTGCACGTCGTCGGGCACGGCGGGCACCTCGCTGCCGCGCTCGACCGCCGCCCGCTGGGCCGAAAGGCTGTGCCGCAGCGCCCGGCCGATCTGGGTGGTGAGCTTGTCGTGCAGCCCGTCGACGAGATCGCCGACGTGGTAAGTGACGTTGCCGAGATGGAGGTTCTCGCGACGGCGGTATCCGGGGTAGAGGATCTCCTTGAGGTCCTCGCAGATACTCTGGATCGTCTCGTTGCTGGGCAGGGGGCAGTGGCCGAGGTACTGGATCGTGGGGACGTCCTGGTACGTCTCGACGATCCGGCGCGTGAGCTCGGGTAACTGCTCCTTGAGGCGGATGTCGGCAGCCATGATCGTGGATCGTAGGGGCGGGCCGCGGGGCCGGCAATCAGCCGGGCCACCCCGTCCCGCGTTCCTTGTCGGTCGGCGGCCGGGACGGCCGGAGTTGAGGATCGATGAAAAACGGGCCGGCAGCCCGTTTCCTGCCGCATAGGCGGGGAAGCGGGGGCTGACTCTGCGGTCCCCCGGGGCCGGTCCTCACGGACGATCATCCGGTCGCCCGTGGGCGCCGCCCTCCCCAGCGGTTACCGTTCGCCGGCGGCCTCGAGGGCGGCAGCCAGGTCGAGGCAGCCGTCGTACAGCGCCCGGCCGACGATGCAGCCCTCCGCCCCGGCACGGGCCACCGCCCGGAGATCCTCCGCATTGGAGATCCCCCCCGAGGCGACCACCGGGAAGGGGCAGGCGGCGATCAGTTCACGGAGCGCCGGCAGGTTGGGGCCGGTGAGCATGCCGTCGGTGGCGATGTCGGTGGCGACGACAGCCGCCAGCGGCAGATCGGCGTGCCGGCGCACGAGGTCGGTGACCGTGAGGGCACTGGTCTCGAGCCAGCCGCGCACGGCCACGCGCCCGTCACGGGCATCGAGCCCGAGTACGATCCGGCCGGGCAGCGTCCGGGCGAGGCTGACAAGGAGATCGGGCTGCTCCACCGCCACGCTGCCCACCACGAGCCGCTCGACGCCGAGCGACACGTAGCGCGCGGCCGTTTCCAGACTGCGGATGCCTCCCCCGATCTGGCAGGGCACACCGGCAGCCGCCACGATCCGCGCCACGAGGTCGGCCTGGATCGGCCCCCCTGCCTTCGCCCCGTCGAGATCGACCACGTGGAGCCGTCGGGCGCCAGCCCCGACGAACCGGCGGGCCACCTCGACCGGATCGGCGTCGAACACCGTCTCCCGGTCGTAGTCCCCCTGGCGCAGCCGCACGCAGCGCCCTCCGCGCAGATCGATCGCCGGCCAGAGTTCCATCGTCGCTCACCCCGTGCAGGCCCGTTCCACGTGCCGTGTAGCGCGGAGGAACCCCTCCAACAGCGCCATCCCCGCCGCCTGACTCTTCTCGGGGTGGAACTGCGTCGCCAGGAGACGGCCCCGGGCCACGGCCGCGCAGAACGGCCCCCCGTAGTCGCACACGCCGGCCACGACGTCGGCATCGCGGGGACGGGCCGTGTAGGAGTGGACGAAGTAGTAGTGGGCCGGCGCGGTGGCTCCGCTCCATTCGCGCCCCCGTCCCTGCCACGACACGGTGTTCCATCCCATGTGGGGCACCTTGAGCGGGGGCGGGAGGTCGAACCGGGCGACTTCGCCGGCCAGCACCCCGAGCCCGGCATGGCAGCCCCCCTCCCGGCCGGTCTCGAAGAGGAGCTGGAGCCCCATGCAGATCCCGAGGAACGGCCGGTCGGCCTGGATGTGGGCGACGAGCGGCGCCACCAGCCCGCGGTTGGTTAATTCGCGCATCGCATCGCCGAAGGCGCCGACACCCGGGAGCACGAGGCGATCGGCCTCGGCCACGCGCTGCGGGTCGTCGGTGACGACGGCCGGACAACCGAGTCGCTCGAACGCCTTCTGCACACTGCGGAGGTTGCCGCTGCCGTAGTCGACGATTGCCACCATGGGCCCATTGTAGCAGCCGGAGGAGTCCCACATGCCGCGCTCCCGGCTGCGCTCCGAGCCGCGTTCCCGTCAGAGATTCACAGCGTCGCCGCGGCGACCGCGTCGCGGGACGGGGCCCGCTCGGGGTAGATCACCAACTCGATGCGTCGGTTCCGCGTCCGGCCGGCCGCGGTGGCGTTGGACACCAGCGGGTGGTTGGGCCCGTGGGCGACCATGAACAACTGCCCCGCGGTGAGGGCCGTCCGTTCGGTGAGGAAGTCGAACACGGCCGACGCGCGGGCGGAGGCGAGTTGATGCGGCGATCCGCGCGCCCCGGCCGGCAGCGGCTGGTTGTCGGTGTGCCCCTCGATGCCGATGAAGTGCCCGGGGCAGACGCGCTCGATCTCGGTCGCGGCCTCCGTGAGGATCGTGGCCCCGCCGGGGAGCAGGCCGGCCGTGCCCGGCTCGAAGAGGCGGTCGGCGGGGATGTCGATGCGGATCACGCCGCCATCGAGGCGGACTGTGGCCTGGGGCACCGCCAACCTGGCGAGCGCTTCCGCCAGGACCGGCGGTGGCGGCGGGGCTGCCGCCGCACCGGCGACCGTCTGCTCTGGAGAAACCGGGCGGGCCGCGGCCCGGGCCTGGGCCAGTTGCGTCGACGTGCTGGCGAGCTGCTCCCGCAGCGCCGCCACCTCGTCCTGGAGGAGGCGGGCCTCGGCCCGGCTCCGTTCCTCGGCCGCGCGGGCCGCCGCCAGTCCGGGATCGCTGTAGGAGGGCAGGGGGATGGCGGCGGGTGTCACCGGGAGCGGGGCGCCGGCGGCACCCGTCGGCGCCAGCACCGGCTGCGGCGCGGTGGCCAGCCAGGCGGGGCGGTTGGAACAGCCGACGGCCGCCAGGGCCAGAAGCAGCCAACCGCATCCCCGGGAGCAGTGGCGGAACGGATGAGGGGCCGACACGGGAGGCTCCAGCGCGAGGGTCCGGGATGGTAGGAGGCCCCCCGGCCCACGACAAGGCCGGCTCAGGCCCGCAATCCGCGCCACCACCGCAGGACACCCAGGGCGACCGCGGTGAGCAGCACGACCAGCACCAGCACCGCGAACAGCTCCGCCGGCCGGTCGAACCACGGCCCCACGGCCCCCCACAGCGGCCGCCAGGCGACGACCGTCGCGGCGGCCCCGAGCCCGAGGAACGGACCGAAGGGCATTTCCGGGTCGCGCTTCACGATCTGCCACAGGGCAGCGAAACCGACGCCGAGGAACACGCCGAGAAAAAACGTGATCACGGCGGCCTGCCATCCCAACCACGCGCCGATCATCGCCATCAAGGTCACGTCGCCGAGGCCCATCGCCTCGCGGCCCAGCGCCAACCCCGCGCCGGCCCGGGTCGCCCATACCAGGCCGCCCCCCGCGGCGATCCCCACCAGCGCCGCTACGAGGCCGGCATGGTGCCGCCCCCCGGCGCGCCAGGCGAGGCCCATCGCCACCACCAACGCCACCCCGAGCAGCCACCGTGCCCGTTCGATCCGTGGGCCGTAGCCCCCGGGGGTACAGACCCACCACCAAGCCGCCACGATGGTCACCATCGTCACCAGCCCCCACCACTCAGGCAGTGCCCCGAGCCACGCTGGCAGCGGGGTGCCGTCGAGACCGCCGCTGGCCCCGAGCACGTCCGCGCGGAGGAGGGGCACGGCGAACGAGCGCGGCACCTCGACCGCCACCGGCAGGAACTGTTCGGGCACGAGCCACGCCACCAGCATCCCGGCGAGCACCCCCGGGAGCGTGATCGCGTCGGGAATGACGCGGAGGCGGAAGTCGATCCAGGAGGCCGCGGCCACGAGCGTGAGCAGGATCGCATGGCCAGCAAGCCGCACGTACACACCGCGCGCTACCGGACTGGTGGCTCCCTCGGTGAAGGGGAGTTGGCCCCGGCAGACCACCTCCCACCACCACAGCCCGAGGGCGGCCAGCGCCCCGATCCCCACCGGCCCCCACCAGGGCACCGGTCGGATCACCGGCGCGTCGGCCACCCCGGTGTCACCCACCTCCGCAGGCCCCATCTCGGCGCGCATCAACCAAGGCACCGCGCGGCCCACGACTGCACCGCCGATCGCCCCGCCGAGGGTGGCCGCCGCGGCCCCGACAGTCGCGTCCGCGGGCCACGCCGTCATCGCTCCTCCCCGGCCACGCCGGCCAGGAGTCCCACGATCCGTTCGACGACGGCCTCCGGCGGAATCGATCCGGCGTCGACCTCGACGGCGCCGCAGTCGCGGTAGAGTGGCAACCGTGCCGCGAGTACGGTCTCCACCTCCGCCAGCGCGTCGTGCCCGACGAGCGCCGGCCGCCGCGCCAAGGTGGCGCGATCGGCCGCCAGACGGCGGCGGATGACCGCCGGTTCGGCCGTGAGCCACACCAGGTGGCCGCCCCGGCGGCGGAGCAGATCGCGGTTGGGGGACCGGAGCACCACCCCACCTCCCGTGGCCAGCACACCGGGCCCGCGCTCCAGCAGGCTGGCGAGCACCGCCGACTCCTCGTCACGGAAGGCGCTTTCGCCGCGCTCGGCGATGAGCGCGGCCACCGATCGGCCGACCCGGGCCTCGAGTTCCACGTCGGCGTCCCACGAGGGGATTCCCAGCCGCGCCGCCAACAGCCGCGCCACGGTCGACTTGCCGGTCCCGCGGTAGCCGATGAGCGTGACCGTGGCCATGGGCTGCATGCCGATTCAGGCAGGTTGTTTGGCCGAGGCGGTGGCCCGCTTGAGCGCCTCCCGCATCACCTGCTCCGGGGCCGGTCGCCCGTGCCAGATCCGGAACTGGATCGCCGCCTGACGGACGAACATGTCGACCCCGGACACGATCCGGCAGCCCGCCTGCCGCGCTTCCTTGATGAGCAGAGTATTTTCCGGATTGTACACGGTGTCGAACACCACCATGTAGGGCCGGAGGTGCTCCCGTTCGAAGGGGGATTCGTTGACGTTGGGATGCATGCCGAGCGGCGTGGCGTTGACGACGCAGCCGAACGGCATGCGGTACCGCGCCCCCCAATCGACCGCCTTGCAGCCCACCTCGGCGGCGATGCGCTTGGCCCGCTCCACCGTCCGGGCGGCGACGGTGACGTCGATTTTGCTGTTCTTCAGGCCGAAGGCCACCGCCCGGGCGGCCCCGCCGGCCCCGAGCACGAGCGCTGAGTTGACGGTGTTGACGTCGACGAGCCCTTCGTGGCCGTGGTCGCGGAGCGTGGCCTCCAGGCTTTCCACGGCGGCCTCGGCATCGGTGTTGAAGGCCTCGACATCGTCACCGCTGAACACGAGGGTGTTGGCGGCCCCGATCGACCGCACCATGTCGTCGGTGCGCCTCGCGTGCCGGAGGACCGCTTCCTTGTGGGGGATCGTCACGCTCAGCCCGGCCAGCGGCCAGCGGTGGGCCTCGAAAAGGAACTCGTCGAGCGCCTCGGCCGTTACCCGGAAGGGGAGGTAGACCGCGTCGATCCCCGCCTCCGCGAGGGCGGCGTTGTGCACCAGGGGTGAATAGCTGTGGGCCACCGGATCGGCGATCACCCCGTAGATCCGCGTGGCGGGAGTGATGGCATCGTAACGGTAGACGTCGCGCATCTGCCGCCAGCCGATCTGGCCGGGGGCGAGCAGCCGGTCCTCGTGGAAGGTGGCGTACGTGAAGGGAGCGCCGAAGCGCCCGCACAGCACGCGCGTGGGCATGCCGATTTCACCCATGCAGATCCCCACGGTGGGGACCTCCGCGGCCCGGACCATCTCCAACATCCGCAGGTTGTCCTCGGGACAGGTCGCCATCGTGGCGATTTTCACGACGTCGGCATCGAGCGCGGCGAGGCTGCGCTGGAGGCCATCGAGGTCGGGGGGTGTGCCGTGGAAATCATGGTGGCTGACGATCCGCTTCGTGCGCCCGTAGCGGCGCACCGATCCAGCGACGTCGGCCTCGAGGTCGACGTAGTCGGCCCCCTCCACGATCGCCGTCCGCAGCACGAGCAACCGCTGTTCCTCGGAGCGTGTCCAGTGCCCGCCGTCGGCGGGTCGGCGGCAGGTGACCACGACAGGGCAGGGACGGTCGGCGAGCAGGCGTTTGACCTGGACGTTGCCCTGGATGAAGTCGAGTCGCAGTTCCACCAGGCGCACGCCGTTCTCCGCCAAGTGGCGGTGTTCGGCGATCACGTGGCGATGGCGGCCCCGGGCGATCCCGACACAGATCATCGTCTCCTCCGGGGCTGTGGTGTGGTGGCTTCAGGTGCGCCGGAACTGCCGGTCGAGTTCCTGGCGGGACAGGGTCAGCGACGTGGGCCGGCCGTGCGGGCAGTGATGGGCGTCGATGCAGCGGTGGCGCTCGCCGACGAGGGCATCGACCTCGGCCTGCCGGAGGGGATCTCCCGCCTTCACGGCTGCCCGGCAGGCCAGGCCGTGGAGCACTTCGTCGACGATCATGCCTGCCGGAGGGTTCCCCGACAACGCCTTGAGCCGGCCGAGCGTCTCCTCGAGGATCGCCCCCCCCGGCGTCGTGCCCACCAGCGCCGGTTTCCCGGTGACGATCACGGTAACGCCGCCGAACGGGTCCACGCGGAGGCCGGCCCGGGCCAGCGCCGCACCGTGGTCGCGGACCAACTCCAGGTCGGCGGCTCCGAGTTCGACGATCTCGGGGATGAGGAGCGGCTGGACCTCCAGCCCGCCGGAGGCGACCTGGTCGCGGAGCCGCTGGTAGAGCACCCGCTCGTGGAGCGCGTGCTGGTCGATGACCTCGATCCCCTCCGCCGTCTCCACCACGATGTAGCGTCCGTGCATCTGGACGGCCCGCTCCGCCGTCCCTGTCTCCCCCCACCCCTTGGCCGCATGCCCCGCGGCCGGGTCGCGCGCCGTGGGCACCGGACCGGGGGCGTTGCCCTGGAAAGCCGCGGGCGGGGCATTCCCAGCATCGGGGGCCGGGCGGGTCCCCGGATCGCCATCGGCGCCCGGCGCGGCGGGCGACTCCCCGGGAAAAGCGCCGGCTGGCAAGCGTGGCTGGCCCGCGACCGCGGTCCCATCGCCGACGCGTGACACGTCGAGGGCGGTGCGCAGGTCGGACTCCAGGAACCGGCGCCGCAGCGTCGCACAGACGAGGCGATGGAGGCGGTCGGGTTCGCGGAACCGGACCTCCATCTTCGCCGGATGGACGTTGACGTCGACTGCCGTGGGGGGCATGTCGAAGCGCAGGAAGGCCATCGGCTGGCGGCCGCTGAGGAGCACGCCGCGGTAGCCCTCCTGGACGGCGTGGAGGATGGTGCGGTCGCGGAACGGGCGGCCACCCACGAAGAAGTGCTGGAGCCGGCCGGTGGCCAGATCGTCCTCCGGCCGGCCCACGAGGCCCTGCAACACGATGTCGCCGTCGCGTACCTCGAGATCGATGAGCCGGGCGGCGAGGTCGCGGCCGAACAGTCCCGCGATCCGCTCCCGCCAGTCGCCGGTCGGCGGCAGGTCGTGCACCAGCCGACCGTTGTGCGAGAGCGAGAAGGCGACCTGGGGATGGGCGAGGGCCGTACGCACGAAGGCTTCCGCGCAATGCGACCATTCGGTAGCGGGGGCACGGAGGAAAGCCCGCCGGGCCGGCACCTGGCCGAACAACTCGTGGACCTCGACCACCGTGCCCCGGGCCCGCCCCTCGGGCCGCACCCTCCCCACCCGGCCACTGTCCACCTCGATCGCCGCCCCGCGGTCTGACGCCGCCGACCGGGAAGCGAGCACGAGCCGGGCGACGGCGCCGATCGACGCCAGAGCCTCGCCGCGGAAGCCGAGCGTCTCGATCCGCTCCAGGTCCTCCGCCACCCGCAGCTTGCTGGTGGCATGGGGTGAGATCGCCAGCGGCAGGTCGTCGGACTCGATTCCCACACCGTCGTCGGCCACGCGGATGAGGGCCGTGCCCCCGCGCTCTACGGCCACGTCGATGCGCGTCGGCGCGGCGTCGATGGCGTTCTCGAGCAACTCCTTGACCACGCTCGCCGGCCGTTCCACGACCTCGCCGGCGGCGATGCGGTTGACGACGGCGGCGGGGAGCGAATGGATGCGGGGCATGGTGCAGCCGACTGACGGCACGGATCCGTGGCCACCGCTGGGGTAGCGGCGGGGGCCCGGCCGCGGCGCGGGCGACACCACCGCGATCGGTCGCGCGCCGGTCAGGAGAGCTGGAACTCCTTGATCTTGCGGTACAACGTCCGCTCGCCGATGCCGAGCAACTCCGCCGCCTGCTCGCGGTTGCCCCCGGTGAGCTTGAGCGTCTCGCCAATGAAGATCCTCTCCACCTCCTCCAGCGGCCGCCCCACCAGCGCCGCCAGCGACGCGGGGGCGGGCTCGCCCGCCGCGGGACGGTCGACCGGGACCGCGGGCTCCAATTCCAGGGGGAGGTCGTCGACGTCGAGCGTCTCGTCACAGTCCACCACGACCATGCTCTCGATGACGTTGCGGAGTTGGCGGACGTTGCCCGGCCAGGAGAAAGCCCCGAGCTTGATCCGCGCCGACAACGACATCCCCTTGACGACTTTGCCGTGGCGGCGGGCGAACTGGCGCACGAAGTGCTCGATCAACAACGGGATGTCGGCGGCGCGCTCGCGGAGGCTGGGGATGGCGATGGTCACCACCTTGAGCCGGTGGTAGAGGTCGCTGCGGAAGGCACCGGAGGCGATCGCCTCCTCGAGGTTGCGGTTGGTGGCCGAGAGGATGCGGACGTTGACCCGCACCGGCGCGTTCGACCCGACCCGGGTGATCTCCCCCGACTCCAGCACGCGCAGGAGCTTGATCTGCGTGGCCATCGGCATGTCGCCGACCTCGTCGAGGAACAGCGTGCCGCCGTTGGCGTATTCGAACTTGCCGATGCGATCGCTCGAAGCGTCGGTGAACGCGCCACGGACGTGGCCGAACAGCTCGCTCTCCAGGATGTTCTCGCTGAGGGCGGCGCAGTTGAGGGCCACGAAGGGCTTGCTCTTGCGTGGACTGTTCTGGTGGATCGCCTGGGCCACGAGCTCCTTGCCGGTGCCCGTCTCCCCCTGGATGAGCACGGTGGCGTCGGTGGGGGCGATGCGCTTCAGGCGATCGATGAGGGCGAGCATCTGCGGACTCGACCCCACCACCCCCTCGAAGCCGAATTTCTCGTCGAGGCGCTGGTTGAGTTCGAGGTTCTGCCGCTTGAGCCGCCCGCCTTCCGACGCGCGCTCCACCGCCGTGCGCAGGTGGCCCAGATCGAGCGGCTTCTGCAGGTACGTGAAGGCCCCTTGCTGCATGGCGGCCACCGCCGAGGGCACGGTGCCGTGCCCCGTGACCACGATCACCTCGGTCTCCGGCGCCGACCGCTTCGCCCGGGCGAGGATCTCCAGGCCCCCGATGTCGTTCATCATCAAGTCGGTGACGACGACGTCGAACACCTCGGCCTCGAGGCGCTTGGCACCCTCGTTGCCGCTCCCGGCAACGATGCACTGGTAGCCGAGCCGGCTCAGCCCCTCCCCCATCGTCCGGGCGTGCACGATGTCGTTGTCGACGACGAGCACCCTGACGAGCCGCTGCGGGCCCCCATCGCCGGCCACCGGAGGCTGTTCGGATCCTTGTGCTGCACTGGTCATGGATGGGATCGTACGGCCGCCCGCGGCGGCCCGTCCAGTTCCCGGGATGGGTCAGTCGCGGGCGGTCCCTGTCCCGGCTTTCTCCGTGGGAGGCAGGCGGGGTGGAGCCGGGAGCCAGATGGTCACCCGGGTCCCGCGCCGCGGGGCACTTTCGATGTCGATCGTCCCGCCGTGGGCCTCGATGATCTTGCGGGCGGTGGGCAGACCGAGCCCCGAGCCACCCTGCTTCGTCGAATAGAAGGCGCGGAACACCTTGGCGAGCGTCTCCTCGTCCATCCCGGGTCCGGTGTCGATCAGCTCCAGGACCACGCCCAGCCCCGCCGGACGGGTGCGGATCACGATCTGGCCCCCCGTCTCCAGCGCCTGCACGGCGTTGATGAGGAGGTTGAGGACCGCCGAGCGGAAGGAGTCTCGGTCGAGCCGCACCATCGGCAACTCGGGGTCGAGATAACGGACGATCTCGACTTGCGCCTCCGCCGCGCGCGGCGCGAAGAAATCGAGCAACTGCTCGATCTCGGTGTTGAGGCTGCCGGGCTCGAGGTGCAGCGACTCCTGCCGGGCGAAGTCGAGGAAGTCGCCGAGCAACTTCTGCAGGCGGTCACATTCCTGCCGGACGACTTCGATCTTGGCCCGGGCCCGGCGATCTCGCTGCTTCGTGGGAGAAGCGGGATCGGTGCCCTCGAAGTCCTCCGCGAGGAGGTCCATGTTGAGCTTGATGGTCGACAGGGGGTTGCGGATTTCGTGCGCCAGCGCCCCAACCAGCGCCGCCAACTCCGCATACACATCCGCCGCCCGCGCGGGTTCCGACTCCACCAGGATCTCCATGTTGGGCCGTCTCCCCGCTCACGTCCGCCGTCGCTCGCGCGACGGTGGCCGGGAGCGCGTGCCCATCCGACCACCGGCGCGTTACGACCGCTCGGACCGCCGGTGTCAAGAATCGGATCCCGGCTGCTGGCCCTTTTCGGCCAACTCCCGCATCGCCACCTTGCGGCTGAGCTTGACGCGATCCTGGTCGTCGACCGCGATCACCTTGACCCGCATGATGTCGCCCACACGGCATACGTCGGCCACGCTGCCGACATACTCGTCCGACAACTCGCTGATGTGGCACAGACCGTCCTTGCCCGGCACCAGCTCGACAAAGGCCCCGAAATCCTTCACGCTCGTCACCCGACCTTCGTAGATCCGCCCCACCTGGATGCTGGCGGTGAGGGCCTCCACCTTGGCCATGGCCGCCATCGCCCCCTCGGCGTCGTGGCTGGCCACCGTCACGGTGCCATCGTCCTCGACCTCGATGCTGGCACCTGTCGACTCCTGGATGGCGCGGATCGTCTTGCCGCCCGGTCCGATGAGGAGGCCGATCTTGTCGGGATCGATCCGCGTCCGCAGGAGCCGCGGGGCATGGACCGAGATCTCGGTGCGCGGCCGGCGGATCGCCGACAGCATGGCGCGGAGGATCTCGAGCCGGGCCTCCCGCGACTGCCGCAGCGTCGCCTCGATGATCGCCGGCGAGATGCCGTCGATCTTCAGGTCGAGCTGGATCCCGGTGATGCCCTTGTGGGAACCGGCGATCTTGAAGTCCATGTCGCCGTAGTGATCCTCGTCACCGATGATGTCGGTGAGGAGCTTCCACTCGTGCTCCGATTGCTTGACGAGGCCCACCGAGATCCCGGCCACCGGGTTGGAGATCGGCACGCCGGCCGCCATCAGCCCGAGCGTCGCCCCGCACACCGACGCCATCGAACTCGAGCCGTTCGACTCGAGGATGTCGGAGATGACGCGGATCGTGTAGGGGAACTGGTCGGGATCGGGGAGGACCGGCTTCACGCTCCGCTCCGCCAAGGCCCCGTGCCCGATCTCGCGCCGCCCCGGACCACGGATCGGACGCACCTCGCCGACGGAGTACGACGGGAAGTAGTAGTCGAGCATGAACTTCTTGGAGTACTCGTCGATCAACCCGTCGACCCGCTGCTCGTCCTTGCCGGTACCGAGCACCACGGTGACGAGGGCCTGTGTCTCGCCGCGCTGGAACAACGCCGAGCCATGCACGCGGGGCAGCAGATCCACCTCGCAGGCGATGGGCCGCAGGGTGGTATGGCCGCGCCCGTCGGGCCGGATCCCCGCCAGGATCAACTCGCGGACCGCCTGCTCCTCGAGACCGTGCCAGACGTGGGAGAAGTCGGCCTCGCTCACCCCGCCGGCATCGCCGGACCGCCCCGGGGGCGGTTCGCTCGGGCAGACCTCCGCTTTGGCCCGCTCCTTCACCACCTTGACCGCCTCGGCCCGCTCCTGTTTGCCGGGCAGCCCCTTGGCCCCCTTGAGGGCGGCGAGGTAGCCGTCGGTGAGACGGTGGCGGAGCTGCGAGTAGTCGGCGAGGACGTAGTCCTTCTTCGGCTTGCCCGCCTGCCGCACCAGCTCGTGCTGCATGGCGCACAGCTCACGGACGATGCGGTGCGCCTCCGCGATCGCCTCGAGCATCCGGTCCTCGGGCATCTCGCGGGCGAAGCCTTCGATCATCAGCACGGCGGTCTCGCTGCCGGAGATCACCAGATCGAGATCGCTCTCCTCGAGTTGGTCCTGGGTGGGGAACGGTACGAACGCGCCCCCCACCTGGGCGAGGCGCACGCTGCCCAGGGGCCCACGGAAGGGCAACTGCGACACGCACAGGGCCGCCGAGGCACCGTTCATGGCGAGCACGTCGGCGTCGTTCTGCTTGTCGCTGGAGAGGACGTTGGCCTGGATTTGGACCTCGTCGTAGAACCCGTCGGGGAACAGCGGACGGATGGGCCGGTCCATGAGCCGGCTGGTGAGCGTCTCCTTCATCGTCGGCCGCCCCTCGCGCTTGAGGAAGCCGCCGGGGAACTTGCCCGCCGCCGCCGCCCGCTCGCGGTAGTCGCAGGTCAGGGGGAAGAAATCGATCCCCGCCCGCGGCGCGCCGGTGGCGGCGGCGACAAGAACGCTGGTGTCGCCGTAGCGCACCACCACGCACCCTGCCGCCTGCTTCGCCAGGAGGCCGGTTTCCATGCTCAGTACCTGACCGCCGACCGTCCGCTCCACTCGTGCTTTCACGTCTTCTTTCCCTTCGTTCCCACAGCCTTCACTTGGATCAATCGCCGGACCAGCGCCCCGGGCTCCAACCCGGACGACCAGCCCGCGGGGCGGAGGAACCGACATGGTTCCACGGCAACACCCCTGATGGTGGCGCCAGGGCGCGCGGACCATTCCGCCCGCCGTCCGACGGCACCTGCCACGCATCACGGGGGTTCACACGGATCCGGCCACCGGAAAGGCCGGCGGCTCTTGTTCCGCAGCGTTGGACCGACATCAGCCGCACCACGGGGATGGCCAGACGCCCCCCGCGGCTGGCCCTGACTACTTGCGGATCTCCAACCGCTTGATGATGTCGAGGTACCGCTGTGGTGCGGTCCGCTTCAGATAGTCAAGAAGCCTCCGCCGCCGGCTGACCATCATCAGCAGGCCACGGCGACTGGCGAAATCCTTCGAGTGCTTCTTGAAATGGTCGGTGAGATGGGAGATGCGGCTCGACAACAGTGCGATCTGGATCTCGGCGGAGCCGGTATCGGCTTTCCCGCGACGGAACGCGCCGATCAGTTCATTCTTGCGATCTTTTGTGATCATCTGCCGACATCAGCCCAATGTGAACGACCGATCCGAGGGGCCGGACAACGTGTGAAACCCATGATTTACGTGCGGAAAGTGTATCGAGAGCCCTGAATATTGCAACTGGAGCGAAAGCCCCCGCGATCCTGCCGCCACGGGCCGGCTCAGGTGCGCGGTCGGACAGCAGCGAACGCCCGGCGCCCACGGTCGCCGCGGCCGTTCGTGTCAGTCCTGGATCCCGACTACAGCGGACCCCCGCCTTCCGCCCGGAGCGGCCGCGGCGCTACCGGGACGCCCCGGCACGTCGTGGACGACGTTCCAGGCCAGACCCAACCGTTCCATCGCCAGGATGGCCCAATAGGTGAAGTCCACCTCCCACCACAGGTGACCGTGGCGGGCCATGCGCTGGAAGGCATGGTGGTTGTTGTGCCAGCCTTCGCCGAAGGCGAGCAGACCGACCCACCACAGGTTGCGGGAATCGTCAGTCGTCTCGTAGTTGCGGTAGCCCCACATGTGCGTGGCGGAATTCACGAACCAGGTGACGTGGAACACGATCACCATCCGCACCGCCAGCCCCCACACCAGCCACGACACCCCCGTGGCCCGGTCGTAGAGCAGCCAGCCCGACGCCAACAGCGCCGCCCCGATGATGAAGTGCCACAGGAGGAACGTGTTGTGAAGAAAGGCGATCCCCGCGTCCTTCTGCAGGTCCGGGGCCCAGCGGCGGACGTGCGCCTCGACCTCGGCACGGGAGTGCCGGGGAAAAAGCCAGAGCACGTGGGACCACAGGCCACCGTCCCGCGGCGAGTGCGGATCCCCCTCCAGGTCGCTGTACACATGGTGCTTGCGGTGGTTGGCCACCCATACCAGCGCCGACCCCTCGCCGGAGATGCCACCGAGGAAGGCATAGAGGAACCGCACCGCTTTGGTGGTGGTGAAGCTCCCGTGGGTGAGGAGCCGGTGGTACCCGAGGCACACCCCGAGCCCGCCGGTGATCCAGTAGAGCACCAGGCAGATCGCCAGGCCCGACCAGGTGAAGGTGAAGGGGGCTGCCAGGGCCGCCAGATGGATACCGCCGATCCACAGGACAGTCGGCCAGTCGAGGTCGGCCCAGCCGCGGTGTCCCTCCTGGCGCGGCTCGGCGTGGATTTCCCCCCCGGGCCCCGCGTTGGTCGGATCGGGCATGAGCTCGATCGTGGAGGCGTCGATGGCGGAAGCATCGTGAACGGGTGCGGTAGCCATGGATGGAATCCTGTCCTCGGGGACGCTGGCGCCGGCCGCGAAGCCAGAGCCGGTGCATGTCGCTACTGTGACCGATCGGCGGCGGTTCGACACCGGGCCGCCGTCAGCAGCCGGTCGAAGGACGGTCAAATCCGCGTCAATTCCTCGCGGCAGGACCGCCCGGACAGGGGGGCGACCGGTCGCGTAGGGCGCCGCGCTGTCTGGCCTTGCGGGTGCACACGCTGTCACCGTCAACGCCCGATCCGCGCCGACGGCGCCGCCCCCGCGTTGGGGATCGGTAGCCAGGGGAGAAGGAGACCGGTTCCCGGCGAAGCGGGCACGACCGGCAGTCCGGGAGGTGACACGAGCCACGCCAGCCGGTCGGCAGGCATGGTGCCGATCGGTGGACCGAGGAGTGGCCCGGCGTCGTCCGCCACCAGCGCCGCCTGTGGCCCCAGGCCCACCAGGTCGAGGCCCTGTTCACCGAGCCGGCACGACCAGGCCATGTCGCGGTAGGGGATGTCGTCATCGGCGGCGAGGGCACGGAGCGGCCGACAGCCGAGCCAGTCGATGCAGGCGGCCAGGAGGCGGCGGCTGATGGTGCCGCCCGGCGAGCGACACTCGAACCGGGCGTCGACGAGGCGGCCGTCCCGCACCTCGGCCTGCTCGACGCGTAGGGTGGCGCTGCCGTCCACACCGTCGGGAAGCCCGGCGGTGAGTTGCCCCAGATCGAGGCCGGTCACGACCCCCGTGCACCGACCGCTCCACACGCCGGAGGTGCAGGTGAGGTGAGCCTCGCCGCGGAAGGTGGCGTCACGGCCCGCGGGCGCCCCGGCCAGATCGAGCCCCCGGGCCACGGCCGCCGCCGCCACCGGCGACTCGATGCGGGCCTCGCACTCGTGGCGGACGGCACCGTCGTCGTCGCGCAGGCGCCGGAGGCGAACATCATCGCCACCGCCCGCGCCGCTGGTGCGGAGGCGCACGGCGCGCGCCCCGGCGGTCGCCACGCACTCCACGCGCACCTGTTCCAGCGGGATCGCCCCCGCGGCTTCTCCCCACCCGACGCGCCCACAGTCAACGACCCAGTCCCGGCGGAAGCGGTACTCCCCCTCGAGCCACGTGCGTGCCAGGCGGGCGAACACGCGCGCGGCATCGGGCGGGCACTCGACCGCATCGACGACGACGCGGATCTCGGCGGCCGACTCCTCGATGCGCAGTTGGCTCAGGCTGACCATGCCCCCGCCCGCAGCGCCGATCACCACGTCACGCAGAAGCATCACCCCGGGGCGCGGATCGGTGACCGAGCCGATCGACACCGGGAGCGACAGTGCCGCGGCGATGCGGGACTCCAGCCCGCCGCGCCTCGTGGCCCCCTGCCGCCAGACGGCCGCGGCCACCAGGGCGATCAGGGGGAGAAGGCCGCACAGCACGAACAGCCGGCGCACCAGCCGGATCCGTCCGGCGGACCGTTCGACGAACATCCCTGGTGTCTCCGCACGGTCTCCGCCGCGACGTTCCCCGACGCCACCGGCCCCGATTCACCGGCCCCGGGCCAACTCGTGGAACAGGCGCCAGCGCGCCTGCATCTCTTCGACGCTGTCGCCGCCGAACTTCTCCACCAGCGCCTCCGCCACGGCGAAGGCCACGACGTTCTCCACGATCACGCTGGCGGCACTCACCGCGCACACGTCGCTCCGCTCGTAGGCCGCCTCCTCGCGTTGCTTGGTGACGAGGTTCACCGACCCGAGGGGCTTGCGCAGCGTGCTGATCGGTTTCATCGCCGCGCGCACCACCAGCGGCTGGCCGTTGGTCATGCCCGCCTCGAGGCCGCCGGCGTTGTTGGTGGGCCGGGTGAAGCCGAGGTGGCGCGTGTCGCGGAGGGCCGCGTCGTAGTGGATCGGGTCGTGGACCTCCGAACCCCGGCGCCGCGCCGCCTCGAAGCCGAGGCCGATTTCCACCCCCTTGATCGCCTGCACCGCCATCACGGCCTGGGCCAGCCGGCCGTCGAGCTTGCGGTCCCACTGGGCGTGGGTGCCGAGGCCGATCGGCAGTCCGTCGACGCGCACCTCGACCACGCCCCCGAGCGTGTCCCCCTCCTTGCCGACCCGGTCGATGAGGGCCGTCACCTCCGCATCGCGGTCGGGATGGAGGGAGTAGATCAGGCTCGCATCCCGGCGCGCCCGCAGTTCGGGGAGCGTCCCCTCGGCCGCGCCGAGCGCGACCCCGCCGAGCTCCGTCACGAAGCCCGCCACGTCGATGCCGAAGACGGCGAGCAGTTGCCGCGTGAGCGCCCCGGCGGCCACCCGGGCCGCGGTCTCCCGGGCGCTGGCCCGCTCGAGTACGGCGCGCACGCCTCCCAGGTGCTTGACGGCCCCCGGCAGGTCGGCGTGGCCGGGCCGGGGGCGCTCCACCTCGTCGAGCCGCTCCAGCTTGGCGTCGCGGTTGACGACCTCCAGAGCCAGCGGACTGCCGAGCGTCACGCCGCGCCACAGGCCGGAGAGGAAGCGCACGGCGTCGGTCTCGATCCGCTGGCGGCCGCCCCGGCCGTGGCCTCCCTGACGGCGGACCAATTCGGCATCGATGGCAGGCACGTCGATCGCCAGTCCGGCGGGGAATCCATCGACCAGGGCAACCAGCGCCGGTCCGTGCGATTCACCGGCGGTCCAGTAGCGCAGCATGGGGCGGGGGCCTGCGGGTATCGGGCGTCACGCGGAGCAGGGAGAGCCCCGACAATCCGATTCTAGTTCGACCGCCCGGCCCCCCCTAGGTCATTCGGCCCCGCGCCCACAGGGGGAAAAAAGCCGACCCTGTCTGGCGCTCTCCCTGCCCGGCGGGAGCGCCACTCAGGCCAGTGCCGCTGGCACGGCGCCGGTGAGCAGACGGCAGGCCTCGATGTAGGTCGCCCGGGTCCGCGCCACGACGTCGTCGGGGAGCGCGGGAGGTGGGCTCGCCTTGTCCCACCCGCTCGTCTCCAGCCAATCGCGGACGAACTGTTTGTCGAACGACTCGGGCACGCGCCCTGGCTCGAGCCGGTCGGCGGGCCAGAACCGCGAACTGTCGGGGGTCAGCACCTCGTCGACCAGAATCACTTCACCGGCCGCCGTGCGCCCCCACTCGAGCTTCGTGTCGGCGACGATGATCCCGCGGGAGGCGGCATGGGCGGCACCGCGGGCATAGACATCGAGGCTCCGGCGTCGCAGTTGGCCGGCGAGCTGTTCCCCCACGGCGGCGGCCATGGTGGCGAATGGGACGTTCACGTCGTGGCCGCTGACCGCCTTGGTGGCGGGAGTGAAGATCGGCTCCGGCAGCGGCGCGCCTGCCGCCAGACCTGCCGGAAGCGCCACGCCACAGACGCTGCCGCCGGCGCGGTACTCCGCCAGCCCCGACCCTGCGAGCCAACCGCGGACGACGCATTCGAAGGGGACGACGGCGGCCTTGCGCACGAGCATCGTGCGGCCGCGCAGGGGACCACTGTCGACGGTCGCCGGCAATCCCATGGCGTCGACGTCGGTGGTGAGGAGGTGATGCGGCACCGGCTCCGGCCCCCGGGCGAGGAGGTCGAACCAGAAGGCCGACAGCGCCGTCAGCACCTGCCCCTTGCCGGGGATCGGCGTGGGCAGCACCCAGTCGAACGCACTGATCCGATCGGTGCTGATGATCAGCAGGTGGTCGCCGAGGTGATAGCAGTCGCGGACCTTGCCGCGGTGGGCGGGCCCGAGGGGGAGCTGGGTGGTGACGACGGCGGTGGTGTCGGAGGTGGTCATGGTGGGTGTTGTAGCCGATGCCGCCGGCGGCGGGGGCATCAGCGGAAATCCCGCGACATGCGCGGCAAGGCAGGGGGGCGGACGCCATCCCCACCGCCGGCCGTCGGTCCCGGGTAACCGCTTACCTGCCCGCCAGCGACCGCCCCACCAGCGACCGACCTCGGGTCGCAGGTGACCGGCCCCGAGCCGCCGCTCTCCCGCGACTGCGGCGCGGCCTCCAGCCGTGTCGCCAGCAGGTGCACCACCGTGCCGCGCCTTTGGATCCGGCCATGCACCAAGAGCACCACGGCCCGACGGGCGGACGGATCGGCGGCTTCCCACACCGCCGGCCGCACCACGACGTTCGCCGCCCCGGTCTCGTCTTCGATCGTGAGGAACAGCATGCCGCTGGCGGTGGCAGGTCGCTGCCGCACCAGCACGATCCCCGCCACGCACACGCGCCTCCCCTCCGGAGCGGTCGTGGCCTGCGCCGCCGTGATCACCCCCCGGTCGGAGAGCCACGGGCGTTCAAATGACAGCGGGTGATCCGCCAGCGACAGCCCCACGGCACGGTAATCGGCGATCACTTCCTCCCGGGCGCTCGCCACCGGCAGGACCACCGCACTGCCCTCCACCTGCCGCCCACCGTCCGTTGCCCCACCGTCCGTTGCCCCACCGCCCAGCGACCCAGCGTCCATCGACCCACCGTCCAGCGACCCAGCACCCGTGCCGCTCCCCGGCGGGCCCCCGGAAAGTAGCGCTTCATCGGCATCGGCATCCTCCAAGGCATCGAGCAGCGGTCGCCGGCCGGTGCGGTCGATCTGCCGCATCGCCTCCCAGACCGCGCGCCGCCGATCGAGCCCCAGCGACGCCAGAGCACCAGCGCGGGCCAGATGCAACAGTTGCTCCCGGTCGAGGTCGGCCCGCCGGGCCAGTTCGTGAACCAACCGGAACGGCACCTGCCGCCCGGCTGTCCCGGCCCCCGACAGCCGGGCCGCTGCGGCCCCCGACAGCCGGGCCGCTTCGATCCGCCGCCCGGCCGTCTCCCCCAAGCCATGGATCTGTTCGAGCCCCAGGCGCACCACCGGCCCCGAGCGCACCGCCAACTCGGGAACCGCCCTGCGGCGCCCCTGGGCCGCGTTCCCCCGCCCAGCGCCGTCCTGGCGCGGCGTCACCTCCAGCCCGGCATGCCACCCACTGGCATTCACATCGACCGGCAGCACGGTCACGCCGTGCTGCCGGGCATCGCGCACCAACTGCGCCGGCGCGTAGAACCCCATCGGCTGGCTGGCCAGGAGTGCCGCGGTGAAGGCGGCCGGATGATGGCATTTGAGCCAGGCAGACACGTAGACCAGCAGGGCGAAGCTGGCGGCATGCGACTCAGGGAAGCCGTATTCGCCGAAACCGCGAATCTGCTGGAACACCCGCTCGGCGAACTCCGCGGAGAGGCCACGGGCGACCATGCCGTCGACGAGCCGGCGGTGGAACTCGTCGATCACACCCGGCCGCCGCCAAGCCCCCATCGCCCGCCGCAACTGGTCGGCCTCGCCGGGGGTGAATCCCGCTGCCACCACCGCCAGGCGCATCGCCTGCTCCTGGAAGAGGGGCACGCCGAGCGTCTTCTCCAGCACGTCGCGGATCGCGTCGCTCGGATAGGTGACCGTCTCCTCCCCGGCCCGCCGCCGCAGGTAGGGATGCACCATGTCGCCCTGGATCGGCCCCGGGCGGACGATCGCCACCTCGATCACCAGATCGTAGAAGCAGCGCGGCTGGAGCCGGGGCAGCATGCTCATCTGCGCCCGGCTCTCGATCTGGAACACCCCCACCGTGTCGGCCCGGGAGATCATCTCGTAGACCTGCGGATCCTCCGCCGGCACGGTGGCGAGCGAGAGTTGCGGCCCGCCCGCCGCCGCCACCAGGTCGAAGGCCCGGTGGATCGCCGTGAGCATCCCCAGGGCGAGGCAATCGACCTTGAGGATGCCCAGCTCGTCGAGATCGTTCTTGTCCCACTGCACGACCGTGCGGCCGTCCATCGTCGCCGGCTGGATCGGCACCAGGTCGCACAGCGCGCCGCGCGTCATCACCATGCCGCCGACGTGCTGGCCGAGATGGCGGGGGAAGCCGACCAGTTGCCCGACGAGCGACACGAGCCGGCTACCCGTCTCGCCGGTGGGCTCGAGCCCCGCCTCCGCCAACCGGGCGGGGAGCCGCTCCGCGCCGTCCCCCACGTCGAGCACCTCGGCGATGCGGTTCACGCGGTCGAGCGACAGCCCCAGCGCCTTGCCCATGTCGCGGACGGCCGAGCGGAGGCGGTAGCAGATCACCTCGGCGGTCATCGCCGCCCGAGTGCGGCCGTAGGTGGTGTAGATGTACTGGATCACCTCCTCGCGGCGCTGGTGCTCGAAATCGACGTCGATGTCGGGGGCCTCGCGCCGCTCGCGGCTGATGAAGCGCTCGAAGAGCACGTCGAGCCGGGCCGGATCGACCGAGGTGATCCCCAGGCAGTAGCAGATCGCCGAATTGGCCGCCGAGCCGCGCCCCTGGCAGAGGATGCCGCGGCGCCGGGCGAAGCGCACGATGTCGAACACGGTGAGGAAGTAGGCCTCGTAGCCCAGCTCGGCCACGAGGGCCAACTCGTGTTCGATGAGCTCGCGCACCTTCTCCGGGACGCCGTCGGGATAGCGCTGCCGCGCCCCCTTCCAGACCATGCGCCCGAGGTGCTCGCGTGGCGTGCAGCCCGGCGGCACGACCGATTCGGGATACTCGTAGCGCAGCTCGTCGAGCGTGAACGTGCAGCGCCCGGCCCACTCCACCGAGCGCGCGACGGCGCCCGGCAGGGGGGCGAACCGCTCCGCGATCCGCCAGCGCTCGTGGAGATGCCGCTCACCGTTGGCGAGGAGCCGGCCGCGGATCTCCTCGATCGGCGCACCGTGCCGCACCGCCGTGAGGGCGTGCAGCAGCGGCAGCCGGCTGCGCGCATGGCAGCGGACGTCGCCGGCCGCCACCACCGGCGCCCCCGCCCGCCGGGCCACTTCCCCATACCACGAGAGCCGCTGGGCATCGTCCCCCTCGCGGGCCACCTCGGCCAGGCAGCAGAGCCGCTCGCCGAACACCTCGCGCCACTGCCGCACGGCTGCCACGGCGTCGTTCCACCGGGCGGAGGAGGCCTCCACCCCGTCCGCGTCCCCCGCGTCCCACAGCGGCGCCAGCGGCACCCCCACCAGGAGTCCCTCGGCATGGGCGGCGACGTCGGCGAGCGTGATCCGGCAGGTGACACCGCCACCGCTCACACTGCCGCCGTCAGTGACACTACCGCCGTCAGTGACACTACCGGAGACAGGATCGACTCCGTAGCCCCGCGTCAGCAGCCGGCAGAGGTTGGCGTAGCCCCGCCGATCGGCGACCCACACGACCAGCCCCGCGGCATCGAGCGGCTCGAGTGCCGCCCCGATGACCAGTTGCAACCCCGCCTGCCCGCCAGCCCCTTCCTGTCGGCAGGCACCCTCTTGTCGGCAAGCACCCTCCTGCCTGCAGGCACCATGGGCCCGCACGATGCCCGCCAGGGTCGCATGGTCGGTGATGGCCAGCGCCCGGTAGCCGAGCGCACCGGCCGTGCGGATCAACTCCTCCGGATGCGACGCCGCCTGGAGGAAGGAAAAATTGCTCCTGCAGTGCAGTTCGGCATAGTCGGGCTCGATCATGACGGCATCTCCCACACCAACGTCGCCCCCAAACAGCCCACCCGCTCAGCCCACCGGTTCCATCCACCACTTCAGCCGAACAGCCCGTGGATGAACCACGCTCCATCCGGCAGGCGCCGGAAAATCCAGTAGCGCTCCCCCGATTCCATCTCGACGATCCAGTAGTCGCGGCGCACACATGGCCCCCGCCACCAGGCCGTCTCGATCCGCTCCGCCCCCTGGGCCTGCACCACACGGAGCCACTGCGACTGCCGGCGAAAGCGCACCGGGGGCCCATCGGGCACCACCGACACCACCTCCAGGCGCCGTGGCCGCGGCATGAGCCAGACCGGGCGTCGCTGGGGGGCCGCCGGCACCTGCCCATGCACGCCCCCCGGCCGCTGCTGCGTCTCACGGGAACGGTGCCGCGACGGCACACCGCCGGCCGGCACCGGTGGCGCCGGCATCCAGGCATGCTCCGGCTGGGCATCGGCCACCGCCCGCGGGGTGAAAACGGACCGACGCCCCAGGCGGCCCGACAGGCGATCCAGCAGCATGCCCACCTGCGAGTCGGTCTCCACGCCGGCATCGAACAGCAGGCGCTGCCTGGTGACCACCTGCCCGTCGGCCAGCACCTCCACTGCGATGCCGTCGATCTCCCGGGGCAGCGGGGTGCGTGCCATCCGCAGCCGCACCAGATCGGCGAGGTGGCCGACCGACGCCGATGGCCGGTAGAGTCCGACGTCGATCACCGTCGGGCCCTCA
Source organism: Planctomycetia bacterium (assembly GCA_009924545.1). GTDB lineage: Bacteria > Planctomycetota > Planctomycetia > Pirellulales > UBA1268 > F1-20-MAGs016. Next base: position 2,181 of record RFRL01000018.1, on the reverse strand, counting down.
TCCCCGTCTGCCGATCGGCCGTTCCCGCCATGCCGTTGTCCATCGCGCCACCCTCCTTCGCGCTGCTCGTGGCACCAACGCGGTCGCTCGAACCGCACCTGCAGGGCGGTGACACCACGGCCGGCGGCTGCCAGCGGCGCCACGCACCCGGCAATGAGCTGCTGCAAGAGCCGTTCGAGCGCCTCCCGGGGCAGATCGCGCACGAGCACCGGTGCCTCCCAGGCATGGCGGGCCTGCGGCAACTCGTCGGCGGCGGGTGGCGTGAGCGGCTCGGCGATCGTTCCCCGGAACTGCGCCAGCCGCCGGTGGAGCAGGGGGCTGAAGCGCGCGGCGAGCTCCGCGCGCGGCAGCCGCAGCACACCGCCGATCGTGTCGATCCCCAGTTCCGCCAGCCGCAGCAGGTCGTCCTCGGCCAGCCGCAGCGCCGCCGGTGGCAGTGGCGACAGGAGCGTCACCGTCTCACCGGGCGGCACCACCACGTAGCGTCCGGCCGCCCACCCGGCGCGCCCCACCGCCCGGCTGGCACCAGCAATACCGTGCTTGACCGGCAGACGATCCGCCGGCATCCGCTCATGAAGCAGGGTCGTGAGCGTGGCGGTGTGGTGGGCGGCGGCCCAGGAGGCGGCGGGGGTGTCGGCGATCGCCACCCGGGCATGGATCCCCCGGCCCGCCAGGATCCACACCGCCAACCGCGCCAGACGATTTTCGCCGCCGAAGAACCCGGCGGTGCCGCTCACGTCGAGTTGGATGCACTCCGGACCACTCGCCGATCCACGTGGTTCCTCCACGGAGACACGTGGTTCCTCCACGGAGACACGTGGTTCCTCCACGGAGACACGTGGTTCCTCCACGGATACAAGCGGCGCGAACCGGCGGCACCAGCGTGCCAGAACCGTGAGTGCCTCGCGGTCGGCCAAGGGATCGTCGGGGTCGATCACGGCGCTGCGGCAGACCTGCACCCCGTGCGACCGCGCCAGCACATCCATCGCTTCGGCCAGCGGCATGCCCGCCAGGCTCAGCGGCATGCCCGCCAAGCTCAGCGGCCTGCCCGCCAAGCCAAGCGGCATGCCCGCCAGGCCAAGCGGCCTGCCAGTCACACAGCCATTCACAGCGCCGGACTTCATGCCCGATCGGGTGGTTCGCGGCGCAAGACTCGGCCGCACTGGCGGCAGGCACCACGACACCACCGTCATCACCCCCCGGCGCTGCTGGCGGCAGACAAGCAGCGGCACCGACCGCCAGTGTGGCTGTTCGAGGATCCGCCGCTGCACGGGCCACCGCGGCAGCCAGATCGTCATGAAGCGCGGCACGACCATCCCTCCCGGAGTTGGTGTCGGCGCGCTTTCGATTGCCGGCCTGCTGATCCGTGACACAGCGCCGCTTCGTGGGGCAACGGCTCCCGTCCGGTGCGCATGTCGATGAGCAGTTCGTCCGACCGTTCCGCTTCGCCGTCACAACGGGTACCGGCTCCGCCACACCAGGGACCACCGACGAGCGCCACCCGCAGCCGGCGGACGCCGAGATCGGCCTGCAGCCCAGCAGCCGGCTGCCCAGCCGGGGCCACCGCGGGCGTCACCTGCACGCGTGCCTCGGCCCAGGAGGGATCGCGGCGGGTGTGCGCCGGCCTGACGAGCAGCCCCACCGCGCCGCCCGACCGTGCCGCCAGTTGCCAGCGGCGCATGGCGGTGGGGTGGACGCGACCGGGCCAGGCGAGCACGGCCGCCACACCGGGGCAGCGGAGCGCCTGATCGATCGCCCAGATCTCGTCATCCTCCCGTGCCGGCCGCGCGACATGGAGATGGCTGGGGCTGATCCCACCGAGCGCTTCGCGGCTATTCAGCGCTTCGCGGCCATCGAGCGCTTCGCGGCCATCGAGCGCTTCGCGGCCATCGAGCGCTTCGCGGCTATTCAGCCACGGCAACACCGCCGGTGGGTGAAACCAACCGCGGCGGTCGATGACGATGACCGTTGCTCCCGCCGATCGCCGTGCGATCGTGCAGGCGACCGCGCAGGCCAGTGCCGTCACCCCACCGGCGGTCGTTCCACCCGTGGCACCCGTGCCAGCCCCGTCTTCGATCCACTCGATCAGGGCACCGCGGTGCACACCCCCGGCGGGCAACAGTCGGTCGAGCGGACCGAACCCCGTCGGCAGCACCTCGCGCTGCGGCCACCCCCCGAGCC
>RFRL01000170.1 GCA_009924545.1 Planctomycetia bacterium | reverse complement strand
GGCGCTGGCCGCCCTGCGGCCCGACCTGCTCGTGGTGTGTGACTACGGCCAGATCCTTCCCGCGGGAATCCTCGCCTGCGCCCCGCTGGGCGGCATCAACCTCCATGGATCGCTGCTGCCGCGGCATCGGGGGGCGGCACCGGTGCAGTGGGCGATCCGCCTCGGCGACGATGTCACCGGTGTGAGCGTCATCGCCATGACGCCGGCGCTCGATGCCGGCCACTTGCTCGCGGTCGCGCGGACGCCGATCGGGCCACGGGAGACCGCGGCGGAACTGGAGGCCCGGCTGGCGGAGCTCGGCGCGCCGCTCGTGCCCGCGGCGATCGAGCGGCTCCGCGCGGCGGTGGATCGGGGTGCCGGGTTGGCCGCGGTGGGCACCCCCCAGGATCCCGCCCTCGCCACCCGCGCGCCGCGGCTCACGAAGGCCGACGGGGAGATCGACTGGAGCGCTTCGGCGGCGGCCATCGACCGGCTGCGCCGGGCCCTCGAGCCCTGGCCGCGGGCGGCGACCTGGTGGCGGCGCGAGGGCCACCCGCCCCTCCGGATCGTCCTTGAGGATGCGGTGGCGGACCCGGCGCCGCACCCCCCGGCGCCACCCGGAACCGTGCTCGAAGCCGCGTCGGGCCGACTCGTGGTGGCCTGCGGCGGGGGCACCGCCCTGGAGATCCTCCGGCTCGTTCCCGAGGGGCGCCGGGCGATGGCGGCAGCCGACTTCCTCCGCGGCCACCTGCTGCCGGCGGGCACACGGTTGGGGTGAGGCCCGGCAGGGAGTGGCCCTGCCGCGGGGCCGGGCCAGGGTCGGGTAAGGTGTCGGGCGCGGGGGCCGCAGGTCGTTCGGTCGTCCCCTGATAAAATCCCCCCATGCCCCGCCTGTGGATCGACACCGTCGGCTGCCAGATGAACGTGCTCGACAGCGAGCTCGTCGTGGCGGCGCTCCGTCGGCAGGGCTGGGATCTGGCGGCCACGACGGCCGATGCCGACGCCGTCTTCTTCAACACCTGCAGCGTCCGCCAGCACGCCGAAGACAAGGTCTACTCCGCACTCGGCCGGATCCGGTTGGAGAAGGAGCGGCGTCCCGGGCTCGTGGTCGGGGTTCTCGGCTGCATGGCACAGAAGGACCAGGCCCTCGTCCGCTCCCGGGCGCCGTGGGTCGATCTCGTGGTCGGTCCGGGGCAACTCCACCGCGTGCCGGTGCTGGTGGAGGCGATCCGCGCCGGGGGCGGCCCGCAAGTCGAGGTCGCCCTGGGGCGGACGGCCGGCAGTCGCGTCGAGATCGCCCGGAGCTTCGAGAGCTACGATCCCGACCGCGATCCGACAATGCGGCCCAACCCCTTCCAGGCCTTCGTCCGCACCCAGACCGGCTGCGACAAGTTCTGCAGCTTCTGCGTCGTGCCGCACGTGCGCGGCCCGGAGCAGGCCCGTGCTCCCGATACGATCCTGGCGGAGGCCCGCCGGCTGGTGGCGGAGGGCTGCCGGGAGATCACCCTCATCGGCCAGACCGTCAACAGCTACCGGTGGACCGGCGGTGGCACCACCCACCGCCTCGCCGACCTCCTCGTGCGGCTCGACGCCGTGGCGGGGCTCGACCGTATCCGCTTCGTCACCAACTACCCGCGGGACATGACTCCCGACCTGGTGGCCGCCGTCCGCGACCTGCCCAAGGTGTGCCCCTACCTGCACGTGCCGGCACAGCACGGGTCGGATGCCGTGCTGGCGCGGATGCGCCGGGGCTACACCATCAGCGAATACCGCGAGATGTTCGCCATGGTCCGCGCCGAACTGCCGCATGCTGCCGTGACCAGCGACTTCATCGTCGGCTTCTGCGGGGAGACCGACGCGGAGTTCCAGGCCACACTCGACCTGGTCCGTGAGTCGGGTTTCAAGAACAGCTTCATCTTCAAGTACAGCCCGCGGCCCGGCACGAAGGCCTTCCAGCGGCAGCCCGACGACGTGCCGGAGGGTGTGAAGAAAGAACGCCACCGCGTCCTCCTCGACGCCCAGACCGAGGCCAGCCGGGCGGGAAACCTCCCGTTCGTCGGCACCCGGCAGCAGGTGCTCGTGGAGGGCTTGTCCGTCCGTGACGAGAAGCGCGGGTCCGCCGGCACTCCCCCGGCCGCCGACGGTGAGGCCCAGCTCACGGGGCGCACGCCGTGCGACCGGATCGTGGTCTTCGACGCGCCCCTCCGGCTGGTGGGGCGGCTGGTCGACGTCGACATCGTGGCGGCGGGCCCCTGGTCGCTCGGGGGGCTGGTCGCCGAGTCGGCGGCAGGGGCGCCCGTTCCCGGCGGGGCCGAGGTGGCCTGCGGCACCCCGCTCCCCCTGTACCCGATCCGTCTTCCCGGGGTGGGTCCCGAGGCGCGGGGGACATGACCCGGTGGCGACCACGGGCCCTTCTGCGCGGGCGGATGCGGTGACCGCCCGCGACCTGCGCCGGTTGCTCGTCGAACCGGAGCGCGCGGCGGCGTGGGGGAAGGCTGCCGGTGTGGATGATCCGGCTGCGGCGCGGCGCCACCTGGCCGAGCTGGCCGGCCTTGGACTGCCCGATGACCTCCTGGCGGCGTTGCTCACCGGCCTGGCCGAACACCTACCGCAGACGAGCGATCCGCAGCGCGTGGCCGTGGCGGTGGAGCGGTTCTTCACCACCGTCCGTAGTCCGTTGGGCACCGCCGCGCTGTTCCACCGCGACCCGCGGGCCCTGGGGATCCTCCTGTCGATCTTCTCCGCCAGTCCGCACCTCGCCGAGATCGTGATCGCCGATCCGGAGTCGTGGGAGGAAGTCCGTGTCGGTGGCGGTCGCCCCGTGGGGCACGACCTGCTCGCCGCCGCCCTCGACGGCGAGCTCGCGCCCGGCATGGATCCGGAGATGGCGATCCGCGGCCTGCGCCGCTTCCGACGGCGCGAATTGTTGCGCATCGCCTACGGCGACATCGTCGGCGGTCAGCGCCTGGAGACGGTCGTGTCACAGCTCTCCCTCGTCGCCGAGACGATCGTCGCCGCCGCCCTCGGCCAGGCCCTCCAGCGTCAGGAAACGCTGCGTGGTGTGCCGCGCGGCCCGGCCGGAGAGCGGGCCACGCTGGCGGTGGTGGCGCTGGGGAAGCTGGGGGGCGGAGAGCTCAACTACTCCAGCGACATCGACCTCGTGCTCGTGCACTCGGCCGATGGGCGTGTCGATGGCGAGCGTCCCTGCACCAATCAGGAGTTCTTCACGCGCGTAACGCAGGATCTGGTGCGGCTACTGGCGGAGTCGAGTGACGCCGGGATCGGCTACCGCGTGGACCTCCGCCTCCGGCCCCACGGCGGTTCGGGCCCGCTGTCGATGGCGCTCGACACGCTCCTCCAATACGTCGATCGGGAGGGACGCACCTGGGAGCGGCAGGCGTGGGTCAAGGCCCGCTGCGTGGCCGGCGACAAGGCCCTCGGGGCCCGGTTGCTGGGGCAGCTCGAGCCGTGGATCTACAACCGCTGGCTGACCCGTTCCGACATCAGCGGCATCCAGGCGCTGAAGCGGCGCATCGAGGTCCGCGCGGCCCGCGAGGGCGCCGGGGCCGAGGATGTGAAGCAGGGGCGTGGAGGGATCCGCGACATCGAGTTCACCATCCAATTCCTCCAGTTGCTCAACGGCGGTGACACGCCGCTGTTGCGGACGGGGAGCACGCTGGAGGCGATCCGCCGCCTCACCGAGACGGGCGTACTCACCGACCAGGAGCGCGAGGTACTGGAGCGGACCTATTCCCTCCTGCGCACGGTGGAGCACCGTCTCCAGATCCTCTACGACCGGCAGACCCACAGCCTGCCGGTAGCGGCGCGAGAGCGGGAGCAGCTGGCGGTGCGGCTCGGGTTCGGGACCGGTGCCGCCGGCGCGGAATGCCTGTCGCGCGAGCTGGCGGAGGCGATGTCGCTCAACCGCCGGATCGTCGACCACCTTCTTCACGATGCCTTTCCCGACGATCGGCCGCCCGCGCCCGAGGTCGATCTGTTGCTCGATCCGGCGCCGCCGGCCGGGACCGTCGAGCGCATCCTCGCCGGCCACGGCTTCGCCGACGTCCCGGCGGCGTGGCAGACGCTGCGGGCCCTCGCGGAGGAACGGGTGCGGTTCCTCTCCAGCCGTCGCTGCCGGCATTTCCTCGCCGCCATCGCCCCCCGGCTCCTGGCTGCGATCGCCACCACGCCCGATCCCGACGCCTCGCTCACGACGCTCGGCGCGGTGGCCGACTCGCTCGGCGGCAAGGGGGTGTTGTGGGAGCTGTTCAGCTTCCATCCGCCGTCGCTCGACCTGACGGTGCGGCTGTGCGCGTCGAGCCCCTTTCTCGCGGGCCTGCTCGTGGGCAATCCCGGCATGATCGACGAACTGCTCGACGGCCTGATGATCGACGAGCTGCCCGCCCCGGAGGCGGTCGGGGCGGAGTTGGTGGAGTTGTGCCGCGGCGCGGTCGATCCCGAGCCGATCCTCCACGCCTTCAAGGCCTCGCAGCAATTGCGCATCGGCGTCCGTGACATCCTCGGCCGGGGTGACGTCGCGGCGGTCACCGCCGCCCTGTCGGCGATCCCCGCCGCCATCCTCCCGGTGGTCGTGGCGCGCGAGGAAGCGCGCCTGGTGGAACGCCTCGGTGAGCCGCTGGCCGGGGAGGGTGCCACGGCGGGGCGACGGGCCGGGGCGGTGGTGCTGGCGATGGGGAAGTTCGGCGGTGGCGAGATGAACTACGCCAGCGACGTCGACGTGATGTTCCTCTACGACCACGACGGGCAGACCTGCCACGGCCGCCGCGGGCGCCGTTCGGCCGAGGGCACCACCAATGCCCACTTCTTCGGCGAGTTGGCCCAGCGGACGACGCGGCTGTTCAACCGTTCCACCGCGAGTGGGCGGCTTTACGAGATGGATTCCCGGCTGCGGCCCGCCGGCCGCAGCGGCGCGGCGGCGATCTCCCTCGACGAATTGGCGCGGTATTTCGCCCCCGATGGCCCGGCCACCGTCACGGAGCGGCAAGCGCTCCTCAAGGCGCGGGTGGTGGTCGGGGCGCCGGAGGCCGCCGCCCGGGCGTTGGAGATCGTCGGCGCGGCCAGTTATGGCCATGCCTGGACGGCGGCCGACGTGGCGGCGCTGCGCGAGGCGCGGCTCCGGCTCGAAGCGGGCGCCAAGGCGACCAATCTCAAACGTGGACCGGGCGGCATGGTCGACATCGAGTGCATCGTCCAGGTGCTGCAACTGGTGCACGGAGGGGGCGACCCGCGGCTGCGGTCACCGCAGACGCTCGCGGGGCTCGTGGCCCTCCAGGCGGCGGGACACGTCGCCGACGACGAGTTCCGGTTCCTCGAGGCGGCGTACCGCCGGCTGCGGTTGATCGAGGGGCGCTTGCGGCTGCTCGACGCCACCGCCCGGCACGATTTCCCCGCCGCACCCGCCGAGCAGCGGCGCCTGGCGCATCTGCTCTCCGCTCCCGATGCCACCAGCCTGTTGGCGGAATTGGAGGAGCTCACCGCGGGCATCCGCCGCTGCTTCGACAGCGTGTTCGACCGCACGGGCGCGGGCCTGGCGTCAGGTTGAACGCACTCCCGGCGCTCGGCGCAGGAGCCACCAGGTGGTGGCCGTGGGCACGAGCAGCGACCAGATGGCGGCTGCCGCGAGCCCGTCGAGCTGCCGCCCGAGAGCCCCCGCCACCGACCACACGAAGGCCACCGCGAGGTTACCCGTGCCGGCGGCGGCGAGGAACGGCCACCACGCCATGCCCGTGGCACCCGCCAGCAGCGCCGCGGCTTCCGCCGCCAGCGGCAGGGGGCGGGTGAGGAGCACGGCGAGGGGACCGAGCCGCGCCTGCCACGCCACGAGGCTGTCGCGCTCTGCCGCCGGCAGCCGGCCGAGGGCGGCGGCCCCCGCCAGGCGCCCCAGGCACCACCCGGCCACGCTGCCGAGGGTCATCCCCAGCCAGCCACAGGCGGTGCCCAGCGGCACTCCCAGGGCCGCTCCCCCGAGCGTCGTGACGAGGCTCGAAGGCACCGGAAGGAGCAGGTCAGCGGCGAGCACCCCGACCTCCGCCGCGGCCAGCACCGGGGCGGGAGGGCGCGTGGCGAGCCAGTCGGCGACCCACGCGTCGAGCCGCGCGCCGATGACCAGCAGGGGCACCAGTGGCACCGCCACCGCGGCGAACGCCGCGACGAGGAGGAGGCGGGTCGCGCGGGGCATGGGCACGTTCCTCGTTCAGATCCGGCGCACGTCGACCGCCACGTCCATCGAATGGTGGCCGCCGCCGACGTACACCCCTTTGATCGGACAGACGTCGCCGTAATCGCGCCCCCAGGCCACGGTGACATGCTGCCCGTCGACGCGGAGATCGTTGGTGGGATCGACATCGACCCAGCCCGCGGGGCCCCCCCAGCAGGCGAGCCAGGCGTGGGAAGCGTCGGCTCCCACCATGCAGTCGGTGGCCTCAGGGTCGGAGCCCGTCGCCGGACGCGCACTGGCGATGTAGCCGCTCACGTAGCGGGCGGGCAGGCCGAGCGCCCGCAGGCAGGCGATCTGCAGGTGGGCGAAATCCTGGCATACGCCGCGCCGCAGGGCGAACACCTCCTCGATCGGCGTGCTGATCGTCGTGGCGGCGGGGTCGTAGGTGAACTCGCGGTGGATGCGGCGGGTGAGGTCGAGGAGGGCATCGAGCCACGGCCGCCCGGCGGAGAACGACCGCGCCGCCCACTCCGCCACCGGCGCGGGGCAACGCACCAGGGGCGACTCGAGGCGGAATTGGCACAGCGAGAGGCGCTCCGGGCCGGGCCACATGGTGGCGGTGGCGGCGAGCTCCTCCCAACCGCGGCCGTCGGCCGGTGGTGGGGGCGACGGTCGGATGTCGACCTCGGTGGTGGCGGTGATGGCGAGATGGGTGTGGGGTTCTTCGATGGCGAAGATTCCGACCTGGTTCCCGAACACGTCGGTGTGCCGCGACAGCGACGCCGGCCCGGGCTCGACGCGGAGGTGATGCGACACGACCCGCTGGGTGGGTGTGTCGCGGGGGGTGAGATGGATCGCGTTGTGGCACACCGGGACCGGTTGGGAGTAGTCGTAGGTGGTGGTGTGGACGACGCGCCAGCGGACCGGGCCGCGCGGAGCGGTGAGCCCGTCTCCAGGGGCCACGGGGGTGTCGGTCTCGTGGGGCATGGCGGTGAAGCGAGAACCGGATCAGGTGGCCGCGGGCAGGGTGGTTGCGGCGCGCTCGGCCTGACCGATGATGTCGAGGCCGACGTCATCGCTCCAGGCAGCGATCAGTCGGGCGAACACCGTGCCGGGCTCCCCCGCGCCGATCGCCCGGGCATCGAGGCGGGTCGCCGGCAGCAGGCAGGAGGGGGTGCTGGTGAGGAGCAGTTCGTCGGCGTCGCGCACGTCGGCCGTGCAGAGGCTGCGCTCCTGCCAGGGGATCCCCAGCCGGCCGGCCAGCCCGCGGAGATAGGCCAGGCTGATTCCCGGCAGGGCGTCGCACGGCGGTGGCGTGACGATCCGGCCGTCGCGGACGACGGCCACGTTGGCGGTGCTCGTTTCGCTCACCCGGCCGTCGCCGTGGCAGACGAGCGCCCGCGCACCGGGTTCGGCGGCTGCGGCGGCCCGGTCGGCGAGGTGGTAGTGCATCCGGCTGCGACACTTCACGTGGGTCGGCCAGCAGGTCTCCGGCACCTGGGTGACCGGCACGGTGCGCAGTGTCACCCCGCGCCGGTACGCGGTCGCCCAGAGGGGGAAAGCGAGCGGAAACGAATGCGCCGCCACCCGCGGTCGGCCGGGGTGGCCCCCGTGCTGGGCCGGCAGATCGCCCGGGGTCGCGAAGATCACCACCCCCAGATCGCCCCCGGTGGGCAGCAGGGCTTGGTTGTGGCGGGCCAGATTGGCTGCGGCCGCGAGGATCGCGTCGGGCGGGCACGGAGGATCGATGCCGGCGACGGCGAGCGATGCGATGAACCGGTCTCGGTGCGGGCCGGGCAGGAAAAGGTGCCCGGCGAAGGTCCGCAGCTGCTCGGTGACCGTCGTGCCGAGGACGAACCCCGCGTCGCCCGGGGGAATCGCCAGGGATGCCTGCGCCACGAACACGCCGTTCAGCCACGCGACCATCCCGGCCGGGAACAGCGGACGGGCCGGTGACCGTTCCCCGGGCCGCTCCCGGGCAGCCTGACCGGCGGGTGCCGCGGGCTCGGGCATGGAAGTCACGTCAGCCCATCTGTTGCTGAAAGGACCCGGTTGCTGAAAGGACCCGGTTGCTGAGGCGGCCGATATTCCAAACAGCCCCGCGCTTCTGGAGGCATGCGAGAGTTGACCGGGACCACTCGAACTGGGGCCCCCGCGATTCCGGGCCCGCGAAAGTCAGTGGAGGATAGGGGATTCGAACCCCTGACCTTCTGGCTGCCAGCCAGACGCTCTCCCAATTGAGCTAATCCCCCGCAATGTGAGTTGGTCGCGGGTGCCGGTCGCATGCCGATCGAATCCGGCCGCACCGGTCGAAACTATCGCCCGCTTGCACGACTGTCAACGCGAGACCAATGTTACTCCCTGTGGTCGGCCCGTGCGCGGGCCGGGAACGTCGCTGACGGTGGTGAAGTGCGAGTGCGAACCATGCGACCGGACTTCCCGCGGGCCGGGGTCGTTGCGGGAACGGGTCGTCCCCCGGGGCCCACGACACGCTCTGGTGCGGGCACGCGTGGCGCTGCCCCCGCGGCGCCACCCAGCGACACCGTCCGCGGTGCGGTCACGCTGGCGGTGTCGATCCTCCTCATCGGCGTGGCACTGTCGTTGGCGGCCAATTCTGGCAGCGGC
>RFRL01000169.1 GCA_009924545.1 Planctomycetia bacterium | reverse complement strand
GGCGGTGTTTCTTTTTCGTGGCACTCCCCATAATCGCCTCCGCCCACGTCGGCCGTGGTGGGTGTCGGTTCGCGAAGCGCGCATCGGCACCGCGACGAGCCCCTGTGACAGGGGCTGGCGACCGTGGGCAGTTCGCCAGCGGGGAGGAGCGCCCCGGCGACGGTCCGGAGCCAGCCGTTCACGGCGTGAGGAGACCATTCGTGGACGACACAGCAGCGGGGATGGAGTCGCGCGGACCGGTGGGGGGCGCCCGATGGCACGGGGCCGGCGGCCGGCCGGCCAACGCCACATGGTTGGCGGCCGAGCGCCTGCGGGGCGGCGGCCGCGCGGCGATCGTGCGGCTCGTCGTGGCCGAGCTCGACCGCGTCCGTCCCCGGGGCCCGGCGCTGGCGGCCCACGCCACGCTCGACGAGCTGGGGGTCGATGGCCAGCGCTTCCTCGACGCCGTCAACCGGATCGAGGGACAATACGAAATGCGCTTCCGTGACGAATGGCTCGCCCGGATCCGCACCTGCGGCGACCTCGTCGATTGCATCGCCACCCACATGATCGACCGGGCCGACGATGCCGCGACCGGCGGCGCGGATCCCGGCGACGCCAATGGCACGCCGGAAGCGGGCTGGGGGGCCCCGGCTGCAATGCCCCTCGCCGCCCCACGGCGCCCGGCCGGTAAGCTTCCTCACCGGCGATCCGCCGAGGGGCCCGGCCCCCGGGGGGCGGTGCCTGCCGCCGATCCGTTCCCCGAGTGCGGGGCCCTCGAGCAGCGTCTCGCCGGCCTCGCCGCGCAGGGGCTCGAGGATCCGTTCCGGTTGCCCGTCGACGCGGTGCACGGCCGGTCGGTGCGGATCCGCGGCCGGTCGGTGGTCAACTTCACGAGTTTCGACTACCTCGGCCTGGCCGGGCATCCGGCCGTCACGCAAGCCGCCAAGCAGGCCATCGACCGCTACGGTTGCAGCGCGTCGGCGAGCCGCATGGTGGGTGGCAACAGCGTGCTCCTCGACGAGCTCGACGAGGAGTTGGCGGCGTTCATCGGCACCGAGCGCGCGGTGGTCTTCCCCTGCGGCTACGGCACCAACGCCTCGCTCTTCGCCCACCTCTTCGGGGCCGAGGATCTGATCCTCTACGACGAACTGGCCCACAACAGCATCGTCCAGGGCGCGACTGCCTCGAAGGCCGGCAAGCGTTCCTTCCGGCACAACGACCACCGCCAGCTCGACCGCCTCCTGCGCGACCTCCGCGGCCAGTACCGCCGCGTCGTCGTCGCCATCGAGGGGGTGTACAGCATGGATGGCGACTACCCCGACCTGCCCCGCTTCATCGAGGTCAAACGCCGGCACGACGCGCTGCTGTACGTCGACGAGGCCCACTCGCTGGGCACGATGGGCCCCGGCGGTCGGGGGCTTTGCGAGTTCTTCGACGTCGACCCCGCCGCGGGGGACCTGTGGATGGGCACGATCAGCAAGGCGCTGGGGGCCGGCGGTGGATTCCTCGCCGGCAGCAGCCGGTTGATCCACTACCTCGGCTACACCACCCCGGCCTTCGTGTTTTCCACCGCCTGCTCCCCGCCCAACGCGGCGGCGGCGCTGGAGAGCCTGCGCGTCATCCGCCGCGAACCGTGGCGCGTGACGCGGCTGCGGGAACGGTCCGAGCTGTTCCTCAAGCTCGCCGCCGACTGCGACCTCGACACCGGCCCGAGCGCCGACACGCCGGTGATCCCCGTGATCCTCGGCAGTTCCGACCGGGCGATCCGCGTGTCGCAGCGGCTGTTGGAACTGGGAATCAACGCCCGTCCGATCCTCTATCCGGCGGTGCGTGAGGTGGCGGCCCGGGTGCGGTTCTTCCTCACCTGCGAGCACACCGAGGAGCAGATCGCCGACACGGTGGCGACCCTCGCCGAAGTGGTGCGCGAGACGGCGCCGGCCAAGCCCCGCTGACCGACGCCGGGCTTGCATTGCCAATGTGGTTGGCGTGACGGGGCCGGCCAAGCCCCGCTGACCGCGGTGGGCCGGCTTGGCCGCTCAGCCGGCGAGCTTTCGATCGCCTTCGATGCTCCGGGCCGCGCCCGCCGCGTTGACCGGGCCGTAGGGTCCGGCATCGCCACCGGCGAAGATACCGTCCCGGTAGCGAGGCAGCCAGCGTTGTACGGCGGCGTCCACCACCAAGACCAGCGCCGGCAGGAGCATCAGTTCGGCGACCGTGGCGGCGGCCACCGCGGCACAGGCCAGGCGGCCGAAACCCGCCAGCGACGGCACGCTGCTCACCGTGACGGTGGCGAACCCCACCGCCAGGACCACACCCCCGATGATGATGGCGTTGCCCGTCTCGGCGATGGCCCGCCGGAGGCTTCCGGCCATCGACACCCCGGCCCGACGGTGCCGGCGCAGTGCCGCCAGGACATGGACCGTGTCGTCGACGGCCAGTCCGAGGCAGACGTTGAACACGATCACGGTCGCCGGTTCCAGCGTGCTGCCGCTGGCCACCACCACGGCGCCGATCGCCGCCAGCGGGAACACGTTGGGAATCAGGCTCACGATCCCCACCAGCGGCGAGCGGAAGGCGCAGGCGAGGATCGAGCCGATGACCACCAGTTCCAACAGGAGGCTCGACCCCAGGTCGCGGATCAATTGGCGGATGTTGCGCGCCGAGACCACCGACATCCCCGCCAGATGAAATCGCCAACCGGGGTGCTCGGCAGCGAGCCGCGCCAGGCGGTCGTCGATGCGGTCGTAGACCCCCTCCAGGGCCCGGCTGCCGAGATCCGGCACCCGGGCGCGGATCACCGCCGTCCGGGAGTCGGCATCGACAAGGTCGCGGAAGTCGTCCGGATCGAGCCGGCGGCGGGCGCGCTCCGGGAGCAGCTCCACCACGCTCGCCAGGGACACCGCCGCCAGGGGCCGCTCGTCGGTGGCGAGCACGCCGTGCACGGCGCCGAGGGTGGTCACCACGCCGTCGTCGGTCCAGTCGAGCCCCTCGGGCCAGCGGACCATCACATCGACCCCCATCACCCCGCCGAACTCCCGATCGACGTCGACGAGGGCCCGCGACGCGGGGGCGGTGCGCGGCAGCGCGTCGACCACGCGCGTGTCGGCGTCGATGCCGCTGGAAGCCAGCGACAGCGCCGCCAGGCCGACGCAGCCCAGGGCGGCCACGGGGCGGGCGTGCCGCATGGCGAGGGCGGCGAGGCTGACCGCGACCCGCCCGGCCGTGCGACTGGAGCGGCCCAGACGCATGCCGCTGCAGAATCGCGTCGAGGCGAGCAGCGGGGTGACCAGGCTGACGGCGAGGAAGCTGGCCACCGCGCCCGCCGCCGCGGAGATGCCGAAAGTGCGGACGGCGTCGATCCGTGCCGCTGCCAGCGACGCGAAACCGACCGCGGTGACGAGGCTCGTCAGCCCGCACGCCGCCCCCACCCGGCCGATGGCCGCCGCCGAGGCCCGCACCGGATCGACGCCGCGGCGGGCGCTGCGGCGCATGTCCTCGATGAAGTGGATCGAGTCGCACGTGCCCACCACGAGGGCCAGTGAGGGCACGACGCTGGTGAGGATGTTGACCTCGGCACCGCACAGGCCGAGCATCCCCATCGCCCACACGGCGCCGATGGTGGGCGGAACACAGGCCACGACCGTCGAGCGCAGGCTGCCCGCCACCGCCGCCGAAAAGATCACCGCCAGGCACAACCCGGTGGTGTTGAACACGAGCATGTCGCGCCGCAGGGCCGCTGCCGCCGCGTGGCGCAGTGGTGGCAAGCCGGTGAGTTCGAGGCGCAGCGGGCCGGTGGCCGCCGCGAGCCGGGCCTCGACCTGCGTCAGCACCGGTGCGGCCCGGGCCGGGGTGTCGGCGTCGGCGGCGAGGCGCACGAGGACGAGCGTCGAGGCGGCATCGGCGGAGAGCATGTGCCCGGCGATGAGGGGATGCCGCAGCGCCCGCTCGCGCGCCGCCGTCAGGGCATCGGCCGGCAGCGGGCCGCCAGCACGGGGAACCACCGGGAGGAGGCCACCGGCCGCACCCTGGCGCCGGATGTCGAGGATCGAGCGCACCTCGTCGACACCTGGAATGGCACGGAGGTCGGAGCACAACAGCCGGAGCTGCTCGAGCACCGGGGCGGTGAACAGGTCGCCCGCTGGCGCGGTGGCCCGCACGATGCAGTCGCGGTCGGGCGACCCGAACCGGCCGGCGATCTCGTCGATCATGGCAAAGTCGCCGGCGCTGCCGCGCAGCAGGGCCCGCAGGTCGTCGTCGACCCGCAGCCGGGTCAGCCCCCACACTGCCAGACCGGAGCAGATCAGGACGGCGGCGAGGGCGGGGACCCGCCAGGTTGGGCGGGTGCCGTGGTCGGAGGGAGATGGGCCGTGGCGCGCTGAATGTCGTGGGCCGGGAGGAGATGCCATTCGTCCGGATCCACGATCCACCCCCGGCAGTTCGCCGCCCCGCACCGGCAGGGGATCGCGGCGTCGGCCGGCCAGCAGTAGTCGATCAGCAATTCCTCGCCAGCCTCGACGTCCCGGATCGTCTGCAGCCACAGCCGGTCTTCCTGACTCGCCCGATAGTCCTCGTCGCACCAATAGAAGAGTTCACAGTTGGGATCGCAACTGTGATTGAGGAACCGCAATGGCGCCGTCGGCTCCAGCACCCGTCCACTGGGGAGTTCCATGCAGTAGCTGGGATCGGGCGGATGTTCCGCACAGACCTCGCCGAGGATCTCACCGATGACGCTGCCGGCCGTGATCCGCCGCCGGGCGAACACCCCCCGGCCGACGTGGGTGGGGCCGGGCCGCACCAGGCGCGAAACGGCATCTTCGGTGGCGCGGCGGACGGGGTCGCGGAAACGGGGCATGCCGATGGGTCCGATCGGAGTGCGGGCAGACGCGGCCCGCCGCATCCGCGGGCACTCCCGCGGACCGCGGGAATGTACCCGGCGGCGGCCGCGAGCGACAACGCCCTGGCAGGCCGTCGACGAAGGCCACCGAGGGACTTCGTCCTGCTAGGCCGCCATCTCCGCCCGGACCTTCTCCAGCAGCCGCTTGGTCGCGCGGATGCCGTCGGGCTCGGAGAGGGCGCTGCCTTCGTACTCGATGCCGATCCAGCCGTGGTAGCCGGCGGCGAGAACGAGGCGCAGGATCCGCTGGTAGTCGGTGCGCACCTCGTTGCCCTCGGCGTCGAACTCGTGGCTCTTGGCGCTCACCCCCTTGGCAAACGGCATCAGTTCCTCGACGCCACGGTAACGGTCGTAGTCGTGGAAGTTGCCGAAGTCGGGCAGCGTGCCGCAATTCGGCTTGCCGACCAGCTTCATGACGCCCGCGAGCCAGGCCCCGTTGCTCGACAGTCCGCCGTGGTTCTCCACGATCACGTTCATGTCCATCTGGGCGGCATAGTCGGAGAGGCGGCCGAGGCCGTCGGCGGCCAGCTTCTGCTGCTCCTCGAACGTCCCTTTGCTGGCGGCGTTGACGCGGATCGAATGGCAACCGAGCCGCTTCGCCGCCTCGACCCAGGGGAAATGGTTTTCCACCGCCTTGGTCCGCGCCGCCCCGTCGGGATTGCCGAGGTCGCCGAGTCCGTCGCACATGATGAGCACGTTGGTGACGCCGGCGTCGGCCGAGCGCTTCGCCAGTTCACCGATGTAGTCCGTGTCCTTGGCCTTGTCCTTGAAGAACTGGTTGACGTACTCGACGCCGTCGACCCCGTAGTCCTCCCGCGCGGCCCGGGGGAAGTCGAGGTTGTCGAGTTTGCCGGCGAACAGCGTCTTGTGGAGCGACCACTCCGCCAGCGAGATCTTGAACAGTGGCTGGCCGTCGGGGGGGGCGGCACGGCCGGCCCGCAGGGCCGCGGCATTGATCGCGGCGAGCCCCGCCGCGGCGATGAATCCGCGGCGGCTGACTGCCGGCCGCACCCGGGCGCTGTGGTGGTGGTTCGGGTTCATGCCGAGGCTCCCGGGAGGGTGGAAACGGATGCGGGGGGATGTGGTGCGGGGGGGACCGTTGCCGTTGCGACGCGCCCCTCCGGGGAGGATAGCAGGCCGGGAGGGCCACCGACAGCCGCGGTCGGCACCCGGTCGCACTGCGGTGTCGGACGATTTGGCGGTATCCTCTCCACTGTGATCGTCGGAGCCTTGTCCACCGACCAACGTCCCGGGAGTCCCCCATGAGTCGTCCCGCCGTCGATCGCGTTGCCCACGGGGGCGAATCGGCCACGCTGGCGCCCGCGCCGGGCACGATCCTCGGCCATCCTCCCGGGCTGTTCCTCCTGTTCCTGGTGGAGATGTGGGAACGGTTCAGTTACTACGGCATGCGCGGCCTGCTCGTGCTGTACCTCATCGCCCGCACCGATGCCACGTTCAACCCCGGTCGCGGTTGGTCGAAGGAAGACGCCAGCACGCTCTACGGCTGGTACACCGGCCTGGCCTACCTGTTCCCGATCATCGGCGGGATCATCGCCGACAAGCTCATCGGGACCCATCGGTCGATGGTGGTGGGGGGGCTGCTGATCGCGATCGGCCACGTCATCCTCGGCATCTCGGGCCTGGGAGCGCTGGCCCATGACGCCACCGGGATGTCGGTGTTCATCGCCGGGCTGGCGATGATCGTGCTCGGCACCGGGCATTTCAAACCGAGCGTGTCGGTGATGGTCGGGCAGCTCTACCAGCAGGGGGACCCGCGCCGCGACGGCGCGTTCACGATCTTCTACATGGGGATCAACCTCGGCGCGTTCCTGTGTGCGTTCGTCTGCGGCACGCTCGGCGAGAAGGTGGGCTGGCACTGGGGCTTCGCCTCGGCGGCGGTGGGCATGATCGCCGGGTTGCTGCTCTACATGGCGCTGCGGCCGAAGTTCCTCGAGGGCATCGGCCTGCCGCCGCCGGGCCGGGCCAATGCCGCGCCCGCGTTCCTCCTCGCCAGCGTCGCGCTGTCGGCGGCCTTCGGATGGCTGTATCACGTCGGCGCCGTGGCTCGCCTCAACGACCTGCTCTCGCCGGCCGTGATGGCGGTGATCTCGGTGATCGTCCTCGGGGCCGCGGCCTGGTTCGTGGCCATCCAGCGGCCCGAGGACCGCGGGCCGACCGCTTCGATCTTCCTGTTCATGCTCTTCAACGTGTTCTTCTGGCTGGCCTTCGAGCAGGCCGGCTCGTCGATCAACGTGTTCACCGAGCAGAACACCGACCGCCACTTTCTGGGCATGGAGGTGCCGGCGACGTGGTTCCAATCGGTGAACGCCGGGTTGATCTTCCTCCTCGCGCCGCTGTTCGCCGGACTGTGGACCCGGCTGGGCGCCATCGGCCTCAATCCCAGCCAGCCGATGAAGATCGCGCTGGGCCTGATCTTCCTCGGTATCGGCTACCTGTTCATGGTGTGGGCGGGGATGACCGCCGCCGGCGGGGCCAAGGCCTCGATGGGGCTCATCTTCCTCACCTACCTGTGGCACACCGTGGGGGAACTGTGCGTCTCGCCCACCGGCCTGTCGTACGTGACGAAAGTGGCTCCCAAACGCTTCGTCACCCTGCTGATGGGGATCTGGTTCGTGTCGAGTTTCATCGCCAACCTCACCGGCGGCCTGATCGCCTCGAAGGTCGAGGCGATCGAGCGCGGCGAGATGACGCTGCCGTGGAAGTTCGGCGGTCAGGCCGACTTCTTCTTCCTGTTCGTCGTCACGTCGCTGGGGGTGGGGGTGCTGGTGGCCCTGGCCACGCCGTGGCTCAAGCTCCTCATCCAGGGCCGCGACCAGTCGGACGCGGCCACCGGGGGCGGGCACTGACATGGCCTTCGGCGTCCTGGTCGTGACGCTCGACCGGTTGCCGGCCTGGATCCTCCCCGCCTACGGTTCGACCTGGCTGGCGACGCCGGCGCTCGACCAGTTGGCGGCGCGCGGGCTCGTCCTCGACCGCCTCCTCGCCACCGGCACCTCGGCCGCCGGCACGCTCGCCGCCCTCGCCGGGGGGCCGGGCGGGCTCCTCGAGGCGGGCGCCACGATGGGCGCCGGGTGGACCGTGGTCACCGACGATCCCGCGGCTCGCCGCCGTTCCCCGCCGCGTGGAGGTGGTGCTCCCCGCGCGGGCCACGGTGGCCCGCGAGCCGGAGCAGACGGCGCTGGGGCGCCTCATGGCCGCCGCCGTCGCCGCGGTGCGTGGCGCGCCCGACGGCGCGGTGTGGTGCCATGCCACGAGCCTGGGGCGCGTGTGGGACGCGCCGGAGGGGGTGCGTGACGCCTACGTCGATCCCGATGATCCGCCGCCACCGCCCGGGGCCGCGGTGCCGTCGTTCACAGTGACCGCCGACACCGATCCCGATCTCCTCGTCGGGGTCCGGCACCTCTACGCCGGTCAGGTCACGCTCCTCGATCGGGCCCTCGCTCCGCTCCTCGCGGCTGTGCCTGCCGGGTGGTGCATCCTCGTGGCCGGTGTGCGCGGCTTGGCGCTCGGCCTTCACTCCCGTGTGGGGCCGGCCGACGACGAGGAACCGTACGGCGAGATCGTCCACCTGCCGGCACTGGTGTGCGAGCCAACCGGCAGCCTGGCAGCACAGCGAGACGGTCTCCTGGCGATCCCGGCCGACGTGGGCGCCACCGTGGCCCGCCTCCTCGGCGGTGGGGCGACGAATCCGCAGGGGCCTTGGGACGGTCATGACTTGTGGCCGGCGCTCGCCGATGGATCCCCACCGCCGCGCGACCGGGTGGTGATCGACGGGAGCGGGGGCATGGCGGTGGCGACCGCGGCCTGGCACCTCGTGGCGGGCAGCGGCGCCGGGCGGCCCGACGCGGGGCAGGCAGCGCGCCTCTTCGCCAAGCCGGACGACTTCTTCGAGGTCTCCGATGTTGCCGACCGTTCGCCGGCGGTAACCGAGGAGTTGGCGGCCCTCCTGCCGG
>RFRL01000168.1 GCA_009924545.1 Planctomycetia bacterium | reverse complement strand
CGCGGCGGCGGGACGAGATCCACCAAACGGTCGAGGAACTCAAACGGCGAGAGCTCGACGACGCCATTGGCCCCCGGCCGCGTGGACTTTCGGCCGCGGCCGGGCCCGACCCAGGTGGCGGCTTTGTGTCTGGGCAGCACGTAGCGGACGCGAGTGATCCGGCCGTCTGGGCCGCGGAGCACGGAAAGCCTCTCCAATGCGAACGGGGGCCGGGCGCAATACCGCAGCAGGTGTTCGAAACGCCGAAAGGGGATAGCCCGGCCAATGGCACTTCCGCCGCCGTTGCCCGACTGATGAGCGGCGCGTGAGCGGGTTGCTCCCGCCTGCCCGGCGTGCGGCGGCGACATCCCGGCGGATCTCGTTCATCACGGAGCCAGTTCATCACGGAGCCAGAGGAGACGACCGGCAGGAGCCGGCTCACGCGAAATGAGAGGTTCGCAAGCGGGCGATGGCCAGGATGCGAAAGCCCGCGTAAAGCAGCACCGCCGCCCATGTCTCCCGACTGGGGCGAGCTCGTGCAGGTCCACTTTCGACCGTGATGTCTTGCAGGGACAGATAGACGAGCTCCCCGCGATCGACATCCACAGCCTCTGATCGGTGCCGGACCCCAGGTCACGACAAAGCCCCGAGGCCACCCGACTCGGAGAGACTCCGCGCCGACGCGAGAAAAACGCCACTTCTGGGGGGATGGGGGCCCGTCCAGGGAGCCGCTTTCCGGGCCGGGGCAGCCTCTGGAGACGGGAGCAACCCGGTCACGAGCCGCTCGTCAGTCGGGCAACGCCGGCGGAGTGCCATTGACCGGGCTATCCTTTATCCCTGGGGCACGCTCGAGGCGATCGAAGAACTCGCCGCGCTCGGCGACGGCGAGTCGCTGCCGCGGATGCGAGCCATCGTCGACGAGATCCCCTCGAGTTGCCGGACGGGCCCCGCTCCCGGCGAGGGAGCCGAGGCCGCACGCTACCCGCGGGTGAGTGCTTTCGGGATCGACGACGTTCGCAAGGCGCTCGAGAGACTCGAAGACTGACAGAAGTCGAGCCCGACCAATGGCACGTCCGCAGTTCTACCCAGCTGACTCCGTGGGTGAAGAAAAAGGGACGCGGCTCTGTTCCTCATCAAGTCATAACAGGTCGATGAACTCTTCCCGCGTCAACCCCATGTCGTCGATAAGACCGTGGAGGGTGCCTCGTTTCAGCGTACGCCCTTTGTGCACCGGCACGACGATCGTGGTGCATCCGTGCTCGGTCGTGCGAACATACACTGCGTGGCTCCCCTTCTGACGGTCGAAGACAAAACCGACCTTCACCGCTACGGCGACGAACTCCCGGGCCGTCACGGCCGGAAGCCGTGTCATATGGCGACCTCGACGGGCTTGATGAGCAAGTCCTCGACGGGTATCGGCTCTCCCCTGGCAGCGAGGCTCTCAAGATACACCTCAATGGCCTCGCGCACGTTGGAGACTGCTTCATCGACGGTTTCGCCCTCGGAGTGGCAACCTTTGAGGGCCGGGCAAAACGCGTGAAAACCCCCTTCGGCCTCGCGCTCGAGAACGACCGTGAAGTGATGCTTCGTCATTGTCTCTATTCGCCTCACAAAAGGTTCTGGATTACGTCCTTCGCGATCAAAGTATATCGCCCCGGAAGGGGCCGCAGGCGGTCGCGCGGCAGCGGAGGTGCGCGAAGTCGAGCAGCTGCCGGGCCTCCTCCGGCGGCTGGCCGAAACGGTCGGCAAGCTCGCGGGCGAGTTCATCCACCTGCGCGGCCTCCCTCGCGCGGGAGAGCCGGCGGTAGATGTCGTTCTTCGTGCGGAAGTCGGAGCAATAGTCGCGAGGCAGCCAGGCCTCGCCGGGGAGATCGATCGTGACCGGTGGCGGCTCGGCAGGCGGCAGGGCCTTGAGCCCGCGGACGGCCTGCTCCAAGAGCTGGCAGTAGGGTTCGTAGCCCACTGTGGCGATGTGGCCGCCCTGCTGCGTGCCGAGGAGGTTGCCCGCGCCGCGGATCTCGAGATCCCGCATCGCGAGTGAAAACCCCGCCCCCATGCTCGAAAACTCCTGGATCGCCCGGAGCCGTTTGGCGGCGGTGCTCGTGAGACGGGCCGCCTCATCGACCAGAAGATAGCACCAGGCCCGGTGGTGCGAGCGGCCCACGCGGCCGCGGAGCTGGTGGAGGTCGGCCAGGCCGTAGGTGTCGGCCTCGTCGATGAAGATCGTGTTGGCCTGGCCCAGACCGCCGCGCATCTCGTCGATCACGTCATCCCGCCGGTACCGGTGCGGCAGTCGGTGATCTCCGTGCCGAAGCGGCTGCGATGTTTTTTCGCCGACCGGCCTGCGGCCGTCAGGGCCCTCACGAGGATCTTTCTTGCCGAAATCGAGCGAATGCTGTGCGCTGCGGCAGGCGTAACGATCGCCGCCGACGCCCTCCCAGCCACCAACCCGCGACTCGGAGCCGTCTCCTTCCTGCACCGCTTCGGCTCGGCGCTCAACCACCACGTACACCTGCACGTGTGTGCGGCCGATCCGGGAGCCGCTTTCCGGGCCCGGGCAGCGTTGGGAGACGGGAGCCACCCGCTCACGAGCCGCTCGTCAGTCGGGCGACGCGTGCGGAAGTGCCATTGACCGGGCTATTCTTAACCGCTTCGCGGGCGATGGCCTTCGGGTGGAGGCAGACTCAGCCGCGGCGGACTCCCACCTTCTCCATCCGACTCCACGCATCGGCCACAGAGCCGTCGAGGTTCATGCCACGGCAGCCCGACTCGATGACCGTGACCTCATAACCGAGCGCACGGGCGTCGAGGGCGGTATGGAGAACGCAGTAGTCCGTCGCGAGACCCGCCAGCGCGATCTCGCCCGCGCTGATCTCACGCAGCCGAGCATCCAAGCCCACCGGAGTCTTGCGGTCGTTCTCGAGGAATGCCGAGTAGCTGTCGATACCCCGGTGGATACCTTTGCGAACAACCACGGCGTCTTCGGGGATTTCCAGGCGCGGGTGGAAGGCTGCGCCCGGCGTTCCTGCGACACAGTGATCAGGCCACAACACCTGCTCGCCGTAGGGCAGCGTGATGCGGCCAAAAACGAGACTCCCGGGATGACTGGAAGCAAAGGAGACATGTCCGGGTGGGTGCCAGTCTTGCGTGAGCATCACTCGCCGGAACTCCCGCATCAGACCGTTCACGACGGGCACGATCGCATCGGCATCAGGCACTGGGAGCGCACCACCTGCGCAGAAGTCATTTTGAGCATCAACGACGACAAGAACGGTATTCACGTGCGGGGAGCCAGCGCGGTGGTCCGGAGCCTACGTTACGATACCGTCAATCCGCCCCCGCCAGCCCGGCCTGGAAACCCGTGCCGGAATGACCAACGATGGGGCAGAGGATATGTCGACCACGTGACAAGCCACGACACCCACGCATCCCGCCTTCGGGCGCTCGTCGAGTTCACCACGGGCTCGTTCGACACGTCCTTTCCGTCGCCGTTCGGGTCGTCCATCCACGAGGCCGCGACCGGCCGCCTCGTGGCCATGGCCTATGACACCGTCATGCGCGACTGCGACGTGACGAACCATGCCGAGGTCAGCTCCATCCGGCTGGCGAACCGCGCACTCGGCCGGCTTTCGCTCCGGGGCCACGTCCTTTACAGCACGTGTGAGCCCTGCCCGATGTGCATGTCGGCGTGCATCTGGGCGGAGCTCGATGGCGTGGTCTTCGGCGCCTCGACGATGGAAGATGCCGACGCCTACTGGCCCCAGGCCTCCACTGCCACGCCGGATGAATTGCTTCTGAGGGCCCGCTTCGAGCCCAAAGCGTTCCTCGTCCCGCATGTCGAGCGCGGGCTCTGCCAGGATCTCTTCCGGCGGTGTGACGAAGTTCGGCGGGCGAAGGGCCTGGACCTTCCGCCGCGACGATAAGTCGGCGCGACTCGGCCCTGCCGGCCCGGCCAGTCACCGCCGCAGACTTGGCCGCACTGACCGAGCGAGTCCGCCGCCGCGTGATCCGATGGTTCCGGCTCGCTCGCCTCCTCGACGCCGCGGCCGCCGCCGACATGCTCGGCTGGGAGAACAGTGGGTTTTCGATCGACGCGAGTGTGCGCATCACGCTCCTCGACCGCGATGTGCCGAGCTACTTTCAGAGTCTCAAACATCTTCTCCGATACTGCGCCCGGCCGCCCTTCGCGCTCGAGCGACTCTCCGTGAGCCGCGACGCCGACGGCCGCATCGCCCGCACCTTAGCAGGCTGTGGACAAACAGCCTGCCGCACCTCAGGGAAGAGGTGCCGGGAGTGCAACTCCCGTGAAAAGCGAAGCTTTTCGAGTGGCCAAAGGCCAAGGATGGACTTTGGCCACGGCCTGTTAGCAGGCTGTGGCCAAACAGCCTGCTGCACCTCATGGATGAGGTGCCGGGAGCGCAGCTCCCGTGAAAACCGCAGGTTTTCGAGTGGCCAAAGGCCATGGATGGACTTTGGCCACGGCCTGTTAGGTCCGGCGTCGCCCTTTCAGCGATGAACGGCCCGGAAATACTGGCCCCGTCGGTCAGAACGTCCAAAACTGGACGATCACGACGCGTTGATCTTCCGGCATCACGACATACCGGGCCCCGAGCGGAGCGACGAAGATGATCCGCAGGTTGTCGTCTCGCGACTCGCCGTGATCCAACGGGGCGTCTGCCAGTGCCTGCTCAATTTCGTGCGCCGCAGCAGAAATCCCCTTCCGGTCGTCCGAGGCGATCCAGATGGCGGCGAGTTCACAATCGGCGGCGACCGTACACAAGACCGCGTATTTCACTGACGCCGCTCGAGATCGCCGAGGATCTCGGAAATCGTGCGACCATTCGGGGCGGCAAGGCGACGCTGCAACTCTTCGGGCGATAGCAACGGCGGCTCGGGATAGCCCTGCGCGCCGCACGCGGCCCGAAAGAACCCGACGACATGCCCCTCGTCATCGCACAACCGCACCGGCCCGGAGACCATTCGCAGTCGCTCGAGCGTTTGCGCGTCGATCTTCACGCTAGTCATGGCACACGACCTCCAAAATCCAACGCAGGTCTCATGAAAAAGGATAGCTCGGTCAATGGCACTTCCACAAGCGTCGCCCGACTGATGAACGACTCGTGCGCCGGTTGCTCCCGCCTCCCGAGCCTGCCGCGGCCCTGAAAGCGGTTTCCAGATTGCGCGCCTTCCACCCTGAAGCGGCTTTTTTGCCGTCGGCTTGGAGTCTGTCCGAGTCCGGCCACCTGGCGGCTTTGTGGTGACCCCAGTGTGCGGATCACGCTCATCGACCGCGACGTGCCGAGCTATTTTCGGAGTCTGGAACATCTCCTGCGGTATTGCGCCCGGCGCCCCTTCGCACTCGAGCGGCTCTCCGTGATCTTTGGCGCCGACGGCCCCATCGCCCGCATCCGCTACGTGATGCCCAGGCGCTGGATCGTCCTTCGGGCGGCCACCTGGGTCGGGCAAGGCCGGAAGCGAAAGTCGATGCAGCCGAGGGCCAATGGCGTCGTCGAGCTCACGCCGTTTGAGTTCCTCGATCGGCTTGCTGATCTGATCCCGCAGCCGCGGAGGCACCGGCACCGCTATCACGGCGTCTTCGCGCCGAACCACCCGCTGCGGCCGGCCGTCATGGCGCAAGCGGTGGGGAATGTCGGAAAGCAGCGGGATCCAGCGACCGGTGGGCATGGGGGTGACGGTCACGGCTCGGAAGGCTGTTGCGATGCGAAGCACAAGCCACGTTCTCACGACACGTCGCGGATTGCGTGGGCCAAGCTGATGGCGCGGGTGGGGGAGGAGTTTCCGCTGCAGTGCCCGGCGTGCGGCGGCGACATCCGGCTCATCTCCTTACACCCAAGCCGGGGCCGATCCGGAAGATCCTCACGCACTTGGGCGAACCGCTCGAACGGCCGCCAGTGTCACCCGCCCGCGGCCCGCCCACCGACTGGGGCGAGCTCGTCCAGTTCCATGACGACCGCGACGTGTTTCAATCGTCGCCCGACGAACTGCCCTCGATCGACATCCAGTCGCTGTGAGGCGGGCGTCGCCAACCGGCTGATGCCCGGATCCAGAGAAGGTCTGTGCCCAGCGTGAAAAACAGACCATTCCGAAGGGTAACGGGGCTTGGGAATCCCCCCGACGACCGGCCCCGGCACGCACCCGTCAGCGACCAGACCAGGCCCGACCGCGACTCACCGACCGGACAACGGTTGCGGAAGTGCCATTGACCGGGCTATCCTCTATCCTCAATCCTGGCCCAAGTGCAGGCCCGGATCGCCGAGCCGGCCCGGGCCCCGGGCGGTGAGTGAGCAGCTCTGCGGGTGCCGGGCGGCGGTGCAGGTTTGCGGGAAACATGGAAAAAACCAGCAACAGCCAGGCAGAGTGTGAGGAAACGATGAATTTTTTCACCAGCTGTTGACTGGTCTGAACGAATCCATATACTCCGGTGGTCGATCGAAAAACTTTCTCACAGGAACCGCTACTGCAAGCACTTGGATTCGCCGCCGACGGTTGCGTCTGCCGCGTTCCTCTTGCAGTGTCTTCGGGTTCCCTCCGGTTCGCCGGTTCTTTTCAGTCCTGCTGGCCTGAATGTTTCCCGGTGAGTCGTTTCGGTGCAGGTGTGCCCTGTGCTGAATTGCCTGCTGAACCCTGCATGGGAAGCGAGCCGTACTCCGGGCGGAAAACCAAGTGTTTGTGGGGCCAAACCCCAAAGGTTTTCCAATGCGTTCTCTCCTCTCGTTCGCAAAGATCTCGTTCCGGTTCGCCACGATTGCCCTGCTCCTCGGTTCCGCTGCCCGCGCAGAAACGATCACTTGGATCGACCCCCCCGCTGCCCGCACGGTGGGTGCGGCTGAGGCGTGCGGCTTGAAGAGTGTCGACGTCGACAGCGACACCCTGACGCGCGATTCGATCGCGACCCTTGACGCCGCGGGCGGAGATCGAGCGCGAGCCACCGACACCGCCGCGCCGGCAGCAGCAGCCGATCGGCCGCTGCCCCTGGCCGCGGGCGCGGCGACGGCGGTCGACCAGTGGCAGCGTGCCGCCGAGCGGATGGAATGGATGTCGGTTCAGGTTCAGTCGACAGAATCGATCTCCATCGACCCGTATCCCTCGTGGACCTCGGCAGCGGTCGTGACCGACGATGTCGTGACCATCGCATCGAACTCGTCCGACCCCTTTGGCCAGGCGAAGGCCTCGGGCTTGTCCGTCGACTACCGCAAAGCCGTCGCGGCGCTCGACCGCCGCTACTGGAAGTGGTGATCGGTGCCACCGAGCCCGTTCGCCGCAGTCGCGGTGGGGGCCGACGAAAGAGGAGCGTCGGCTGCCTGGCGGAGGGCGGCGCGGGTCTGTGGTGGATTGGTGCCGCTCGGGACGGAGGGAGTTCCGGGCGGGCGTGATCGGTGGGAACGGATCGATAGAATCGTGGAACGGGCCCCGGCGGGCACACTGCCGGGGCCGTTTCGTTTGGCGGTGCTGCGGTGTCCGGGACCCGAGGGGTTCCAGGGCCCGGCCCGGGAGGAGGTGTGAACGTGGCGGCGGACGACGAATTGTTCGGGCAGCGGACGAGCGTGGAGCAGGTGGAGGAGGGGACCGAGTTGGCCCCGAAGTTCGACGCCCAGGGTTTCATCCCCTGCGTCACCACCGACCACCGCAGTGGTGAACTGCTCATGGTGGCGGTCATGACCCGCGAGGCCCTCGCCCGGACGATCGAGACGGGCGAGGCCTGGTACTACAGCCGCAGCCGCCGGCAGCTGTGGCACAAGGGCGCCACCAGCGGCCTGGTGCAGAAGGTGGTGGAGATGCGGATCGACGACGACCAGGACTGCGTCTGGCTACGCGTCGAGGTGGCCGGGGGCGCCAGCTGCCACGTCGGCTACCGATCGTGCTTCTACCGCCGGGTGCCCGTGGGGGCGGAGCGGGTCGGTGGCGGGAAACTCGAGTTCATGGAGCGGAAAAAGGTCTTCGATCCACAGGCGGTCTACGGAGACGTGCCCAATCCGACGCAGCTTTGAGCCACGGGGGAGGGTGAGATTTCTTTCGCGTGGCCGGCGGCAGGCATCGCCGTCGGGAGGTCTGCCCGGCGCCCAACGCGGGGGTATGATTCAGAAGCCGTTTCCCGGCCCCGGTTTCACCGCCCAGGTGCCCCGATGCTCTCCCCCGCCCAGGTCGCCGAGAACTACTTCCTCGAGTCGCGGCACCAGCTCCTGGAAATCGCCGCCTACCTTGATCGCTACGACGCCGCCGTGGCCCGCAGCGGTGCGGCCAACGGCCAGGCGGTCACCGCGGAACGGAAGCTCGCCGTGATCCGCCAGGCGCTGGCGATCGTCGCCGACCCGCATCCGGCCCGGGAGCGGACGGTGGCCCTGCTCGAGCTGTTCGCCACGGTGTGACGGGGAATCGGCCCCCGCCCCGTTTTCCACCGGAGGACGTCACCCATGCAGATCATCCAGCCCCACTACCACGCCATCGCCCGCACCGCCCAGGACTACGAGCGGATGGCGATGAGCGGTGTCGTGGCCGTGGCCGAGCCCGCCTTCTGGGCCGGGTTCGATCGCCTCTACCCCGAGACGTTCATCGACTATTTCCGGCAGATCAGCGAGTTCGAGCCGACGCGCGCCGCGCAGTACGGCATCCGCCATTTCTGCTGGGTGGCGGTGAACCCCAAGGAGGCCGAGAACCCGGGCCTCACGCGCGCGGTCCTCGAGCACTTCCCCGAATTCTTCGCCAAGCCGACCGTCCTCGGCGTCGGCGAGACCGGGCTCCACAAGTCGACCAAGAACGAGATCGCGTCGCTCGAGGCGCACGTCGACCTGGCGATGAAGCACGGCCAGCTCGTCCTCATCCACACCCCGCACCTGGCCGACAAGGCCCACGGCACGAAG
>RFRL01000167.1 GCA_009924545.1 Planctomycetia bacterium | reverse complement strand
CGTCGTGGTCGGCACCAGTCGCCGCACAGGCGGCGGCGAGGACGCTGCGCAGATACTCCGCCGCCTGGACCTGCGGATTGGGGGTGGCGGGGGCGTCGAACCGGCCCAGGGCCCAGGCGATCCCCTCGGCGAGGTGCTTCTGGAAGGTGGCGTCCTTCCAGGTGGCGTCGTTGTGCCCGAGATTGGTGGAGAAAACACGCCCCTTTCCCTCTTCCCGGATCCAGCTCACCGGCACGTGCCATGGCTCCTTGGGATTGCTCGCCGCCATGTCGAGGCTGAGGAGCACACGGACGTTGTCCGGCTTGAAACGCTGGTCGTACTGGTAGATCTCGTCCTTCCAGCGGAAACGTGCCGGGAACATGCTCACGAGACGGTGGCCCGGTTCGTCGACGACGAACCCGTGCTCGCCGCCGGCGTTCCACGGATGGCCGGCGAACGCCCCACCGATGAAGTTCACGTAGTCGTCGGTGCGCTTGAGGGTGTCGGTCGCGGCATGGACGCCGATGAACGCCTTCCCGGTGCGCACCCAGGCGAGGAACGCCGGCAGGTCGGGGATCGGCAGGTCATCGCCGGTGGTGCTGGCGAAGATCACGCCGTCGAAGTGGGCCAGCGCCTCGGGCGCGAAGGCCTTGGCGAACTGGTCCGCGAGGCCGGAAAACCAGGCGGCGTCGGCCGTTCGATGCTGCTCGAGCGCCTCCCGGTGGGCTGCCTGCTGCTTCTCCCAATCGGCATCGGCCGTGCCGGCGCCACGTTTCGGCTCGGCGGGCCGGCCGGGCCGGCCGGGGGGGAGGCGCAGGAAGTCGACGTGGAACAGGCCGCTCTCCCGCCCCAGTTGTTCGAGCACCGGCTCGGCGGTGGCGATCGAGCCGTGGCGGAACCCGGTGGTGACCGTCACCACCAGGAGCCGCGCCGGATCGGCGGCGGGCGCGGGTCGGGCCGCGGTGCAGAGCCCCGCCACGGCCACCGCCCACCAGGCGGCACGGATCGGACGCAGTGCCATCATGTCACAGTCCCTCGAGGGTAGGTCGCAGCCGCCCGGCACGTGCCCGGCGGGCCATCAGGTGCCCGCGATGCACCACAGTGAGTCGTGTGTCCGCAGGTAGATCGCGCCGTCGACGCACACCGGCGTGGCCACCGTCATCTCGTCGACGCTGCCCCCGCCGATCACCTTGAACCCGCTGGCGACGTCGATGATCGCCGCCGCACCATCCTCCCGTGTGACCACGAGGCGGCCGTCGACGAGGATCGGCGAGGCGCTGTAGGCGTTGCGGTTTTTCTCCACGTCGCCGCTCCACAGCGTTTTCCCGGTGGCGGCGTCGAGGCAGGCGACGGTCCCTTTGTCGGTGCACAGGTAGATCTTGCCGTCCTTGGCCGTCGGGGTGGGCACGTCAGCGCCGAGGTCTTTCCGCGCCCAGGCGACGTGCGTCGCGGTGACGTCGCCGGTGCCGCCGCGGCGGATGGCGGTGAGTGTGCTGCCGCGGGCATAGGGGGCGATGACGATGTCGCCGGCGATCACCGGCGAGGCGATCGACCGGAAGAAGCGTTCGCCGCCGGGATTGAGCCCTCCCACGCGCCACACCTCGCGGCCGTCGGCGGCGTCATGGGCCGTGACATGATCGGCTCCGAGGACGACGAGCATTTCGGCGGGCTCCCCAAACCGCGTTTCACCAGCCACCACCACCGGCGTGGAATAGCTCTGCGCCGCCTCCTCGGGGGCGTTCAACAGCCGGTCCTGCTTCCACAGAAGCTTCCCCGTGCCCCGGTCGAAGGCCGCCAGATAACTCGGCCCGCTTTGCATCACCGCCACGACCACCGCGCGGCCGGTGAGCACCGGCGACGTGCCCAGGTCCCACCACAGCGTGTCCTCCCCGAACTGCTCCTGGAGGTTCGTCTTCCAGACCACCGCGCCGTCGGCGAGATCGAGGCAGGCCAATTCCCCACTCTTGAAATAGACCCACACGTGGCGGCCGTCGGTGACGGGGGAGGAATTGGCCCCGGTCGCCTTCTTGTGTTTCCCCGCCTTGGTGGCCCCCAGGCTCCTCCGCCACAGTTCCCGGCCGGCGCGCGAATAACACACGGCGGCGTCGTGGCCGTCGATGCTGCAGGTGAGGACGATCCGGTCGCCCCACACCACCGGCGTGCTCGCGCCGAGGCCTGGGAGCGCAACCTTCCAGCGGACGTTGTCCGTGGGGCTCCAGCGCGTGGCATACCCGCTCCCCGCGGCGACGCCGTCGAGAGAAGGGCCGCGCCACCCCGGCCACGTCCCCGCAGCCCCCCGCTCCGCGGCAACCGGCTGTGCCGCAGCCACCCCGGCGGTGAACACGACCGCCAATCCGGTGACGATGCCACTGATACCACCGATGCACGAACCCATGGGTCACTTCCCTCCCCCGCCCGCCGGCAGGCGTGCCGGTGGAGACGGATTCCACCATGCGTCGAGCGCTTCCCGCAACTCCCGCACCACGTCGGGGTGGGCCGCGGCGAGATTCGTTTCCTCCGTGGGATCGGCCGCGACGTCGAACAACTCGATCTCGCCGCGCTCCAGTCGGCCGCGCGACTGGTCGTCGACGAGGCGCCCCTCCGCCGGCACCGTGGCGGCCGGCCGATCGGCCGACACCGGCACGATCAGTTTCCAGTTGTCGCGGACGATCCACCGCCAGAGGAGGCTCCCCAGCGTGTGGGTGAAGCACTCGCCGCACACCGCGCGGCGGGCCGCCAGCGCCGCCTCGTCGAGGAGGTTCACCCCCGGCAGGTCGGCAGGCACGGCCACGCCGCAGGACGAGAGCACCGTGGGTGCGATGTCGATCGACGAGGCGAGCCCCGCGCTCCGGCCCGGGGCGATCCGCCCCGGCCAGCGCAGCATGATCGGCGTCCGCAGCCCGCCGTCGTAGGGGGAGAGCTTGGAGCGCGGAGCGAAGCGCGGGGACTCGGGGTTCTGGATCCAGCCGTTGTCGGTGACATAGACCACGAGCGTGTCGTCGGCGAGCCCCTCCCGGTCGAGCATGTCGAGGACCTCGCCGACCGTGCGGTCGAAGCGCTCGACGTTGCCCCAGTACCGGGCCACGTGCACCGAGGGGGTCAGTGCCCGGTAGTGCGCCTCGAGCTCCTCGGGAGGATCGTGCGGGTCGTGGGGCAGCATCGGCGCGTACCAGACGAAAAACGGCTTCCCCGCGCCGCGGCAACCGCGCACAAAGTCCTCGATCGGTGCCATGGTCTTGCGGCCGATCGCCAGTCCGTCGTCGCCGTGGCGCTCGCCGCGCGTCATCCCGGTGGTGAAGCCCCCGCGCCGGAAGTCGCCCTGCCACCATTTCCCCGTCTGCAGGCTTTCATAGCCAGCAGCGGCGAGCCATTTCGGCAGCGTGGGGAAGGCGTCGAGCTTGCGGTTGAGCGCCTCGCGGCCGGCGGCGAACGCGGCCTTCGCGGCGGGGGTGGTGCGGGGGCCGTCGGTGCCGGGCGGATCGTTGCCGACGATCCCGGTCTCGTGGGGATAGCGGCCTGTGATGAGCGCCGCCAGGCTCGGGCAACAGAGGCTGCTGGTGACGTAGCCGCGGGGGAAGACGAGGCTCTCGCGCGCCAGCCGGTCGAGGTGCGGGGTGCGGAGTTGCCCGTGCCCCATGAAGCCGTAGTCGCGCCAGTGCTGGTCGTCGGAGACGATGAGCACGACGTTGGGCGGCCGTGCCGACGGTTCCGCGGCCGGGACGACGGCCGTGCCGGCCAGCAGGCACGCACCCAGACGCAGCACCAGCCACAGCGCACGCCATGCGACCATCGGACGAGATCCCCCGCGGACGGTGACGAACCCGGGGGGATTCTCACCGCGGGAACGCACGGCGACCACCGGGCCATCGCGGGGCGACGCCGCACCGGCGAATCCCCGGAACTGCGCTGCGACCGCCGCGGCGGCGCCCGAGGGCATGTGGGAATGTCAGACATCGGCTCCCCACCCGCGATGATTCACGCACGAACGATGCGGACGGGAGGCTCGTGTTCCACATCCGTTTGACCCCGACGGGGAGAGGATGCATGATGACGTCATCATGAGAACCATCGTCGATCTCACCGATGAGCAGGTGAAGTCCCTCGCGGCGCTCTGTGCGGCCAAGGGCATTTCCCGCGCTGAGGCGGTGCGGAGAGCCGTGGCGAGATGGCTCGCCGAGGAGCACCGTCCGGATCGAACCCGGGCGTTCGGCGCCTGGAGACACAAGTCTCTCGACGGCGTCGCGACGGTCCGCCGGCTCCGGGACGAGTGGGAGCGATGAAAGCCGTCATCGACAGCGACGTCCTGATCGACTTCCTCCACGGTCTCGACGCGGCGGCTGCCGAGATCGATCGCTACGACGATCCGTGCTACGCGGTCATCTCGTGGATGGAGGTGATGATCGGCGCCGAGACCGACGCGGAGCGATTCGCCGCCGAGACGCTTTTCGATTCCATGCGTCGGATCGAGCTTTCCGCGGAGATCGCCCGCCGGGCCGTCGACCTCCGCCGGTCCCTGCGGCTGAAACTCCCGGATGCGATCGTCCTGGCGACATCCGATCGGGAGGGTTGCATCCTCGTCACGCGCAACGCCAACGACTTCGATCCGCACGATCCGCGGATCCGGATTCCCTATCGATCGTGAAGCGCCTGACGGTGACCTCGGATCCCGCTACAGGCTGATCTTCGCGGCTGGTTTTCCGCGCGACGGTGCCGGGGCCCCCTGCGCCGCCGCCGCTGCCTTCTCGACGCGTTCGCGGAGCGCCGCGGGCACGTTCGCCTTGTCGGCGTCGGTGTCGTAGGGGCCGGCGTACTGCTCCTTGCCCGCGGCGTCGAACACGCTCACCGACTTCTTGCCGTTGACCTCGCGCAGCTCGACGCGGCCTTCCTGGTTGGTGAACACCGAGATCGACTGGCTCTGCGACTGCACGGCGCCGGGCGCGGCGGGATTCGGTGCCTGCGGAATGATCGGTCCCTGCGGCCCTGGTCCCGGAGGGGTGTCGTACAGCCAGCGCTGGTTGCCGGGAACGGGGACCGGAAACGGGGGTGGCGTCACCATCCCCGGAGGTACCGGCCCGATGACGGCCGGCGGTACCACCCCCTGCGCCTGCCCCTGCCACGCGGCGCCGGCTTGCTCGGCTGCCTGCCGGGCGAGGCGCTCGAGGGCCGCCCGATCGAGCTGCTGGCCGGGCGTCCAGACGCCCATCCCCGGCACGAGAGCGCTCCCGAACCCGAACCCGCCGGGCGCCGCGGAGAGCGTCATCTCCGCCTCGCGCTCGCCAACCGTGACGGGCAGCGTGAGCTCCTTGCCGCCGCGGAGCACGGTGAGCGTGGCGGTGTTGCCGGTGCCCGTTCGCTTCACGAGCGCCGAGAGTTGCACCGCGGCGCAGAGGATCTGATCGTCGTACCTGGCCAGCACGTCGAAGGCCACGAGCCCCGCCGCCGCGGCCGGGCTACCCGGCGTGACGGCGTCGACGGCCAGCCCCACGTCGTCAGGCAGCCCGGTCTGGGCACGGACGGCCGGCGCCAGCGGGCTCGTCGCCACGCCGAGGTAGGGCACCTTTTTCTTCTCGGCGGCTCCGCCGTCGGCAACCACGGTGGCCGCGTCGCCGACCACGCGGATCGTGATCTGCTTGGGCACACCGGCCGCCCCTTCCGCACCAACCACCTGGCCGGTGACGATCGTCAGGTCACGGGGTGCCGCGACCGTGTCGTCGGCGCGGGCGGGCAGGCCGACGCACACACCGGCCAGCATCACCCCGCCGGTCAGGACTCGTGGGAACACCGTGTGAAGACGCATCGGGAAAACTCCCTCGGAGTGCCGAAACGAGACTCGGTGGCGGCTCGCTCATGCCTGGCCGTCGTGTCATGTCAGTCGTCGTCGTGTCAGCCATCGTAGCTCTCCACGGCGAGCCCTGCGATCCGGACGAAATGCCGGCGGTCCCTCGTGAGGAGCGGCAAGCCGCGGGCCTTGGCGGTGACGCCGATCAACAAATCCATCGTCGGAATGGGGGTGCCCGCGGCGAGGAGCCGGGCCGCAGCCTCCCCATAGAGAACGGGAAAATCGGCCTCCGGATAGAGCACGGTCAGGTGCGACACGAAGCTCGTCACCAGGCGGAGCTCCTCGTCGGGCCGCCCGGAGAGCCCGACGCCGGCGTGGAGCTCGCAGACGGAAAACACGCTCAGGTACACCCGCCGGTCACCCAGTTTGGCCACCGCGTCGTGGGCCGGCCCGGCCCGTCCGCGGGACCGTTCCCGGAGCAGGTCGACGCAGACCGTCGTTTCAAGCACCACGCGACGACTCGCCCATGACCGGAGCGTGCTCGGATGCGAGGGTGTCGCTTTCGCGGGCGGCGAGCACCCGATCGAATGCGGCGATCGTCTCGGCAGTCGGCGACGCCCCATCGAGGTGCCGCAGTAACGCCGCAGCCGTTCGCGAGGCAGGCCCGAGGACCGTCTTGATCACCATGCTGAACGACTCGTTACCGCGCCGGGCCGCCGACAGGATCTCGTACGACTCGAGGTCGATCGTGATGGTCTTCACGGCCATGGGAATCGTTTCCGACAACGTCTGCAGGAGGTTCGCTGCATGGCGAGGAACCCCCGGGAGCGACACTTGAAGCAGGGTCAGTGTGTTGAAAGTGTATGCACTTTGCGCCGGACCTTCAAATGGAGGTCGCCAAACACTTGCCAGAGCGACGCCCGACGCGGCCGGCACGGTGAACGTGCTCGGGCTCCATGCTCCCGTCGGGCCTTGCCAATCACGCACCTTGCAGCTTGCAAGCTGGATGGGGCCCCGGCGATAACCCGTCATCGCGGTGGGGGCCGTCAAGGATCACTGGAAAAACGACACCGCCCGGTTTCTTCCGCCCCGCCCCCGTCACCACCCAAACCCCAATCAGACAAAGGTTTGGAGTATGCACCGCCACCTGGCTGCCAGCCTCCTTTGCCTCGCGTCCCTGCCCGGGTGGGCTCCCGCGCGGGCCGCCGCGGTGGTGCCCGAGGCCCCCGATCCCATCCCTTTCGGCGCCGAATGGCCGGCCCTCGACGGCTGGGCCACAGGGGCATGGTGGCTCCCGGAGAAGGCGCAGGCCGGTGACGGCCGGCGGAATGCCAAGGCCGCCCGGCCGTTCCCCCTCGACGTGCCGAGGCAGGACGTCATCGCCTTCGCCCTCTACACCGTCACCGTGCCACCCACGGGTGGCCCCGGCACGCTCAAGCTCACCGCCCAGCTCTTTCCCCTCGAGCCGGGAGAGGCCCTCGAGGCGTGGCTCGAGGTGGACGACGGCTCGGGCTGGAGGGAGGTGGCCCGCAGCCCGGTCCTGTACCCCGGCTGGGACGTCCACTTCCGCGTGGCCGACTGGGACACCGCCCGCGACGTGCCCTACCGCGTCCGCCATGGCAAGGCGGCGACCTTCACCGGCACGATCCGCCGCGACCCGCGCGGCAAGGAGCGGATCGCCGTGGCGGTGATGAGCTGCAACTCGTCGAGCACCACCGGCCCGCGCGAGGAGCTCGTGACCGCGCTCCGCGAGGCCGACCCCGACCTCCTGTTCTTCGCCGGCGACCAGACCTATCGCCACACACAGCACACCGTCGGCTGGATCGAGTTCGGTCTCCAGTTCCGCGACGTGATCCGCGACCGTCCCACGGTGACGATCCCCGACGACCACGACGTCGGCCATCCCAACCTGTGGGGCGCCGGCGGCAAGCGCGCCTTCGACAAGAACGGCGCCGACGGGGGGTACTACTATCCGGCCGCCTACGTCAACATGGTGCAGCGCCAGCAGACCTGGCACCTGCCCGATCCGGTCGATCCGGCGCCGGTCGAGCAGGGGATCACCGTCTACTTCACCCGGCTGGTCCTCGGGGGCGTCGACTTCGCCATCCTCGAGGACCGGAAGTTCAAGACCGGACCGGCCGGCACGATCCCCCAGCTCGGCCCGCGGCCCGACCACATCACCGATCCGGCGTACGATCGGGCGGCGATCGATCTGCCCGGGCTCGAACTGCTCGGGAGCCGGCAGCTCGAGTGGCTCTCCCGCTGGGCCGACGACACGACGGGCGTCCGCGCCAAGGCGGTGCTCTCGCAGACCGCCTTCTGTGGCGCCGTCCACCTCCACGGCGAGCCCGACAACCGCCTCCTCGCCGACCTCGACTGCAACGGTTGGCCGCAGTCGGGCCGGAACGCGGCGCTCGCGATCATGAAGCGCGCCGGCGCCGTCCACCTCTGCGGTGACCAGCACCTCGCCGTGGTCGTGCAGCACGGCATCGACCGGTTCCGCGACGGCCCGTGGTCCTTCACGGCGCCGGCCCTGGTCAATACCGTCTACGGCCGCTGGTGGCATCCCGAGGACGAGCAGCCGGGCGCCAACCCGATCGCCGGCAGCCCGCTCCCCTGGACCGGCGACTACCACGACGGCCTCGGCAACCGGATCACCGTCGCCGCCTACGCCAACCCGGAGGACCGCACCGACGAGAAGAAACGGGGCGACGGCTTCGGCGCCGCCGTGTGGGACTTCCCCGCGGAGACAGTCACTTTCCACTGCTGGCCGCGGTTCCCGGCGCGGCCGGGGGGCGTGGCCCAGGAGTATCCCGGATGGCCGGTGACGGTGGCGCTCGAACGGCCGGCGGCGCGGCAGGAACCGGCACCGGCGCCACCGCCAGCGGCCAGCCGCCACACAGGCCCGCCCAACGTGATCGTCGTCCTCGTCGACGACATGGGCTGGAGCGACCTCTCCTGCCAGGGGAGCACGTTCTACAAGACCCCCCACGTCGACCGCCTCGCCGCCGCCGGGATGCGCTTCCTCGCCGGCTACTCCGCCTGCACCGTCTGCAGTCCCACTCGCGCCGCGCTGCTCACCGGCCAATACCCTGCCCGGCTGCACATCACCGATTGGATCGCCGGCCACGAGCGGCCGTTCGCGGCGC